>CACYMI010000018.1 GCA_902775385.1 uncultured Bacteroidales bacterium
CTTAAACGCAGCCTTCTGCGTGAGATAAAAAATCGGTTCAGATTATTTATAAGATCTCTTGGCGGGACGCCAAAGGAGGTATAGAAATAACATTTTAACATTTTAACTTTTTAACCATTTAACGCGTTCCCGTTGAGCGGTAGCGAAACTCAGCCTAGGGGGAGGGGTTGGCATTTGCAGGTCAGTTTGATTTCCACATTCCAGGTTTTATCGGGATTGGCGTCCTGGGTGGGGAGGCGCCAGGTGATGCCCTTGACTGTATCAACGAGGCTGGTGATGAAGCTTTCGGTTAACAGTGTGGCGTCCGGATGATTGTGCTGAGGGGGTGCTGACGGTTCCTTCTCCCTGTTGTTGAAGACGAAATTGATGAGCTTGAAGTTGGCCTCATTGATTCTGCGGAAGTCCTTCTTGATATAGATGTCCGTTATCCTGTACGCCGGAAGCTGATGGTTCAGCATATCGTGTATGGTCATCTTGTCAATGTCGGTCTCGTTGAAGGCAATGGTTGCCATTGTATGTCTGGCTGCATAGAAGGTCAGGCCCTGCTCGCCAATCTCCTTTCCCACCTCCTTCATGCCCCGGTTCAGGTTATAGTTGAAACTTGCCGGGTTCCGGTACATCCGGTTGAAACGGAAGACGTAGTTGTCCTTTTTGTCCAGCACTGACGCATACTTATGGATTAGCGGCATCAGCAGCGGATGCGGCTTGATAACGATGCGGGCATGGTCGGGACGCCTGTCCTTTGTCTTGGCACGATCGTAGGTGATGTTTCCCTCACCGTCCCATTTGCATGAGAAGATGTCGATGCTGTTGGCGCCCATCATCATAAACGAGATGAGGAATACGTCGCGTGCCAGATTCCGGATTGAGTTGGAGCGCTCCTCATCCGGGATGGCGGCCAAAGCCCTCAGATGCTCCAGGGAGATGGCCCGTTTCTGCGTACATATATGAACAGGAGGGCTGAAGAACTCCAGTGAGCGGCGGATGACCTCCACTCCGTCGAGGTTGTCATTGTAGGTCTCGCGGGCCTCGTTGAATACGCGCTTGATACAGACGGAGTAGAGGCTGGCCGCCCGATGCCTGTCGCCGAGCCAGCGCACATAAGACTCCATCAGTCTGACCGTAATCTCATTGCAGTTGATAATCCTACGTCCCATGAACCTGATGAAGGAGTTGAGGGCGCTCCTGTAGTTGCCCATACCCTTGATCTCGTTCTCATGAACTCTCATCCACTTCCGGTAGTAATCCACGAAGTCGACATAGGACGGTCTGGCTATGTCCTTGCGTGTAATCCTTCTTACAAGCTCATCGGCAGTCATGTCATTGAACTCCAGGTTTTCCTCCTCGATGCGTTTACGGTAGATGCGGAGGATTTCCTCACACTTTTCCCTTTTCTGACAGTTCCTGATTCTGAAAGACGGGGTCAGCTCGTTACGTGTGACATACACTGTGGTGGGGATGTATTTCATTACCCTCTTGTGCGTGACTCTGATGACGACGTTCCACGTCCTGTCTTTTCTCATGTTGTGCTTCAGCACCTCATACTTTATTGTTGCCATATAAGTTTATTCGGCCGGATTCGCCGGAGGAACCGGAGGTTCCGGAGGATCCGGAGGATCCGGAATTGCCGGGAGTGCCGGAGGATCCGGAATTGCCGGGGGTGCCGGGGGTGCCGGGGTGATACTACTATTCTAATACAGGTCCTGGGGGGTGGTGATTGTGGACAGGTCCTTCAGGAGCCGGGCGTATTTGCGGGCTATGGCCTCGGCAAAGCGCTGGCCTTTCAGGGCTGTTGCCAGGTGGGGATTGCCGATGCCGGTATCATTTGTGACAAGGGTCCAGTGGCGCGGTACCCAGGCCGTCTTTTCCCGCAGGCTCTTCAGGGCGAAGGGTTTGGCCTCACCGGGGCCGGCCTCCTCCAGGCGGACCAGCTCGGGGTGATAGTGCATCATTACGGAGGTCTCCAGCTCATCGGCATGGTCCCCCGGCTCATCAAACCATTCCTTGCCGGGCAGGACGGTGAACCACTCGCTGGACAGAATCATAAAGTCGGGGTAGTCCACGGCCAGGTCGCGTATCATGCTTTTGAAGCTGTTGCCTCCGTGACCATTCACTATCAGCAGTTTGCGGAAACCCTGATGGTACAGTGATGCCACTGTGTCGGCCAGGATGCCGCGCTGGGTATCATAGCGGTAATGGATGCAGAACCTGAGGTCGCGCTGCCCCGGATTCTGCGCTCCCATGGCTACGGGTGGCAGTACCATGGCGCGGACACCGTATTCCCTCAGTGCCAGCAGGGCGGCATCCACTGCCACATCGTGTGCCAGTATGGCATCGGTGAGGTAGGGGAGGTGCAGGTTATGCGGTTCGGTGGCTCCCCATGGAAGGATTACCACATCATAGTCAAGTGTACGGGTATGACCGTAGTTTGTAATGCTTAAATCGATTTCCTTTTTCATTGTTTATTTTGTCTGATGTTTACGGACCTTACCGCAAAAATACTGAAAAGGCGTCTAAAATGAAGCATAAATCGCGGAAAATCTTTCTTTTCCGAAGTGAAAATTTTTCTGTTTTAGGAAAAAATATCTAACTTTGCCGCCGTAGCTGGGACGTCAACGTCAACGTTAACGTCAACTTTGTATTAGGAGCAAGGAGCAAGGAGCAAGGGGCAAGAGGTTTGAATTGAAAGAAAAAAAGAAAAAGAGAAAAGTTAATGAGTTCGCTAATCGCTCAACGATAACGTCAACGTCAACTCTTTACTCCCTCTCTCTTGGAGAGGGCTGGGGAGAGGCTGATATATTTAACAGAAACTGACCATGAAGAAGTTTATTCTGACGATAATTGCCCTTGCGCTGACCGTATCCGTCGGGGCGCAGACACTGAACGTAAATACCGGCAATGTAACCTATCAGTTCCCCGCTGAGCAGACGGGGGAGATGACCTTTAGCGACGGTACTACACTGACCGTTATGGGTAAGGAATTCACGCTGACTGACATTGACTGCATCACGCTGGACGATTCAGAGGTGACCGGCAATGTGGTAACCGTAGTGTATAATACCAGCGATGGTGCCAGGGTGACAGTGCCCGGCAATGTGGCACGCTATGTATCGGCCGCCGTTAGCGGCAATCATGTAACCGTCAGCCAGCTGAATACGGAGGCTGTCAGCGGTGACGAGATCACCTACCAGCTCAGCGGAACCGCCGCTGACGGCTCACTGACGCTGGACGGCAGCTATAAGTGTACGGTGGCACTGGCAGGCGTGACCCTGACGAATTCCAACGGAGCTGCCATCAACATCAACAACTCCAAGCGTATCCAGCTCAGTGCCAAGAGCGGCACGGTGAACACGCTGACTGACGGAAGCGGATCGCAGAAGGCCTGTATCTACTCCAAGGGACAACTGCAGCTGCAGGGCAACGGCACGCTGAACGTGGCGGGTAACCTGAAGCACGGCATCAAGAGTGCCTCTTACATTGTAGTGAAGAACCTGACACTTAACATTACATCGGCTGTGTCCGACGGCATCAGCTGCGAGGAATACTTCTGGCAGAAAAGCGGTAACATCACCATCAGCGGTACGGGTGACGACGGCATACAGTGCGACCTGGGCGGCACGACCTCTACGGGTGAGACCACTGACCACGAGGATGAGGACTCCGGCAGTGCCTACCTGGAGGGCGGAACCCTGAACATTACGGTGACGGCGGCTGCCGCCAAGGGTATCAAGTGCGACGGGGATCTGAATATTACCGACGGAACCGTTACGGTAAAGTCCACAGCCACAGCGGTATGGGACAGTGAGGATGCCGAGGTGAAGGGCAGCACCTGCCTGAGTGCCGACGGCAACATGAGCGTCAGCGGCGGTACGCTGACACTGGAGAACAGCGGAGCCGGCGGAAAAGCCATGAAGACCGACGGCATGCTGACCGTCAGCGGCAGTGCCGACATCACAGCCACAGCCAGCGGACTGATTGCCTACTGCAGCAGTACCACCAACACCACCATACGGACCGCCAGCAGCAGTTCCACCACAGAGCGGCTCAGCGACGCACTGGCTACCTCGCCCAAAGCCATCCGGGCCGACGGCGGCATTACGGTCAGCGGCGGCAGCATCTGGGCTAAGTCGGCCTACCACGAGGGCATTGAGTCCAAGACTACACTGACTGTAACTGACGGCTATGTATATGCCGAGGCCAAGGATGACGCTATGAACTCGGCAGGTGATTTCACCGTCACTGGCGGCTATGTATTCGGCAACTCCAGCGGCAACGACGGACTGGATGCCAACGGCAACTTCTATATCAAAGGCGGTAATGTGGTGGCCGTAGCCGCCTCCCAGCCGGAGGTGGGCATTGACGCCAATACCGAGGGCGGCAAGAAACTGTACATTACGGGCGGCAACATCGTGGCCATAGGCGGTCTGGAGCGCGGCTCCAGCATTACGGGCGGTACTGCCAAGCAGACTACCTCCTATACCAAGGGGGCCTGGTACGGTCTGACCAACGGCTCCGAAAAAGCTTTCGCCTTCAAGGTTCCGAGCAACAGTTCCATGGGTTCGTCCATGGTGGTATTCACATCCGGCACCCCTGCCCTGAGCAAGAGCGTTACCGGCAGCGGTACGGGATTCTGGAACGGCAACGGATACACCTCGTTCAGCGGCGGATCCTCCGTCAGCCTGAGTACGTATAACAGCGGCAGCGGCGGTGGCGGCGGTCACGGTCCGGGGTGGTGAATAAATGTCAACGAAAAGTGAAGAGTGAAAAGTGAAAAGTGAAGAGTGAAAAGTGAAAAGTGAAGAGTGAAGAGTGAAGAGTGAAGGCTGCGATTGAGCGAGAGGAGAGTGATACTCGCATCAACTTTCCCGAGCGTGAGCAGGCTCGACTGAAGGTCAAAAGTGAAAAATATAAGTTACTAACTGAACTCTTGGAAGTAAAATTGGAAGTTAAAGGGGAAGTTAAAGAAGTTAGAGAAGTTAGGGAAGTTAGAGAAGTTAAAGAAGTTAGAGAAGGGAGTTAAAAGGACGATACCAAACAGGTGCAGAACAATCCTCTTGCCCCTTGCCCCTTGCTCCTAAAAAGGAAGTACATAACTTCCTATTTAACTCCATCTTATAACTCCCGGAACTTAAATTATTATATTATTATGGCACAACTGATTATTGAGATACCACCCATTAGTGACAAGGACTGCTACTATATACAGGAGCGATACAAGCCCTGTTTTAACTATCCCCTGCACAAGCATGATGCCTACGAGCTGAACTTTGTGGAGCATTGTGCCGGTGCGCGCCGTATCGTGGGCGACAGTATGGAGATACTGGGCGACTATGACCTGACGCTGGTGGGCTGTAACCTGGAGCATGTATGGGAACAGCATGAATGCCGTTCCGGGACGTTGCATGAGATTACCATACAGATGCCATCCAACCTGTTCTCGGATGCCTGGCTGAACCGGCGTGTGATGGAGCCGCTGAAGGATATGCTGGACGCCTCGAAGGTGGGCATCGCCTTCGGCATGAAGGCTATCATGAAGGTGTATGACCGCCTGTGCGAACTGGCCCAGTCAGAGCCCTCGCTGCACGCCGCCCAGACCATGCTTAACGTGCTGCTGGACCTTGCCGCCTCGGGCGACTACCATACCCTTTCCTCGTCGCGTTATTCCCATGCCGAACTGCCGGTTACGAGCAGGCGTATCCAGAAACTGAAGGACTACATTGACTCGCACTACCATGAGGAGATCCGCATGGAGACCCTCTCGGACCTGATCAATATGACACCGAATGCGCTGAGCCGTTTCTTCAAGCAGCGTACGAACCGTTCCATATCAGGATATATAAATGAGGTACGCATAGGGCAGGCCACACTCCTGCTTACATCCAGTGCCATGACGGTAGTGGAAATCAGCTACAAGTGCGGCTTCAACACCATCAGCAACTTCAACCGCATATTTAAGTCGGTTAAGGGGGTTACTCCTACCGAATTCCGTGAAAGCTATAAGAAAAACGCCTATCTGATTTAGCTCATCCTTACTGAATTTTACCATTTCATGACACTAATATTGCCGCCGGATTCATCCGGTAAGATTAGTGGTATTTTTGGGTAGAATTGTGTAAGGGGTGTACTTCTAATATCTCTATCTTTGTTCCCGAAATCAACCAAAAACATGAAAATGGGAGTTAAAGAAGACATGAAAACGGAAGAAATAAGGCAATACGGTTTCTTTGATGACGCACACAGGGAGTTTGTCATCACCGAGCCTGCCACTCCTTTCCCGTGGATCAATTATCTGGGAAACGAGGATTTCTTCTCCCTTATCAGCAATACGGCCGGAGGCTACTCGTTCTACAAGGACGGCAAGTTCCGCCGCATCACCCGCTACCGTTATAATAATGTACCCATGGATAACGGCGGGCGCTACTTCTATATCAGGGAACAGGAGACGGGCGAGATATGGTCTCCCGGATGGAAACCCTGCAAGACGGCCCTGGACAAGTATGAGTGCCGCCACGGTATGGGATACACCCGTATCACAGGTGCCAGGAAAGGCCTGGAGGCCGAGGTGCTGTTCTTTGTGCCCCTGCATACATGGGCAGAGGTGCAGAAGGTGACATTGCGCAATACGACGGACAAGCCCCGGCGGTTCCAGCTGTATTCCTTCGTGGAATGGTGCCTGTGGAATGCGCAGACGGATATGGAGAACTTCCAGCGTAACCTGAACACCGGCGAGGTGGAGGTGGAGAACGGCGGCAGTGTCATCTATCACAAGACGGAGTACCGTGAGCGCCGTAACCACTATGCCTTCTATGCGGCCGAGTCTGCCGTGGACGGATTTGATACCGACCGGGAGCGCTTCATAGGCATGTACAGCGGATTCGAGGCCCCGGAGGCAGTCCTGGCCGGAAAGAGCCGTAACTCGATAGCCCACGGATGGAGCCCCATTGCCTCTCACATGACAGAGGTGGAGCTGCAGCCCGGTGAGAGCCGCGAGCTGGTCTTTGTCTTAGGCTATGCGGAGAATCCCGAGGAGGAGAAGTGGGAAGCCCCCGGCATCATCAACAAGGAACGCGCCCATGCGCTTATCAGTCGGTTTGCCACCGTAGAGGCCGTGGACAAGGCCTTTGCCGAACTGCGTGCCATGTGGGACGGCCTGCTTAATATATATAAGGTAAAGAGCAGCGACGAGCGTCTGGACCGTATGGTCAACATCTGGAACCAGTACCAGTGCATGATTACCTTCTGCTTCTCGCGCTCGGCCAGCTTCTTCGAGTCAGGTATCGGACGCGGCATGGGTTTCCGCGACAGCAATCAGGACCTGCTGGGCTTCGTACACCAGATTCCCCAGCGTGCACGTCAGCGCATCATAGACATCGCCTCCACCCAGTTCCCCGACGGCGGCTGCTACCACCAGTACCAGCCCCTTACCAAGCGGGGTAATAACGACATAGGCGGCGGTTTCAACGACGATCCCATGTGGCTTATCTACGGAACGGTGGCCTATATCAAGGAGACGGGCGACTTCTCTATCCTGGACGAGGCCGTACCCTTCGACAATGTGGCCGGATCAGAAGTCAGCCTGATGGAGCACCTGCGTGTGTCGTTCAATCATGTAACGGAGAACCTGGGCCCCCACGGCCTGCCCCTTATCGGCAGGGCCGACTGGAACGACTGCCTGAACCTGAACTGCTTCTCGACGGATCCGAATGAGAGTTTCCAGACCACGGAGAACCGGACCGAGGGCTCGAAGGCAGAGTCCCTGATGATAGCCGGCCTGTTCGTATATGTGGGACAGATGTACGTGGAGTTGTGCCAGCAGCTGGACAAAAAAGCCGAGGCAGAGCGTGCCCGCCATTGCATTGATGACATGAAGAATGCCGTAAAGACATACGGCTGGGACGGCGACTGGTACCTGCGTGCCTACGACTTCTTCGGCCGGAAGATAGGATCGCATGAGAATGAGGAGGGCAAGATCTTCATAGAGAGCCAGGGCTGGTGCTCGATGGCCCGGATAGGTGAGGATGAGCGTATGCCCGAGCGTGCCCTGGATTCCGTGAAGCGACTGCTGGACAGCGAGCACGGCATGGTACTGAACTATCCGGCCTATACCCGTTACCATATAGAGCTGGGCGAGCAGTCGTCCTACCCGATGGGGTATAAGGAGAACGGCGGTATCTTCTGCCACAACAATCCCTGGGTGATTATAGGCGAGACCCTTTGCGGCCGCGGCAATGATGCGTGGAAACACTATACCAAGATTGCTCCCGCCTGGATACGCGACCAGAAGCTGCACCGCACCGAGCCGTATGTATATGCCCAGTGTCTGGCAGGCAAGGAAGCCGCACTGCCCGGCGAGGCCAAGAACTCCTGGCTGACAGGTACGGCAGCCTGGAACTGGATTACCGTCACCCAGCATATACTGGGCATCCAGCCGACCTGGGACGGGCTTATCATCAACCCCTGCATCCCCTCTACACTGAAGGAATACACCGTATTCCGTAAGTTCCGTGACGCGGAATATACTATTACCATCCTGAATCCGGACGGTAAGCAGAAAGCTGACGAACCAATCTTCATACCTTATAATACTGAAAGAAAACAAATTACAATAACATTATAACCAACCATGAACTATTCTGGAACTATACTGACAACACTCTGTCTTATCCTATTTACCCTTCCCGTATCGGCCTGCAACTCAGATGCGGAAGAAGGTCAGGATGGGGCTGGGAATCCCAAGGACGAGGCGATTGCCTACGCTCTGTCGATGGGAATGGGCTGGAATCTGGGTAACAACCTGGATGCCCATGTGAACGGCGTAAGCGAGGAGACCGGCTGGGGAAATCCCAAGGCCACGCAGAAAACCTTCGATGCCGTTAAGAAAGCCGGCTTCAGTACCGTGCGTATTCCTGTGACATGGATAGGGCACATCGGCAAGGCCCCCGGCTACCGCATTGACAAAGCCTGGCTGGACCGCGTTGCGGAAGTGGCCGGCTATGCCAAGAAGGCCGGTCTGAAGTGCATCATCAATATCCATCACGACGGATTCGGTGCCGAGACAGACCCTTCGAAGAAAGGCTTCTTCTGGCTGAACCTGCCTGAGGCAGCCAAGGACGAGCAGAAGAACCAGCAGATCAAGCAGCAGCTGGCCATGGTATGGAACCAGATAGCCCAGCGCTTTGTGAACGAAGGCGACTGGCTCATCTTCGAGACCCTGAACGAGATTCAGGACGGGAAGTGGGGTAGTGGTGCCAACCTTACCGATGGCGGTCATCAGTACCGTGTGCTTAACGAGTGGAACCAGTTGTGCGTGGATATCATCCGTGCCACGGGCGGTCAGAATGCCACCCGTTACATCGGTGTCCCCGGCTATGTGTGCCAGCCCGGACTGACCGTCAAGTACCTGCGTATCCCCGACGATACCGCCCCGAACCGCATCATGGTAGCCGTACATATGTACGACCCCTGGGACTATGCAGGTTCCGCCAAGTACAGCGAGTGGGGACATACCGGCAAGGACGTGGTCCCCGGCAACGGCGGTGAGGAGGAGTACAACGCCACCCTCAATGCCCTGTACAACAAGTTTGTGCGCAAGGGTATCCCCGTGTATCTGGGCGAGTACGGAGCCGTTCACCGTAACAACAGCAGGGCGGAGGCCTTCCGTAAGTACTATCTGGAATATACCTGCAAGGCCCTGCGCGACCATAAGATGCCCGTCCTCTTCTGGGACAACGGCAAGAAGGCCAGCGGCGAGGAAGCCTTCGGTCTGATGGAGCACGATGACGGCAAGTTCATCCAGAACAGTGAGGAGATAGTAACCCTGATGGTGAATGCCTGGCATAATGACGACCCCGCCTACACGCTGCAAAGCATCTATGACAGAGCACCGTAAGGGAGTGAAGAGTGAAGAGTGAAAAGTGAAGAGTGAAAAGTGAAGAGTGAAGAGTGAAGAGTGAAGAGTGAAAAGTGAAGAGTGAAGAGTGAAAAGTGAAAAGTGAAAAGTGAAAAATATAAGTTACTAAGCTATCCTCTTGCTCCTTTCCCCCTTATAGATGATAGATGATAGATGATAGATGATAGATGATAGATAATAGATGATAGATGATAGATAATAGATAATAGATAATAGATAATAGATGATAGATAATAGATAATAGATGATAGATGATAGATAATAGATAATAGATGATAGTTCACTAAGCTCTAACCACTAACCTCTAACCACTAACCTCTAACCACTAACCTCTAACCTCTAACCACTAACCACTAAGAAATAACATATAAACAACTTTTAAATAACCCTAAAAAATGAAGACTAAAACTAATCGTATTGCCTGCCTTGGCGCCGTGATGCTGTCCGCATGGATGGCAACGCCTGTGCTGATGGCAGCAGAGCCTGCTTCGCCCTCCAGAGTCGAGCAGCAGGACAACCTGATTAAGGGTAATGTCTCTGACTCGGACGGCGGACTTATAGGCGCCTCTGTCAAGATCAAGGACACGAATGTGGGCTGTATCACTGACATGGATGGAAACTTCTCCATCGCAGCCAAGCCCGGTGACATACTTGTCATCTCCTACGTGGGCTATGCCACCCAGGAGATCAAGGTTACCGGTGCCCCCGTTAAGGTAATGATGTCTGAGAACGAGAAGGAGCTCTCAGAGGTAGTGGTAACCGCCCTTGGTATCAAGCGCGAGAAGAAGGCGCTGGGATACAATGTTACCGAGATTGTGGGCGAAGACCTGCAGAAGGCCAAGGAGACCAACGTGGTGAACTCACTGGCCGGTAAGGTAGCCGGTCTGGTGGTTCAGAACACTGCCGGCGGCCCCTCTGGTTCCACCCATGTGCAGCTGCGCGGTACCACCGAGATGACCGGCAGCAACCAGCCCCTGTATGTAATTGACGGTGTGCCCCTGGACAACACGAACTTCGGTGGCGGTGCATCGGCCGAGGGCGGGTATGACCTGGGCGACGGAATCTCCGCTATCAACCCCGATGACATTGAGACCATGTCGGTGCTGAAGGGTCCTGCCGCCTCAGCCCTCTACGGTTCCCGTGCCAGCCACGGTGTCATCCTGATCACTACCAAGAAGGCCGCTCAGGACAAGTTCAGCGTTGAGTACAACGGATCACTTACCTTTGATACCCAGGCAGCCAACTGGGACAATGTGCAGCAGATCTACGGTCAGGGTGACCACGGCAAGTACATCACCTCAGGCCGCAATGCCACCAACATGAGCTGGGGCCCCAAGGCTGATGCCTACAGTCATTACTACGAGTTTGACGGTCAGTACCATCCCTACAGCATTGTACCCAATAATGCCAGCGGCTTCTTCCGCACCGGTCTGACCACCCAGAATACCGCCATCATCTCTGCCAGCTCAGGCAAGACGGGCATGCGCTTCTCCTTCACCGATATGCGCAATAAGGACATCCTGCCCAACAGCAATATGAACCGTGACAACTTCAACCTGCGTGTGAACACCACACTGGGGAAGGTTGACCTGGACTTCATTGCCAACTATACCCGTGAGGGCGTGGATAACCGACCCGCCCTGGCCAGTGCCACCACCAATGTTGGCAAGAACCTAATGACCCTGGCCACCACCTTTGACCAGGCATGGCTGAAGCACTATCAGAACGAGGACGGCACATACGCTGACTGGAACGGTCTGCAGATCTATAATGTGAATCCCTACTGGGACCTTTACAAGAACAGCAATGAGTCCACCAAGAATGTGTTCCGCTTCTCAGGCAAGGCCGTCTATAATATCAACAAGCACCTGAAGATTCAGGGTACCATTGCCACGGACATCAACAATATGGACTTCATGGAGTACATCGCCTTCTCCTCACCTCAGGAGCAGAAGGGAAAGATGACCACCCAGAAGTTCAACAACCGGACCCTGAATGCCGAGATCCTGGCCATGTACAACAACTCATGGGGCGACTTCGACCTGAATGCCACAGCCGGCGGAAGTATCTATAAAGTAGATAACAAGACCTCCATTGCCCTGGGCAAGAACGAGGTGTTCCATGACCTGAAGTCTATCAGCAACTACAGTCAGCAGTCTGCCCATGATGATATGTACAACAAGCAGATCAACTCGCTGTACGGTAGTGCCAGTCTGGGCTACAAGCATGCCTACTATGTGGATGTTACCGTACGCGGCGACAAGTCCTCAACCCTGCCTTCCGGCAATAACATCTACGTATATCCCTCTGTATCGGGCAGCTGGGTATTCTCGGAGCTGGTCAAGGGCAAGGCCAAGCGGTATCTGAACTTCGGCAAGCTGCGTGCCTCATGGGCCGAGGTGGGTGCCGACACCGACCCCTTCCTGCTGCAGCAGTACTATACGAATGCCAAGTTCGCCTACTCAGGCTACAACATCGCCTATATCTACGGCGACCTGGTTCCCAATCCTACGCTGAAGCCCACCCGTACCCGTTCCTTCGAGGTGGGTACCGAGCTGAAGCTGCTGAACAACCGTCTGAGCATTGACCTGACCTATTACAACCAGACCTCACGCGACCAGATTATCCGTCTGGCCAACTCATCCGCCTCCTCGTTCAGGGAATCCCTGGTTAACGCCGGCAAGATCCGTAACGAGGGTATCGAACTGGCGGTGAACGGACGTGCCCTGCAGATCAAGGACTTTGCCTGGGACCTGGGCTTCAACTTCTCCAAGAACTGGAACCGGGTACTGGAGCTGACCGAGGGCATGGACTACTTCAAGATTGAGTCCGCTCCCTGGATGGGTGTATCGGTAGGCGCCGAGGTGGGCGAGAACTTCGGTACCATCAAGGGCCGTGACTTCATGCGCAATGCACAGGGACAGATTCTGGTGAACGATGCCGGCATGCCCATGTACGAGGATAAGGTGAAGACCATCGGTAATGCCTCATGGGACTGGACAGGCGGTTTCTATACCACCTTCAGCTACAAGAACTGGCGTCTGGCTGCCGGCTTCGATGTGAAGGTTGGTGCTGATGTGTTCTCCATGACCATGTCCGATGCCTGCTACACGGGTAAGGATATGCGTACCCTGGAGGGTCGCGAGGCATGGTACACCTCTGAGGCTGAGCGTGTGCAGGCCGGTATGTCGCTGGACCAGTGGCGTGCCGAGGGCAAGTGCCGCGGCTATGTGGTGGACGGTATCGTAGCCAGCACCGGCGAGAAGAATACCTTTGCCATTGACCCGCAGTCCTACTGGGACAATGTGCGTACCAATGCAGCCTCCATGTTTGTCTATGACAACTCATACGTCAAGTGCCGTGAGATTACGCTTACCTACAGCTTCCCCAGCAAGCTGCTGGGCGGCAACAAGTTCTTCAAGAGTCTTGACCTCTCATTCGTAGCCCGTAACCCCTTCATGATATGGAAGAACATTCCCAATATCGATCCCGACTCTAACTACAGCAGTACCGGTATGGGACTGGAGTACGGCTCACTGCCCTCGCGCCGGAGTTACGGTCTGAATGTCAATCTGAAGTTCTGAGGAGAGTGAGAAACTTCTGAATCAAATACAAATATTAATCGCTGATAATTATGAAACAGATAATATATAATAATAGGAACAGAAGTCTGAAAGGAACTGTGAAGCGGCTCTGCGCAGCCTTCCTCATTCTTCACTCCTCATTCTTCATCTACTCCTGTAGCGACGGTTATATGGAGGAACTGAATACCGATGAGTCCAAGGCATCCGTGGCAGAGCCCGGTTACCAGCTGACCTTTGCCCTGCTCTCTACTTACGGCAGTTTTGCCTCGATGGAGGCGGTACGTGCCTATGTGGCACCTTATACCCAGATGTACGGCGGCAGCTGGAACGCAGCCAATGCCGGAGGCGCCAACCTGTACAAGGATAACGTGACGAGCTCGCTGTGGGAAGTCCATTACCAGAACGGTATCAAGAACCTGGTGGATGCCGAGTACAACTGCCAGCATGACAAGGCCCTGCTGGGTGCCATCCGTCTGCATAAGGCATACCTGTTCAATATCCTTACCGATGTATATGGCGATGTGCCCGTCTCCGAGGCCGGCAAGGCCAGCCACGGCGGTATCATTACTCCTAAGTATGACACGCAGGAGGATATCTACAACTTCCTCTTCGACGAGATTGATGCCAGCATAGACCTGTTCCGCCAGGACCTGAACTCGCTGACCCTCAAGAAGGCTGACGTGACTTCGCTGGGCGGTGACGTGAAGATGTGGATCCGCTATGCCAATTCCCTGAAGATGCGTCTGGCTATGCGTATCTCGGATGTGGCCCCTGACATGGCCAAGGCCAAATTCCAGGAGGCTATGCAGGAAGAGGGACCCCTGGCACCCACTGAGAATGCCTATGTGAAGTATGTGCATGAGCCCTTCACCTTTGAGTCCAGCAACACTGACGTGGATTTCCGTGTCAATGCCTTTGCCGAGATCATCTACGGTCAGGACAAGACTCAGCCTACCGGCTTCGGCATGACACTGTATGACTATCTGAAGAGCGAGAACGATCCCCGCCTGTATCACTACTGCCGCTTCATCAACGACAACTTCCGTGACAATACCGACCCCCGTATCGGCCGTGAGGATTTCACCGAGGAAGTACTGGCAGCCGAGACAGACGGTGACGACGCTACCAAGGGTGTTCAGATGGTACCCGCCTGCTGGGCATGGTATGATCAGGGACAGACACCCGGCGGAGCCAACTTCGCATGGCCCGATGCCAGCTGCGTGACCAACAGTCAGCACTACAAGGATTTCATTGCCGGTCGCGAGAAGGACGAGGTATCGGACTACTACTATAAGACCGTCCGCGGCTGTGTGGCCACCGAGTATGTACTGCCTGAGACCCCCGGTATGCTGGTCAGCGGAGCCGAGGTTTGCTTCCTGAAGGCCGAGGCCGCCGTAAAGGGATGGATCAGCGAGGATGCCAATGCCCTCTACCAGCGCGGTATAGAGGTAGCCATCGGAACTGTTCACAACCGTCTGTATGCCCAGACAGGTGCCGTCAGCTCAGCTGACATAGCAGCCTATGTGAGCAGCCATACCCTCAGCACCGATGCCGAGAAAGCCAAGGAGCAGATCAATACGCAGGCTTACTTCCTGCATTTCGCCAACCCTCTGGAGGCCTGGGCCAACCTGCGCCGCAGCGACTATCCCGCCCTGTATGACCGCCAGCAGTTCGGTGAGGGACAGAACGGCTATCAGGACCTGAACAATGACATGAGCCAGCCGGTGCGCCTGTACTATCCTCAGGATGAGATGAACTATAACAGGAAGAACTATCTGGAGGTTGTTGACGACCGTATGGGCGGCTTCAGCTGGCACAAGCGCATGTGGTGGGACGTCAAGGACCAGAACTACAAGGCATATGTTCAGAACTAATAACTTATAAATAATACTACAATGAAACAGAATATATATCAAGCAGGAAAGCGTAGCTTGAAAATGACGGTGAAGTGGCTCGGCATGGCATTCTTCATTCTTCATTCCTCATTCTTTATTTCCTCATGTACCAGTCAGGACCCCTTCATTACCGCCGGACCCGATGACACACCGCGGTTCCTGGCCCCCTCCTCCATCGAGGGCAGTGTACAGACCAGTGTTAGCCAGACGCGCGAGGATGTCTTCGCCATGGATATTGTGGTAACACCTGCCAAATATACTACCGTGGAGTGGATTGCCGACGGCCATGTCCTGGGTACAGGCGTTTCCTTCAGCAAACAGTTCGAGGCCGGCGACTATGAGCTGACCATCAGGGCCACTACACAGGCCGGTAAGGAAGCCTACCGTACGGTAAGGCTGTCTGTCAAGGCCCTGGCCGATGATCCCGCGATCAATAACAAGGAGAAGAACCGCTGGCTGAACCCCGGTAACGTCATAACGATCGAGGGAAGCAACCTCTCGGGTGTAAGGGCCCTCGTCTTCACCCCCGTCATAGAACCCGAGCAGGAAGAGCAGCCTTTGCCCGAAAGCCGTGCCGGCGAGGGGCTTGATACCCAGCCTGTTGGTGACGGCAGCTTCCAGGTTCCCTGTCAGCCTGCCGCAGACGGAAACAGCGTTACGGTAACACTGCCAGAGGGTGTGGAAGGACGTTTCCGCATGTCGGCCGTCAGCGAGAACGGCGAGCGCTTCGGTTGCGGTCTGGTTACTATTACCACAGAGGAGTATGTTGAGGGCGACGTAGTGGAAGTAGCACTCTGGGAAGGCAGTCAGGCCATTGACTGGAATGCCGACCTCCTGAAGCTGACAGCCGAGCAGCTGGCCGATGTACCCGTGGGTACCGAGATCAAGGTCTATTACAGCGTTCCCGAGGCTGAATACCACAGCATGCGTGTGACCACACCCTGGTGGGGTGACAATCCCGAGGACAACATCGTGGCTCAGTTCGACATTACCGCCGAAACTCCCAACCCCTACATCATTGTCTATGACGACCACTGCAAGGCCCTGGTTGACGAGCGCGGCGCCATGAGCTTTGTAGGCTTCGGCTATACCATAGAGAAGATAGCCTATGACGTTCAGGTCGGTGAGACCACCCTGTGGGAGGAGGGTACCGTGACTATAGACTGGAATGCCGATCTCCTGAAGGTTACATCCGAGCAGATGGCAGACGTTCCCGTAGGTGCCACCATCTACATCTATTATGACATGATTGATGCAGAATACCACAGCATGCGTGTTACCACACCCTGGTGGGGTGACAATCCCGAGGACAACCTGGTGCCCCAGTTCGATATCACCGAGGACACCCCCAAGCCCTACGAGTTCACCTATGATCAGAACTGCAAGGCCCTGGTTGACGAGCGCGGCGCCATGAGTGTGGTAGGCTTCGGCTATAGTGTAAGCAAGATAACATTCAAGTAATGGTCTCACGTTGGGAAAAATTGGGTTATGCCCTGGGTGACGCAGCCTCGGGCGGAACAGTGTGGAAGGTCATGTCTGTGGCCTTCCCATTGTTCTTCACAAATGTGTTCGGACTTACATTCACTGACGCCGCCATGCTGATGCTGGTAGCCCGTATGTTTGACGTGGTTACGGACCCCCTTATGGGCAGTCTGGCAGACCGCACTCAGTCCCGATGGGGCACTTACCGCCCATGGCTTATCTTCGGCTCCATTCCCCTCGGACTGGTGTTTGCCCTGTTGCTCTATACTCCTGAGCTGGGCCCTGCCGGCAAGCGTATCTACGCCTACTCGCTCTACCTGCTCATGATGGCCGTCTATACCATGGTGAATGTACCCTACGGAGCCATGTTAGGCGTGATGACGGATAATGACGATGAGAAGAACCAGTTCTCCTCCTACCGCATGGTGGGAGCCTACGCCATGTCCTTCGTCACACTGGCCGCCTTCCCCTATCTGCAGCGTGCCGTCGGTGGCAGCGATGCGCACCAGTATGCCGCAGTAGGGGTAGTGTTCGGCCTTACCGCCTGTCTGATGACACTGGCCTGCGGCCTGATGACGAAGGAGCGTCTGAAGCCCGTACGGGCTGAGAAGTTCAGGATGAGTCAGTTTGCCGACCTTTTCCGCAACCGCCCCTGGATCTTCCTCACCCTCATAGCCCTCTGCACCAACTTCTTCAACGGATTCCGCTTTGCGGCAGCCGGCTACATGATGGAATACTGCCTGGGACGGGAAATAACATTGAACGGACTAATTATCAATTATACTTTACTGATGGCCTTCGGAGAAGTGACTTGTATGATATGCGGCGGACTCAGCCCGCGCTTCACCCGCCGGGCGGGCAGTAAGCGCCTGGCTTTTGTCTGGTCGTCTGTCATCTGCGTTGTTTCTTCGCTGGCCTTTTTCCTTATCCCTCCCAGTCCGCAGTACATCTGGCTTATTGTCCTCATGGTCATCATCACCAGTGTGGGCATTGGCCTGTATTCACCTATATTGTGGTCGCTCTATGCCGATGTCAGTGACTACGCTACCCAGAAGAACGGAGTCTCGGCCACGGGACTCATCTTCTCCAGCGGAACCATGGCGCAGAAGCTGGGCGGTGCCGTCTCCGGCTCACTCATAGCCCTGCTGCTGGCGCTGGCCGGCGCCAACATGGTCAGTGACGAGTTCGGGAACACCAGTATTGACCCTGCTTCGGTAACGGACAGCGTCAGAACGATGGTGTGGGCGCTGTTCTCGCTCTTCCCCGCTGCCATTGCCCTGGTCATGTGCCTGCTGGCCTGGTTCTTCCCGATAAAAAAATAATTCAACTTTCGGAAGTTCCCCTTCCTCAAGTTTCTCTTTTTCCTCTAATTTCCTTATCTTTGCATGCTGAAATTAAAATTTGGATATATCATTATGAACCGTAAGTTATTAGCCGTAGCCCTACTGAGTGCCGGTATTGCCTTGCCGTCATGGTCGCAGTGTATCCCCTACGATGAGGGGGTAGAGGCACAGGTGGAAGCCCTGTTGTCTAAGATGTCCCTCCGTGATAAGGTTGGGCAGATGTGTGAGTTAGCTATCGACAAGGTAGCGCAGAATTCCAGTGATAATCATGTAAAGGACAATAACTCCCTGCAGACCCTGGCCGACGGTATGCTCTCGGCAGATGCCGTCAACGAGGTCTTCGGCAAGTACCGCGTAGGCTCCATCCTGAATGTCCCCTTCGGTGTGGCACAGACTCCTGAGAAGTGGGCTTCTGTCATCCGTACCCTTAACGATATCTCCATGAGGGAATGCGGCGTACCCGAAATCTACGGTGTGGACCAGATTCACGGTGCCAGCTATACCTGGGGCGCTACCCTCTTCCCGCAGGAAGTAGGGCAGGGGGCCAGTTTCAACCCGGCCATCCCTCACCGTATAGGCGAGATAACTGCTTATGAAAGTCGGGCCTGTCTGATTCCCTGGGTATATTCCCCCGTTATGGATGTGGCACGTTCCCCCCTGTGGCCCCGTGTATGGGAGAGCTTCGGAGAGGATGTGCTGCTGAACGGCATCATGGCTTCGCAGCTGACCCTTGGCCTGCAGGGCGATGACCCCAATCATGTGGGCATGAATAATGTGGCCGCCTGCCTGAAGCACTACCTGGCATACGGAGCTGCCGTCAGCGGCAAGGACCGTACCCCCTCCAGTGTCACCTACCGTGATATGATGGAGAAGTACTTCCAGCCCTTCCGCATGTGCTGCGAGGCTGGTGCGCTCAGTCTGATGGTCAATTCGGCCAATAATAACGGAGTTCCCTTCCATGCCAACCGCCGCCTGCTGACCGAGTGGCTGAAGGAGGGCTTGAACTGGGACGGTATGATTGTCACTGACTGGGCCGATATTGATAATATATGGAAGCGCGACCATGTGGCAGCCAGCAAGAAGGATGCCATTGCCCTGGCCATCAATGCAGGCATTGACATGACCATGGATCCCTATTCCACCGACTTCTGCACCCTGCTTGAGGAACTGGTCAACGAGGGCCGTGTACCTATGTCGAGAATAGATGATGCGGTACGCCGTATCCTGCGTCTGAAGATCCGTGTGGGTCTGATGGACCGCGGCACCTGGGACAATGCCGCCGGTGCGAAGAGCAAAAAGAATAAGAGGAATGCTGTTCAGTATCCCGACTTCGGCAGCGACAAGTTTGCCCGCGAGGCCACCCGTATGGCAGAGGAATGTATGGTGCTGCTCAAGAACGAGCAGCAGGTACTGCCCTTGAAGCCGGGAAGCAAGCTCTTTGTCTGCGGCCCCAATGCCAACAGCCTGCGTGCCATGAACGGCGGATGGACCTACACCTGGCAGGGCAATCAGACTAATGAGATTGCTGCCCGGATAGGTAAGTACCGCACCTTCCTGGGCGCCTTAGAGCAGAAGTTCGGTAAGGAGAATGTATCCTACAGTGAGATGGTACGTTATGACGACCATGATTTCCGCCTGGATCACCAGGTGGCAGATGCAGGCCATGTTGCCGACAAGATTCAGGCTGCCGATGTCATCATCGCCTTCGTGGGCGAGAACTCCTATACCGAGACGCCCGGTAATATTGATGACCTCAACCTCTCAGCCAATCAGCAGCAGATGGTAAAGTCACTGGCCGGATACGGCAAGCCCGTAGTCCTGGTGCTGAACGAGGGCCGTCCCCGTATCCTCAGTGAGATCGAGCCGCTGTCCAAGGCTGTTGTCCATACTTTCCTGCCCGGAAACTACGGCGGCGACGCGCTGGCCAACCTGCTTTCCGGTGAGGCCAACTTCTCGGGCCGTATGCCCTATACCTATCCTAAGTATCACGGCTCGTTCATCACCTATGACTGCAAGCCCTGCGAGTATGTGGAGACGATGTCAGGCGCCTATAACTACGATGCCAACACTACCGTACAGTGGACCTTCGGTTCCGGTATCTCCTATTCCCAAGTCAGGTATTCTGACCTGAAGGTTGAGATGCCCAGGGCTGTAGGCAAGCAGCAGCCCGGCAAGGGATTCTCACCCGCTACCGCTGCCGGAACCCGTTATGACGGCGATATCCGTTTCACCGTTCAGGTTACCAATCAGTCAGACCGCAGTGTCAAGGAGCCTGTGCTCCTCTTCGTATCGGACCTGGTGGCCTCCCTTACCCCGGATGTAAAGCGCCTGCGTGCCTTTACCAAGGTGGAGCTGGCACCGCATGAGACCAAGACGGTAACCCTAACCGTCCGTCCTTCCGATCTGGCTTATGTAAACGAGGATCTGCAGTGGATTCTGGAGCCCGGAAAGTTCCGTGCCACCATCGGCAACCAGCAGGCGGAGTTCGGGATTTAAGAGGATAGTAAAGCCTCACCCCAACCCTCTCCCGTGGGAGAGGGAGAATTTAGGGGGTAGAGGATAGTGGCCCAGCTAGCTGGGACGTTAACGGGAACCTTAACTCTTTTTACCGTACTCCTATGCCCTGACGGGCAAGAGATCTTGTAAATAATCTGAACCGATTTTTTATCTCGCGCAGATAGTTTGCTTGTGTCTGATGCAGTGCCTCTCTGTCGAGAGTCCCTGATGGTGCATTTGCCCTTTGGGCTTATAAGAACAAGCTCTTAACGCCCACAGTGCAAATACCCCATCACCGCCTACCGTCGGATTAGCATCAGACACAATCAAACGGAAATCCAGCAGATTATAAATCATAGAAATAGATAATAATTGAACTGAAGCATCTAATACCCACCGCGAATTTCTATCAAAATATATCAACTGTCAACTGTCAACTGTCAACTAACATGATAGGACAGATAATTTCTGTTTCTTCTGAAGGGTGGAAGTTCACGAAGTGAATAGCAGTGTACTTTGGCATTGGACGTTAAGAGCTTGTTCTTATAAG
>CACYMI010000019.1 GCA_902775385.1 uncultured Bacteroidales bacterium
CTCGTTCATTGATGTACTATTTGAGAGCAAAGGTACTAACAAATGGCGAGAAATAAGCAATTAAACTAATTTTTCAACACAGGGTTTTGCAAGTGACCCCAAAAATCGGTAAGATTTCGTTTGATTGTGTCTGATGCTAAACCGCAGTTAGGCGGTGATGGGGTGTTTGCGCTTTGGGTGTTAAGAACTTGTTTTTATAAGCCCAAAGGGTAAATGACCCATCAGGGACTCTCGATAGAGAGGCACAGCATCAGGCGCAAGCAAACTTTCCGCGATTTCCGTGATTTCTGTGTGAGATTATTTATAAGATTATTTACAAGATCTCTTGCCCGAAGGGCATAGGAGAAAAATGTATTTTCGGGGAGCTTTTGGGGGCATGTTTTTCGCATAAAAACAAAAAAAAGGGCTACCGCTGTAGCCCAACCTTTGTTAACCTTAAATCTAATACTATGAAAAACACACATGCAAATGTACGCTGTTTTTGGATACTGAGCAAGTTTTCGACAAGAAAAAAGCCACTTTGTAATGTAATTTAACGCATTTTAACATTACAAAGCGGTTTTTTGCTTGTTTTTGCCTCCAAAGTGAAAACAAAAACAGGGTTTATTATATCACTTTATTCTTTGATATTGGGCTCTTCCAGGCCGTATCCTTTCTTCTTGTCAACTGCTTTTAAGTAAACAGAAATGAGGAGGGCTGCAATACCCAAAGCAGCCAACATGACAAGGGCCCATGTGTAGTTCAGGTCATGTGCTGCCGTGCCCTCGGGATTGGTGTTGTTCAGTACCATGCCGATGAGGGCGGGGAAGAGGCCCAGACCGATGTTCTGAATCCAGAAGATGGCGGCATAGGCAGAGCCGATAATCTTCTCGTCCACCAGCTTGGGAACGGAGGGCCACAAAGCTGCGGGAACGAGTGAGAAGCTGGCACCCAGCACCAGGATGGTAACGTAGGCTACAATGGTTCCGCCAACGGCATTGCCCTCGAAGGCGGGCAGGATGAAGGCGAAGGTGAGGTGGCAGATTACCAGCAGGATGCTGCCCAGCATCAGCATGGAGGCTGCCTTGCCCTTGTGATCCACGTAACTGCCAAGAATGGGTGTGATGGCAACAGCCAGCAGGGGGAATACGGCAAAGATGGTCTCGGCTGTGCCACGCATATAACCCATATAGCAATAGACTACCAGGGTGATGGCGGCAAAGGTCATCAGACCGTACTTGAGGTTCTTCTGCTTGGAGAAGTTGCTGGCAAAGGCGCAGACGGCTACCACCAGCATGATGACGTATTGTACGATGGTTACGGAACTGTCGGCCCAGAAGGTGCCTTCCTCGGCAGGATTAAGGGTAAGGTTGCACTGGAGCATATTTACAGCATACTTCTGGAAGGGGAAGATGGCGCTGTAGTAAAGAACGCACAATAGGGCCACAAGCCAGAAGCCCAGGCTGGTGAATATCTTGCCCAGGTCGCTGATTTTGAAGGGATCGTCCTTCTCCTCGGCCTCGCCTGTCTGAGCATCCAACTTCTTGTCCATGAAGAAATAGACGATAGTCATGATGAGGGCGATGCACAAGAGTACTACGCCGAAGGCAACAGAACGGCTTACGCTAACCTCGCTGCCCAACTTGGCAAAGTAGGGCGAGAAAATCATGCAGGTGGCAACACCCAGGCGGGCCAGCGCCATCTCGGAACCCATAGCCAAGGCTGTCTCGCGTCCCTTGAACCACTTGACGATACCGCGACTGACAGTAATGCCAGCCATCTCGCATCCGCTACCGAAGATCATGAAGCCGATGGCTGCCAGCTTGGCAGAGGCGGGCATGCCGTCGCAGAAGGGCAGGATGGCACCGATGACGGGCAGGTCGCCGTTCCAGTTGAGATTGTTGGTGAACCATGCCTCCAAGCCAGTACCGATGAAGGCCTCGCTGACAGCATAGAACTTGATGAGTCCGCCTACCAGCATGACGGCTCCGGAGAGCACGGCTGTGAAGCGTACGCCCATCTTGTCCAGAATGATGCCGGCGAAGATGAGGAAGAAGACGTAAACGTTCAGGAATACCTCGGCGCCCTGCATACGTCCGAATGCGGCGCTGTCCCATCCGCGGGTTTCCTGCATGAGGTCCTTGATGGGGGAGAGGATATCCATGAAAATGTAGCTGCAGAACATGGCCAGTGCCAAGAGCAGCAAGGCGGTCCAGCGCATAGCGGCGCTGTCACGAAGCGTTTTTTGAATATTGTTCATTGTTGTTTTATTTAGGTCTTATGAGTTGACAGTTGTCAGTTGACAGTTGACGAGTTAACGGTTATCCGCTGCGGTAGCAAATTCTTCACTCTTCACTCTTCATTCTTCACTTTTATCAGGTTTCAGCCACTTGTCGAGCCATGCGAAATAAGTCCTCTGCCAGAGGATGCCGTTCTGGGGTTTCAGTACCCAGTGGTTCTCGTCGGGGAAGATAAGCAACTCGGCTTCGATGCCTCGCATACGGGCAGCATTAAAGGCGCTCATGCCCTGGGTGGCGTTAATGCGGTAGTCCTTCTCGCCATGTATGCAGAGGATAGGCGTATCCCAGTTATCCACAAAGCGGTGGGGGCTGTTCTCATAGGTTCTCTTAGCGCGTTCTGTCTGATCCCCGTTCCAATAGGCATCATCATACTCCCAGTTGGAGAACCAGTTTTCCTCGGTCTCGGTGTACATAGCCTCCAGGTTGAAGGCGCCGTCGTGGGCGATAAAGCACTTGAAGCGCTTGTCATGATGACCGGCCAGGTAGTAAACGCTGAAACCGCCGAAGCTGGCGCCTACGGCACCCATGCGGTCCTTATCGACATAGGAAAGGCTGTCGGCCGCGAAGTCGATGGCTGAGAGGTAGTCCTTCATACACTGGCCTGTCCAGTCGCCGGAGATTTCCTCGAGCCATTCCTGTCCGAAGCCAGGCAGACCGCGACGATTGGGTGCCACTACTACATATCCCTGTGAGGCCATGATGAAGAAGTTCCAGCGGTAGCTCCAGAACTGGGAGACGGGACTCTGGGGGCCGCCTTCACAGAAGAGGAGGGTGGGGTACTTCTTGTTCTTGTCAAAATGCGGGGGCAGGATAATCCAGGTAAGCATTTCCTTGCCGTCGGTGGTCTTTACCCAGTATTGTTCAACGGAGGGTTTTCCTAACTGGTCCAGAATTTCCTGGTTGACCTGTGTTATCTGAGTTACCTTGGTGTCTGCGATGCTGTCGCCCGGGGTTACCGTATAGAGGTCGGCGGGGGCGGTGAAGCTGTGACGCTCGGCCAGAATGTGCTTACCGTTCAGCATCTGCAGGGAGCCGAAGTCGGCCCAGTCGTTGGTGAGTTGTGTGACTTCGCCCTTCAGATTGGTACGGTACAGGTTCTCTGTGGCGTGCCAAACCCCTATATAATATAAGGTATAGGAATCGGGTGCCCAGCAGAAGTCGTCAACGCTGGAGTCAAACGACTCTGTGACGTAGGTTTTGGTATTCTCCTTCAGGTCGTAGATGCAGAGGCGGTTGCGGTCGGACTCGTATCCGTCGCGCTCCATAGAGAGCCATGCCACATAGCGTCCGTCGGGAGAGAACTTCGGATTAATGTCGTAGCCGACATTGTAGTCGTTGCCCGTCTCTTTTCCGATAGCGTTGATGGCCTGTGTACTCATAGTCTTGGTAGGGTCAGACTTAGGCAGGTCAACGCCTTCCTTGCAGAGATTACGATTCTTATCTACAGTTCCCTCTTCGGCCTCAAGGTCATAGAGGTAGATGTCTGAATCGGTAGAGATGCTGTATTCCAGTCCCATCTTCATACGGCATGTATATGCAATCTTCTTGGAATCGGTGCTCCATGCCAGTTGCTCTATGCCACCGAAGGGTTCCATGGGACATTCGAAGGGCATGCCCTCCAAAATGTCAAATTCCTCGCCGCTGGCAAGGTTGAGGACAAATGGATGCTGGATGCTCTCTACGTAATGATCCCAATGGCGGTACATCAGGTCGGTAATAACGCGGCCTGTAGCCTTGGGCAGGTCCTCGGGATTCTTCTGGATAATCTCGTTGAAAGGGATGCTCTTGAGGATGATAGCTTTCTTGCGGTCGGGGGAGAAGAGGAAGCCCTCTACCTTTCCTTCTGTCTCGGAAAGCTGCTTGCGGGCAGAGCCGTCGAGGCTCATCTTCCAGATTTCTCCGCCACGGAGGAAGGCGATGGTCTCGTTGTCGAGCCATTGGGCATCGGTCTCGTTGTCTGCTTCGGTAGTGAGCTGCTTCTGCTCCGTTCCATCGGCGTTCATCATCCAGAGCACTTGATGGCTCCTGTTCTCCTCTACGCTGTAGTAGCCCATCTGGAAGATGATGTGCTTGCCGTCGGGCGAAGCCTGATAGCCTGCGATACGGCTCATGGCCCACAGGGCTTCGGGAGTCATTTGGTCACTCTCTAACTGTACGGTTTGCTTCTGGATATTCACTTTGTCGTTCTCTTTCTGTGTGCCGCAGGATGCCAGAAGGCTGGCAGCAACTGCGATTGTTAACAAATTCCTTGTCATGGTTATTATTGTTTTAAGCTAAGAGCCTCCTCCCCGGGTGGGAAGGAGGTCTTAATATAGGAGGGGGCTTTTTTACTTCTTACGTGCAGCCTGCTGTTCGGCCTGCATCTTCTGCAAGGCTTCCAGTCGGGCAGCCAGGTTGCTTACCTTCTTGGGGTCGTTCTTGTGCTGCTCGCGGTAGGTCTCCAGTTTCTGCAGCAACTTGGCGTCATCGGTGGTAAGACGTAGGTACCACATGATGAGGATGCTGGTGAGACCTGACAGGAAGTAGTAGTAGCAGAGGCCGCTGCTGTAGTTGTTGAACATAAAGAAGAACATCAGGGGCATGAGGTATGACATGTACTTCATCATCTTCATCTGCTGGGCCATCTCGCCGGTCATCTGGTTCTGCTGCTGGCGCATGCTAATCCAGGTGTTGACGATGGTGGAGAGGGTGAAGAGGACGCAGAAGAGGCTCAGGTGGTCACCGATGAGCCAGATGTCATGGCCCCAGCTGACAAATTCGTCATAGGCGCTGAGGTCTTCGGCCCAGAGGAACTTCTGGCCGCGCAGTTCAATGGCACTGGGGACGAAGTTGAACAGGGCAATCCAGATGGGCATCTGGATGAGCATGGGCAGGCAGCCGCCCATGGGACTGACACCGTACTGGCTGTAAAGCTGCATGGTTTCCTGCTGCTTACGCATGGCATCTTCCTGCTTGGGATACTTGGCGCTGAGTTCGTCAATCTGTGGTTTGAGGACGCGCATCTTGGCGCTGCTGATGAAGCTCTTTCGGGTAGTGGGGAATACCAGTACCTTGACAATGATGGTGAGCAGCAGCAGTACGATGCCCATGTTCATACCGAAGCCGGTAAGCCAGTCAAAGAGGGGCATGATGAGCCAGCGGTTGATCCAGCGGAAGAGGGGCCATCCCAGATATACGAGTTCTTCCAATTCGGCATCTTGGGTGGTCTGACTAAGTTTGTTATGTGACTTCAGTATGCTGAAGTTGTTGGGGCCCAGGTACATCTGCAATTTTGTGGGCTGGTTGCCTGTGGGGTCGAAGAAGGTTTTCATATCGGCCTCATAGGTCTTCAGGAAACCGTTGTTCTTCTCTGTTTCCTGGGTGCTGGTGAGCTTGGCTCCCGTGAAGTCCTGGGGGGCGATAAGTACGGCGCTGAAGAACTGGTTCTTGAATGCTACCCAGCTGAGGGCTTCCTCGGGCTCCTTGGTCTCGTCGCTGGTTTCGCTCAGGTTCTTGGTGCCTTTATCCTTGCGCTTGTAGGTGAGGCTGCTTCGCTGGTTCTCGAAGCTCTGTCCTTTCTCCTGCTGCATGATGCGGTCAATCCAGCTGATGCCCAATGTCTTCATGTCGGGGGCGAAGAAGCCGCTGAGGCCCTGAGTCTGCAACAGGATATCAACCATATAGGAATCGGGCTGCAGGCGGTAGCTGATGCTGAACTGCTTGCCCTCCTGCTCGGCAACCATGGTTACCGTGCTGTCCGTCTGTTCTGTAGGAGTAAAGAAGAGGTCGCTGCTGATGATATTCTCCTGCTTGCCAGCCAGCGAGAAGGTCATCTGCGCATCCTTACGGGTCATAAGTGTGACATTACCTTCGTGGTTACGGCTCTTGTAGCCGATAATCTCGGCATTCTGGACGGTACCGCCCAGGGTGCTGAGGGTGACCTTTACCTTATTGTTCTTCAGGACAACTTCCTGTTCCTGACCCTGACGCTGTGCAAAGAAGAGGGCGCTGGTGTCTGCAGCCTGTTCAGTTGCCTGCTTTGCCTGAATCGTTTTTTTCTCGTTAGCTGCCAGAGCGGCTTGCTGTTCTTTTACCGCAGCGATGCTGTCCTGCTTTGCCTGCATCAGAATACGTTCTTCCTCTGATGGCTGGCTGTACCAGCTGAAGCCGATTACTACGAGTGCCATCAGGATGAAACCTGTAATTGTATTTTTATCCATATGTAAAAATTTGTTTAATTTTCTAATATAACTGTTGTTAGGGCGCAAAATTACAAAAAAAAACGGAATTCCTTCTTCGTTTTGTCTGTAAAATAGCTATCTTTGCGCAAAATTTGAACGGATGAGGTCTTTAGTAATATTTTTCTTTGTTTTCGGCGCATTATCATGTGTCAATAGCCAGGAAGTATTAGCCAGACGCGGTGAGGCTAAGGTAGATACTTTATCCATTGTCAGCGGTTATCTGCAGAAACTGCAGCGGTTGGCGGAGATGCGTGATTCGGCAAATTCCGTTATTTCCTATCCTGCGCCTAATGCCTATTATTATCAGATTCTTTCGGCTCCGACGCTGTATTCATCGCCGTTGCACCAGATGATGAGCAATACGGACTCTACCTATACCGACAGGCAGCTTCAGACGCTTTATTATATTAACCGGATGCTGGCAAGGCTGTATGCCGGAAACCCGGAACTGGTGCAGCAGACGGAGGAGAATGTCAAGAATCAGGGACATTTCAGGGATGACATCAATGAGAAGATCAATGTGAAGGATAAGCTTTCGGAGAAAGTGAGCGAGGCTATGTTACCCGCTACGCTGGACGAGGATATCCAGGTGGTGACGCGCCGGCCAAACTTCTGGAAGTTCAACGGTAATACATCGCTGCAGTTCTCGCAGAGCCACTTTTCATCGAACTGGCATAAGGGCGGCGAGGACAACTTTACGGGTAACCTGTACCTGACGGTTAATGCCAATTACAATAACCAGCGTAAGGTGGTTCTGGATAACAGACTGGAGGTGCAGGTGGGTGCGCAGACGGCTCCCAGTGACAGCAAACGTTCTTTCCGGCCTACGGTCAATAAGCTGAGGATTACATCCAACCTGGGTTATAAGGCTTACAAGACGCTGTACTATTCCTGCCAGGTGATTATGGAGACGCAGATTCTGCCCAATTACTATGTTAATACGGATAATCTGCAGTCCAAGATTTTCTCGCCGATGGACTTGTCTGTGGGTCCCGGTATGAAGTATAATTTCCAGTGGGGAAAGAAGAAGCGTTTTACGGGTGAGCTGAATGTGGCTCCCCTGGCTTATCATCTGAAATATGTGGACAGGGTGGAACTGGCGACAATTCACGGTATAGATGCCGGGAAGCATGCGAAGCATACCTTCGGTCCTACTGCTACGCTGAATACGAATTACAAAATATGCGACCAGATTTCGTGGGCAAGCAGGCTGCTGTGGCAGAGTAACTATCACTATACGAAGATTGACTGGTACAATGAGATTAACTTCTCTGTTACCAAACTGGTTAATGCCAAGCTGATTCTGAACCCGATTATTGATGACAGTGCGCCCAGGTTCAGGAATGACAAGGGGCAGTACATTATGTTCAATGAGAACCTGAGCATTGGTCTGCAATACAGTTTCTAACTAACATAAATTACAAGGTATGCAAATTAAGTCTGCTGAGTTTCTGGTTAGCAGCGCCCGTATAGACCAGTGTCCTATGGGTAGTCTGCCTGAGTATGCTTTTATCGGACGAAGCAATGTGGGCAAGTCCAGCCTTATCAATATGCTTACCGGTAACGGAAAACTGGCTAAGACGTCAGCTACGCCGGGAAAGACGGTTCTGATTAACCACTTCCTGATTAACGGGGTGAAGGGCAGGGAACCCGGTGCTGACAGCTGGTATCTGGTGGATTTGCCGGGCTATGGCTATGCCAAACGCAGTAAGAAGGATGCTGAGAAGTTTGAGCACATGATTACTACCTATATCCTGGACCGTGAGCAGATGACGAATCTGTTCCTGCTGATTGATGTGCGCCATGAGCCTCAGCAGATTGACCTGGAGTTTATGGAGTGGCTGGGCGAGAACGGTGTCCCCTTCAGCATTGTGTTTACTAAGGCGGATAAGGTTGCCAAGGCTAAACTGAAGGGTAATGTGGTTCATTACCTTACGGAGTTGGAAAAGCAGTGGGAGGAGCTGCCGCCTTATTTTGTTACCAGTTCGGAAACGAAGACGGGTAGGGAGGAGATTCTGAATTACATAGAGGAAATAAATAAAACGCTGGTTCAGTAAGAATGGTGTAATGCTATGGGAAACAGTTGATTACAATGGATGAGTTTATAAAATAAAATAGAGGGCGGCTTCACAGCTGCCCTCCATCTTTTAGGTATTAGTTTTGTTTAAGGTAAAAAGATTGTTTTCAGGATAACAGTTGCAAATTTAGGCGATTTGATAACACGGTGCAAGAGTTGGTTATATGTTATATAACATATTTCTGCACTTTTTAACATTTTTCGCCCAAAAACAGGCTTTTTCTATGAAAATCTGCTAAATCCCGGGCGGGTTTTTGCAGAATTTTACCAATTTTGAGCCCTTCTTTGGCAGCTGCTTCCGTTATTTCCTTCTCAAAGTAAAAAGCTATGCTTCCTACCATGTTGATTTCCATTTCGGGATGCCCGTAGGCAATGACATTCCGGGTAAAGAACTGGCGGAATGCCCATATGAGCATGTGGTGTATCTCTGTGTCTTCACGGTGTTCGGAGAGGAAGGGTACCAGTGAGGCGAGGAACCGGTTGGGCATGGGTTCCCTATATACCTTATTTATAATAATAGGGGCTGTGAGCTGAAACCTGTTCAGGAAGAGTTCCTGAAGTTGTGGCCTGAAGATTTTCTTCAGTACGTTGCCTACCAGTGTTTTTCCCAGAAAGGCGCCGCTGCCTTCATCTCCTAAGATGTATCCTAAGGGGGATGTGTTGCTGATGATTTCCTTTCCGTCATACAGACAACTGTTGGAGCCGGTTCCTAAGATGCAGGCTATGCCGGCCTTGTTGCCGCAGAGTGCCCTGGCTGCTCCCAGCAGGTCACTTTCCACCTGTATCTCTTCGGTGGAGGTGAAGGTGCGGGTGAGTACCTCCTCCACGTTACTTTTGTAGGGGGCTATACAGCCGGCGCCGTAGAAGTGAATCCTGCTGATATGATATTGCTGAGGAAGTTGCGGCACCAGTTCGTTACGTATGATACCAAAAATAGCATCCTGAGAGTCTCTGACCGGGTTGATACCCATTGTCTCGACTTCCAGAATGCTATTCTCTGCTGTAGTGAGGATCCAGTCTGTCTTGGTTGAACCGCTATCTGCTATGAGGATGCAGTTTACCATGGAGACGGATTTTACTGCTGAGCGGGTGCTTCAGCGGGTGCTTCAGCGGGTGCCTCGGCAGGTGTCTCAGCTGATGGCTGAACCATACCGGGAACGTTGTTGGGATTGGTTGCGGCCTGCTCGATGGCGTTCTGCTGGATAACAGAGTCGTTATTGCTGCCGTCATGCAGGAATGCTACGCTGACGATGCTCAGTGCAATCATTGCCGCTGCCAGACCCCATGTTGCCTTCTCGATGAAATTTGTTGTCTTGGGAGCACCCAGAATCTGATTGTTGTTTGAGTAGTCTGCTGCGAGGCCGCCGCCTTTGGACTCCTGAATCAGTACGATCAGGCACATCAGGACAGATGCCAGGACTACCAGAATTACGATTGAAGTGTACATGTTTTATTAGTTATTTATTCTTGTTATTTATTATCAGTTTCTCCAAAAATCGGATTTGGTCTGCAAAGTAACGATTTTTTTTCGGATATTTCAAGGATAACTGCCGGATAATTTTAATTGCATTCTCAAATTTACCTTGTTTTATGTAAATTCCGGCTAAAGTTTCTGTCAGAATGCCGTTTTCCTCCTCTTTTTCCTCCTCTTCTTCCGTGACTTGGTCCTGGGGGGCGTTTTCTTTAAGGACTATCCTGGTCGGCTCTTGGCTGAGGAAGTCCTCAACCACGCCGCCGCCGTTCATGGGCATGTCTGGCGTATCCTCTTCCTGAGCCTCGTTCTGCAACAGGAAGCCTATGTAGTCCTGTGTGGCATCTATGGGATACCGTACGCTTTGGGGCTGTTCCTTTGGCTGGCTTTCCAGGAAGTCGGAGATGAGCAGGTCTGTTCTTCCGGGCTTGTCTGTCCCGGTGTCTTCTGTGTTGTACTTGCGGCGCTCTTCGTCTTTCTGATAGTTGGGCTCTTCTGTCAGGGTGAAGACGGCTTGCCTGTCAGGTAGCAAGGGGGCGCTTATGCGCAGCTCCTCGTCGAACTGGGGGGAGTGGTGCTTGTACAGTGCCTGTAGCAACAGAATACGGGCTGAGTGAAAATACGGATGCTCGTCTTTCATGTTCCTTAGCATGGATATGGTCTGCTGGTCCATGCTGTTGGGTCTTCTGATGCAGTCTATCAAATGTCTTGGCATAGGTCTGTCTCTTGTTTCATGTTACCAGTTTGCTACGGTGGCATTGAATATCTGTTCTACGATGTCCTTGGACATCTGTGTGACGAGTTCTTCCTGCACGGCTGTCAGCTGCTGGCTGGCGTCGTATTCGGTGGTGGCTGTGAACTGCCGTTCAAAGTCGTCCTCATGCTTCTTGTTGTTGACGAATCTTACGTTTACGGTCATCTTGAGCTGTACCTGACTGCTGTAGCCTTCGCTGGAGATTCCTTTGTTGTACTGGTCGAAGTGGGTTATCTCGCCGGAGAGCTGGAGGTCGCCGTTCTTCTTTACTTGCCTGAGCCTGGTCTGGTTGGCATAGATATCGGTCAGCTTGTTCTGGAAGATGGATTGCATGGGTGACCATACGTAGGCACTGCGTATGGGGAAGTTGTCTATCTGGATGGTCTTGGTATATTGGTAGTCTATACTTGCTCCGTTGAACTTGTATTCAATCCTGCATGCACAGAGGATTATGCACATGCAACCGGCCAGCAGGATGCTTATCCGCTTCTTATTCCTCAATTCCATATGCTTTCAGTTTTCTGTACAGTGTCCTGACGCTTATGCCCAGTTCGTCGGCGGCATCTTTTCTTCTGTAGTGGTTGCGTTGCAGTGATTTTATGATGTTGCGCTTCTCCATGTCGTTGATATTCAGGCTGTCGTCTTCCAGGACTTCTTCGGCGGTCTGGAAATCCATCTCTGATGCGGGGACGGGATTCCGGGGGATGGCTGAGGGGATGTTGGGCACCTGATGGGGATAGGCTGGGGCGCCTGTTGAGGGAACGGTTGTGGTGGCTGGCAGGTTGGAGGGCTCTCCGCTCTGGATTTTCTGTTTCAGTTCCTCTACTTCGTTCCTGAGTTGCAGCACGGCGTGTGCCAGCATCTTGATTTCCTTCTCGTAGTCATGCTGGGAATCGGAGCTTCTGCTGCCGGTGATTGTGATTCCCATTTCGCTGTCAGAGTTGGGGACTATGCCGAATTTGGCCAGTACCTCGGGGGTGATGGTGCGTTCTTCGGAGAGTACGCTCATCTGTTCGACTACATTCTTGAGCTGACGTATGTTGCCGGGCCACTTGTAGGATTTGACTACTTCCTCGGCGGCGGGGGTCAGGCGGATGTATTCGGGCATCTGGTATTTCTCGGCCATGTCCATGGCAAACTTCTTGAACAGCAGTACGGAGTCGTCGTCACGCTCTCTGAGCGGCGGCATGGTGATGTTGACGCGGCAGAGCCTGTAGTACAGGTCCTGACGGAACTTGCCTTCACGGATGGCATGGGGTATGTTGACGTTGGTGGCTGCGATGATGCGGGCAGTGGTCTTGCGTATGGAGTTGCTTCCTACACGAATGTACTCGCCGGTCTCCAGTACACGAAGCAGTCGGGCCTGGGTGCTTAGCGGCAGTTCGCCAATTTCATCCAGGAAGAGTGTGCCGCCATCTGCAGCGCCGAAGTATCCCTCATGTTCGCTGATAGCGTTGGTGAAGGCACCCTTCTCGTGACCGAAGAGTTCGCTGTCAATGGTGCCCTCGGGTATTGAGCCGCAGTTTATAGCAAGGTATTTCCTGTTCCTGCACGGACTTAAATCGTGAATGATGCGGGGGATGATTTCCTTTCCTACACCATTCTCGCCTTCAATGAGTACGGACAGGTCTGTGGGGGCTACCTGGACGGCTGTCTGCAGGGCTGTGTCCAGTGCTTTGTTCCTTCCGACGATGTTGTACTGGTTCTTGAGTTTTCTTAAGTCTATGTCCAGTTTCTTCATATCATGCAGTCTGTTCTATTCCACATTATTGCTGTTACGGTCTTCCCGCTTGTCATGGAAAAGTTTGGGCAGTGGGTTCTCACGCTCCTGGTCGTAAGTTTTTCTGTTGCGATACACATCGGTGGCGATGTAAGTGGCGTGGTTCAGGCATACGGTGTCTGCCAGGAAGGGTGATGTGATTATCCGGTCGGATCCGGCATAGAATCTTATACCATATTCATAGGCAAGGGATGCGAAGGCTTCTGTCGCCTTTTCTTTCTCGCTGGTGATGATGCCGTCATAGTACATGTATTTCTCCTGTTCGAAGAATTCCTTTATGGCGTAGGGACCGTATAGGTGTATATGCTTTTCCTCTATGGGGTCCTGAGGGGTGTTCTCCTGTACGGCCTTGTCACTGAGTATGGCTATACGTGGGTGCTGGCAGTCGAAATCCCGTTCAAGGGTACGGTGGAATGATTCCACGGATTTGTTGTCCACCTGATCAACCAGCGCCATGCGTATGTCTTCGTTTATAAGCATTTCCATGCTGCCCAGGGGGAGGGGAACGGGGTCTTCCTGCGGGGTGATGACAAGGGCGTCTATGTTGTTGTGCAGGCAGTCTTCCATGGCTGTCTTCTCGCTGTCCTCGCATTGCAGGAGTGAGAGCCGGCCGTCCTGGACTTCATCGGTACTGGTGATGGTGATGAAGTTGGTGCCCAGGTTCAGGGTCTTGCGCTGCTGTACGGCGGTTTCCTTGTCTCCGTATATGATGGGGTGGCACAGCTCCAGCGATACGGGTTCTTCAAATGCCGTCAGTATTAGGTCATATCCTGTTCTGTCGGCTCTGCCTTGGGTGATTCCTATCTTTATCTTTTCCATAATTCTTATTTTGTGTCTTTTTTCTCTTCCTCGATGCTGATTTCTATCAGAGAATTCTGTTCCTGGGGAAGCTGTAATGTATATAGTGAGGCCTCAAGTCTTCTGATGAGGTCACGTTTTTTCTTCTCGGGGGCATAGACGAAGGCTTCTACTACGATGACGCGGTTGCTTTCGGCATCTACTCTGCTGTGGCTGACGAAGGGGCCGCCCATGCAGTCGTTCCTCATGAACCACAGTCCTCTGATTTCCATGGCATAGGCTTTGTGTACTACAATGGGTTTAATCAGGGTGCACAGGGTGTCTGTCTGCATAAACATGCCCTCCTTCTCGCCGGGGAGGTTCTTCTCCATGATGGAGTCGCGCTTATGCAGAAGGTATTCCTTGTTGAATGTTTCGGGGCCTTCGTATTCGTAGCTGTACATGCAGATGTTCTCCAGTCCGGATGCTGTGTTGTTGCTGGTCCAGAAGAAGTTCTCGCCTTTCTTGTAGCTTTTCAGTTCATCGGGTGCATGCAGGTGGCATCCGAAGGTGAGCCAGGCCAGGTCGTCCGTTGTCTTGGAGAATTTCTTCTCCAGTTTCCTGATCAAGCGGTTCATCTCTGTGCGGGTGAGGAAGTCCACTACTTCCTGTCTGTGCTGTTCACAGAATTCCTGCAGGCTTTCCAGACTGGGGGCGTTGATGGTGAGTATAATCTGCTCTGTGGCATACTTGTCCCGTGCGAAGCGCATGCGGGCCTGGCTGAACTGTGTCTTGTCGATATTGACCAGGATGATGTTGCGGAAGAGCTGCATCAGGTGGTCATAGTGTTTGGGGTCTGTGTGGGAGATACGGAATGACCTTTCGCTCTGAGGCAGACAGGGGACGTCGGTGTCCAGGATGTTGAACAGTGCTCTTCCGGCAGGCGCATCCCATACTTCGTCTTCGAGTACTACCAGTACCTCATACGGTCTGCCGCTGGCTACGGGCAATACCATGTCCTTTGTGCAGCCTGCAAGGGTGAGGCATGCCAGTACCGTTAGCAGATAAAATCTGTATTGTTTCATTTTTCTGATGTTTTCTTGTTATGTAACAGTCCGCAGGCGGCGTAGATGTCCTGTCCGCGGCTGGCACGGATGGTGGTTGTCACACCATGCCGGGTCAGGTAGTCACGCAGCCATATCATGGTTTCCTCTGATGCTCCCTTGAAGGGGGTGTCGGGAATCTGGTGGAAGCGTATCAGGTTGACGCGGCATTCGATGGGGCCTAGCAGTTTTACCAGTTCCTTTGCGTGCCGCGGCATGTCATTCAGTCCGCCGAAGACGATGTACTCGAAGCTCAGCCGGCGCTGGTGTGTCCAGTCGTACTGCTTCAGCAGGGCGAGGAGTTCCTTCAGGCTGCAGGCGTTCTCGGCAGGCATCATCTCCAACCGCTCGGCGGGGAAGGGGTTGTGCAGGCTGACGGCCAGATGGCATTCGCTCTCTTCCAGGAAGCGTGTCAGTCCTTTCTGGACGCCTACGGTTGACACAGTAATGCGTCTGGGGCTCCAGGCATATCCGTAATCGGCTGTCAGCACTTCGGTGGCACGCAGTACGGCGTCGATGTTGTCCATCGGTTCTCCCTGTCCCATGAAGACGATATTGGTAAGGGTGTCCCTTTCAGGTAGGGAGTAAATCTGATTCAGAATATCCGTTGCTGTCAGGTTGCCTCCGAATCCTTGCCGGCCGGTCATGCAGAAGCGGCATCCCATTCTGCACCCGGCCTGACTGCTTACGCATAGGGTGGCACGTTCGCCGTCCGGTATGTAAACGGATTCTACCAACTGGCCGTCCCGGGTGGGGAACAGGTATTTCCGCGTTCCGTCAATACTGCATTGACAGTCAGTATGGGCGGCACATCCTATGGTGTAGTGCTCATTCAGGATTTCCCTGTTTCTCAGGGAGATATTGGTCATCTCGTCAATGGAACCTACGTGCTGTACATATATCCATCGTGCCACCTGTTTGGCGGCAAAGGCGGGCAGGCCGGCATCAGTGATGGCAGCTTTCAGCTCGTCGAGATTCATACCCAAGAGGCTGGTTTTCTCCATGTATTTGCTTTATGAACTGCAAATATACATTATTTATTAAAATAAAAAGTACTCCGGAGTGTGGAAAATTGATATTTAAGCATTATTTACACTCAAAATGTGTTTCATTTCATAAATTATTTATATCTTTGCTCCTAAACAAACCAGTGAATTACACATTATGAACCTTAAAAGAAACATTTTTCTTACTTTGGCAGTTATCTCTGCCAGTGTTACAGTATGGGCGCAAAGCCTTAGTCCAAGTACCAAGTACCATTTTCAGGAAGGTACGATTGTCATAGATACACCACAGCGTCCTGCCGGTCAGCAGCATGTTCTGGGTCTGACGGCTCCTAAGTTGTCAACTGTCCGTGTGGCCTTTGTGGGCTTGGGTATGCGTGGCCCCGGCGCTGTTGAGCGCTTTACCTATATTCCCGGTGTGCAGATAGTCGCCCTTTGCGATTATGAGGAAAAGCGTGCCGAGAAGTGTCAGGACTACTTGCGTAAGGCCGGTCTTCCGCCAGCAGATATCTATAGCGGTGAGAATGGATATGAGCAGGTTTGCCAGCGTCCTGACGTTGACCTGGTCTATATCGCTACGGACTGGGATCATCATTTCCCCGTTGCCAAGTGTGCGATGCTGAACGGCAAGCATGCTGCCATTGAGGTGCCCTGTGCCATGAATCTGGAGCAGTGTTGGGAACTTATCAATCTTTCGGAGCAGACACGTAAGCATTGTATGATTCTGGAGAACTGCTGCTATGACTGGTATGAGATGAATGCGCTGAATATGGCGCAGCACGGTGTCTTCGGCGAGATTGTCAGCGCGGAGGGCGCCTACATCCACAATTTGGATCCTTTCTGGGATTATTATTGGAAAAATCCTGACGGATCCGACCCTGACGGGCTGGGTTGGCGTATGAAGTACAATATGGAGAACCGCGGTGACCTGTATGCCACTCATGGCCTCGGCCCCGTTGCTCAGGCACTGGACATTCATCGCGGCGACCGCTTCAAGACCCTTGTCGCCATGGATACGAAGAGTGCTCATGGTAAGGAGTATGTGAAGAAGAAGACCGGCAAGGAGCCTGCCGACTTCCGTAACGGTGATCAGACTACTACTATGATGCGTACAGAAAACGGAAAGATGGTGATGATTCAGCACAATGTTATGACTTATCAGCCTTATAACCGTTTGTATAAGCTGATCGGTGTTAACGGTTATGCCACCAAGTATCCTGAGGCACGTTTTGCCTTGGACGGAAGTGCAGTTAAGGAGAGTGGTATCCCGCAGGTTGACAAGCTCGACACTCATGCTTTCATGAGCGCTGACCAGCAGAAGGCCTTGGTTGACAAGTACCAGCATCCTATCCTGAAGAAGTATGGCGAGATGGCTAAGCGAGTAGGCGGTCATGGCGGTATGGACTTCATCATGGATGCCCGTATGGTTTACTGTCTGCAGAATGGTCTTCCCCTTGATATGGATGTATATGACCTTGCCGAGTGGTGCTGCCTGGCCGAGTTGGGTTCCATCAGTATGGATCACAACTGTGCCGCTGTTGAGTTCCCCGACTTTACCCGCGGTTACTGGAACGTTGCCAAGGGATACCGTCATGCTTACGCTTCCCCGGCCGATGAGGCTGCAGCTGAGGCACTTGCCAAGGCCAGCACGGATGCTCAGAAAGAGCTTGCCGCCAAGAAGAAGTTGTGGGAAAAGTACGACAAGGCTAAAGAGAAAGCTAAGGCCAAGAAATAAATTAACAACCTGTTACCTTTTAATTTCAACCCCTCCCCATTTGGCGGGAGGGGCTTTTTTCTGAATGGAAGAGAAATCAGATATCCGCTGTTATATCCGCCGGCAAAAGGCCTCTTATTCTCCGGAACAGCTGAGGGCTATGTCCGATGCGGTCTGTAACAGTATTATTCACGGAGGACAGTGGAGTGTATCTTCTACCGTCCTGCTATACTATCCGTTACCTGACGAGGTTGATGTGCGTCCTCTTATCCGGATGGCTTATCTTGCCGGACATATGGTGCTGTTGCCTGTGGTTTCCGGTGATGAACTGGAGTTGCGTGCATATCTTGGTGAGGAGTCCTTGCGCGTGGGCGCGTATAATATTATGGAACCCATAGGTCCGCTTTTCCCCCGGGAACTGTATGGACAGGTGCAGACTGCTATTATTCCCGGGATGGCCTTCGATGCTACCGGTCACCGGTTGGGCAGGGGCAAGGGGTATTATGACCGTCTGTTGCCGCAGTTGCCCCTGACATATAAGATAGGCGTATGCTATCCGTTCCAGTTCCTTGCCAGTATTCCTTCTGAGAAACATGATGTGGCTATGAATGAAGTGGTCTGCGGCTAAAAAAGGTTAATTGTAACTGTTACTTCTTGCACATTTTGCATTTTTGTGTGCATTTTTACTTTAAAAATTTGCACACTTCATATTCTTGTGTTACCTTTGCACCCGAAATTTATGTTAAACCAAAGGTAAAAAGAATGAAAAAGCTACTTATTTCAACCTTTACAATGTGCCTGTCAGCCTCTGTTATGGCTGGTGGCCTGAACACAAATTCTAATCAGAATGCTTCTTTTGAACGCCAGATGTCTCAGAACGGTATTATCGACATTGCCGGTATGTATGCCAACCCTGCGGGAACTGCTTTCCTGGCTAACGGTTGGCATTTTCAGTTAACCAGCATGAGCGTGTGGCAGCAGCGCAATATCACCACTTCGTTCCCATTGTTCCCTTTGAACACCGCCAGACCAGGCGAATCGACTCATGAGTACAAGGGAACTGCCAAGGCTCCTGTGATTCCCTCTTTATCTGTTTCCTATAACAGGGATAAGTGGAGTGCGAATTTTCATTTCGGCGTTACCGGTGGCGGCGGTAAGTGTGACTTCCCCAATGGTCTGGGAAGTTTTGAGTCCCTGGTTGGCGGGACTATAGTTTCTGCTGTGGGGCTTCCGAATTTCAGGGGTTATAGCCTGGAATCTAAGATGGAGGGTCACTCTTATGTTTTCGGTGCTCAGATTGGCGGTACTTACAAGATTCTGCCTAACCTGTCTGCTTTTGCCGGTGTAAGACTGGTTTACGGAAATAACGGCTATGACGGTTATATCCGTAATGTCACAGCAGTTGTTCCCAATCCCATGGATCCTTCTTCCGATCTTCCTATAACAGCTGAACAGGATCCACGACTCTCAAACATTGAGTTGGACTGTACCCAGAAGGGATGGGGCGTAACTCCGATTATCGGTCTTGACTGGAAGGCTACAGATTATCTGAATCTGGCAGTTAAGTATGAGATTCCCACGAAGATGGTTTACAAGAACAACAGTACATTGAGCCCTGCCGCCAATATGGCATCCAGTCTGGTTAAGTTCCGTAATGGCTATAAGGTGCGGGAGGACATGCCCGGTATCCTCTCTATGGGTGCCATGGCCACTCCTGTCAAGTCTCTTCGTATGATGATCGGATGGAATGTTTATTTCGACAGCGCTGTAAAGAAGGGTATTAAAGATGATAACGGCAACGATATCGTGGCTGCTTACAAGGCAGGTGAGTACCGTCCTGTTGACGGCAATCCTGATATTCTGGCCAGGGATATCGATGCCAATACATGGGAGATGAATATCGGTGTTGAATATGATATCTGCAAATACCTGACCGTATCCGGTTCCTGGCAGCGTACCACATACGGAATTTCTGATACCGGTATGAGCGACCTCAGCTTCAACAACACCAACAATATGTTCGGTTTCGGTGTCCGTGTCAAGCCTATTGAGCATTTGAGCTTTGACCTCGGCTTTATGCACACCATTTATCAGGACCGTTCTGTAATCACTCCTACTGCCGTGGGTAATAAGAACGATCTGTACATCCGCCGGAATGATGTGCTTGGCGTAGGTGTTATCTACGAATTCTGATGATTATCAGACTATAGGGTTAGAAATATATACAATAAGGAACTCCCGTCCATTTTGTGGCGGGAGTTTTTCTTTTTCTTTATACTACTTCTTAAAGGGATCGCCGTCAGGGTCCCGGCTTACAATCCAGCGGAAGGCATTTATGAACAGCAGGTTCTGTGTGGCATCAATGAAGGCTTCGTCGCCGTGTCCCATATTAAGATATATCATTCTGTATTTTTTGTTTGTCCAGACAATAGGGAAGTCACCGTATTTCACCACATCCTTCAGACCGAAGGGGTACATCTTTGACGATATGGATACCAGTACCTGCACATCCGGGTTTTCCCGTGGACCGGGTTGCCATTGATAGAATTCACTTGCGGGAGCCACAAAGGATTGCGGCAGGCTCCGGGTTACGTCATGTTCCCGCGTGTCGCATTCCACCAGTGCCGGTTGCGGGGGCCAATTGTTACAGTAGAATGCTCCGCACCCCAGGAACTTGTTGTACCAGGACCATCGGGTGTTGCTGTCATTATAGGCTGAGGCATGGAATCCCATCCAACCGCCTCCGTTCTCCATGTATTTCTCGAAAGCCTCACGCTGCTCCTTCCCCGCAGGTGCCGCATTCAGACTGATGATGATATTGTAGTCCTTCAGTTTCTCATAGGGGTAATCTGCCAGCGAGGTGGTAACATCCATTATCCATCCCTCACCGAATGTGAGTTTGCGGAAGAATCCGATCGCCTGTGTGTCGAACTGTACATGGGCTTCCTCAGCTCCCGGCTCATAATGAACCAAGGCACGGAAACGGGGACCTCTTGCATAGTTGGCGGCATATTCGCCGCTGTTCTGGGCTGATAGCAGGCTACAGCATAGGATACCTGTCAGCAGGACCAGTAGTCTGATGTTTTTTGTCATATCTGTTATTATTGGTGGTGGAATTGTCATTCTCCGTCGTGCAGCGCCCAATGCAGGCTGTTTTCAAGCAGGCAGATAAAGGCGGGGGTGTCAAACAGCTTTTTGCTGTGTCCGAACTGGAAGTAAACATTCCTGGCCCGTTTGGCTGGATTGGTCCAGATAACGGGATGGTCCCCCATCCTGATGTCGGTATCCAGGGTATAGCTGCACTCGTCGACATGTGCCAGCACATGAACGTTGGGCCGTGGGTTGTTCTCGTATATGTACCATTCGTCGTCAGGTATGACAAAGGTACCTGGTATATCCTTTGTAACGGGATGGGTGCGATCCTCCAGCTGTACTGTCCCGTCGCTTTTTCCGGCAATATAGTTCTTGTACCGGATTTTGCCCATGAAGTCCGAGAACCAGTCCCACATCCCAAACCCGTCAAATTCGCCCAGCAATGTGGCGTGATGGAATCCGATATAGCTTCCTATACCTTTATCTATATACTCCTGCATATCCTTTTTGGCTGCCTCGCTCCAGGCGTATGGCGGGTAGTTCAGTTGCAGTATCAGGTGATATTTCCTCAATTCTCCCTCGGGGATGTCCTTGGCCTGATTCAATATGGTCAGTTCCATATTCAAACGTTCTTTCTGCCCTTCCAGCCATTGCAGTCCGGCGGCTGTGAATCCTTCATGCAGTCCTCCGCGTTCCGCAAGTACCAGCACCTTGCGCGGTGCCTCGGTACCTTTGCGGTACTTCATCAGGCTCAGACAGAGCGTTCTGCTCTCATCTCCCTGGGGCGTATCGCTGGCATAGTCCCAATACATTCCGCCCCGCAGGTTGTTGTCCAGGATAAACTGGCATTTTGCTGCCAGTGAGCGTGTATTCTCGTAGCCCCATACAAATTCGCCCTTGCCGTTTACCCGATAGGGAACCTGGCCCTGTTCCTTTTCCGTAAAAGGGTACGCCCAATACCAGTTTCTCCTTGGGAACACCCGCCTTCAGATGATTCTCCACAGCTTGGGAAGAGGTGCAGTATCCTGATATGGGTGAGGGGTAGAGGGCGGCATGGTGATGGTTTGGGTCTGCCATGTCATAGGCCATTACATTTACGAAGTCCATGTACCGGATACAGGTTTTCAGGTCATAGAACTGCGCTGAGCTGACGGTAGCTGCGGTCAGCAGTTTCCTGTTTCCTAAAGTCTTACGCAAAGTCTGCATAAGCAGGTTAAGATTCGTGATATCCTCTGGCGATGATGAGATGCCGGCACCTCCCTGGGTGGGGTATTCCCAGTCAATGTCTATACCGTCCAGTTGGAACTCCTCGACTATCCGTTTGCAGTCACGGGCAAAGGCTGTGCGGTATTCTGCCGTTGCTGCCATTTCACTGAACCGGCCGCTTCCCCAACCGCCTACAGACAGCATTACCTTCAGCGCGGGGTTCTGTCTCTTCAGTCCGACAATCTTGCGCAGACGTTCGGGGTTGTCTATGCGTACACCGTTGAATGTCTCGTTTACATGCCCGAAAGCGTAGTTGATGTGTGTCATTACCCACGGGTCAGGCATTTCACTGGTCCATGAGGTTACGTAAGCTACTACAATCTTTTCCTGCGGGCTGTTCTTTATCCCGTATCCTGCAACTGGCAGGCAGGACAGAAGCAGCAGTATCAGATACTTGATGCTATGCATAAGAAAACTTTTGTTATATTATATCAGAATCCTGGTACGCTTGCGGTACTCTTCGTATCCGGGTTTGTTCTGCAGTTGCCGGCGTTCCATCATCGGTATGCTGACGAAAAGAAAAAGGCAAGTCATGGCAATGGGGCAGAGAATAAGCCAGTCAATGGTTCCCTGAGAGGCATACATTGTCCAGATGCCCCACCACATGGATATTTCACCGAAATAGTTGGGATGACGGCCTTTCCTCCAGAGTCCTGCATCGCAGTATTGGCCGGGGTGAGCCTTGCGGAAATTGTGTATCTGGGTGTCGGCAATCAGCTGGATGGTGGCTGCTGCAATGCATATAGCAAAGCCAGTCCACAGGATAATGCCTGCGGTGGCTGTTTCCTGGAAAAGTCCGAAGCCGGGTAGCATGGCAGCGAAGACCAATACGGTGGGTATCATGTTCAGTCCGAAGAAGTTGGTTATATGGAACAGAACCGGCGTCTGCGTCTTACGGTAGCGTGTGTAGCGCCAGTCCTCGTGGCTCATTCCACGGAAGGTATAAGCCCAGTTGCCCGTCAGCCGGATTCCCCAGTACCATACCGCTGTCAGTAGCAATAGTATAGGCAGGGTGGCCATTTCCTTATGAAAAGCCCAAAAGGTAAACATGACGGGTGGCGCCACGCTCCAATAGGGGTCATATACTGATACGTTCCTGAAGAGAAGCCCGAAGCCCCATACTATGACTGTGGCTACGGCATCGGCAACAAACATGGCCCAAAGTTCATGCATCATTGGCAGGAGCCCGGCAAAAACAAGATACCCCCCAACTGCTGCTAAGAGATATACGAAAGACACGATGATAAAACTGGCGTTTCTGGATAATTCAATTTTCATTGTTATATACTGATTGGTATTGCAAAGATACAAATAAGTGCGGGATATAGGAAATATAACGCATGATATAATGGCGCGGAAATGCTCTTCCTGATAAAAAAGTATATAATCTGCCCTTCTTTGCCTTGAAATTTGCATAAGCGAGTTACTTTCATTACCTTTGTGCCCGAATTAACCCCAAAACAACAGATATGAAGTACCGTAGAAGTGGGAAGAGCGGCGTTTTGCTGCCCGAGATAAGTTTGGGAATGTGGCATAACTTCGGTTGTCTCACTCCTTACGAAACATCCAGGGCTATTGCTCTGACGGCCTTTGACTGCGGTATAGTCCATTTTGATCTTGCCAACAATTACGGACCGGAGCCAGGTGCGGCGGAGAATTTCATGGGAAGCATGATGCGTAGCGACTTCTGTGCCCATCGTGACGAGCTTTTCATTTCCACCAAGGCGGCATACGACATGTGGGAGGGTCCTTATGGTTCCTGGGCTTCGAGGAAGCATCTGACAGCCAGTCTGAATCAGAGTCTGAAACGTATGAGTCTGGAATACGTGGATCTCTTCTACTGTCACCGCTATGATCCGGAGACGCCTCTTGAGGAAACCCTGCAGACGCTTGTGGATGTGGTTCGCCAGGGAAAGGCATTATATATAGGTATAAGCCGGTGGCCCGTTGAGGCTGCCCGTTTCGCTTATCATTATCTGCGTCAGCGGGACGTTCCCTGCCTGATTTATCAGGGCAGGCTGAATTTGCTGGATCAGTCTCCCGTCCAGGAGGGTATCCTGGAACAAGGCCTGGAGGATGGGGTAGGGTTCATCTCCTTCTCGCCGCTGGCGCAAGGCCTGCTTACGGACCGTTACCTGAACGGTATTCCCGAAGACAGCAGGATTGCCCACGATCCCCGTTTCCTGAAGGCTGACGCCCTGACACCAGAACGGTTGGCTCAGCTCAGAGCCCTGAATGACATAGCTGAACAGCGGGGCGAGAGTCTTGCTACCATGGCATTGGCATGGATCCTGCAGCAGAAAGGTGTGACTAGTGTTCTTGTAGGTGCCAGCTCACCTGAGCAGCTGAGAAGAAATCTTAAAGCAACAGAATCGGCTCCCTTTACCAGTGAAGAGATACAACAAATTAACAAATTAACCCGATAAAACAAATGAAGAAAACTTTCCTGACCATTGCCCTTGCGGCTGTAAGCATGATGGGGTGGGCCCAGAATGCCGAGATGTTCAAACCCTACAGGCAGACGGATTTGCGTTTGCCCAGTGTCCCCCTGATAGTAAGCGACCCATATTTCTCTGTCTGGAGTCCGTATGATCATCTAACCGACGGCTCAACCCGCCATTGGACAAATGACGAGAAGCCCCTGGAAGGTCTGCTCCGTGTGGACGGTACCACATACCGTTGGATGGGTGCTGCGCAGAGAACTCTGATGGAGAGTGTCATCCCAATGTCCAATGAGGCCGAGTGGGAAGCTCAGTACACCTCGGAGAAGCCGGCCGACGGATGGGAAAAGCCCGACTTCAACGCTTCCGCATGGAAGAACGGCAAAGGTGCTTTCGGCTCGGATAATTATGATAATATCCGTACTCCCTGGACCAAGGAGGATGATCATATCTGGGTCCGTCGTACCGTTGACCTGACAGCGGAACAGCTACAGGGTGATCTGTACCTTGTCTTCTCGCATGATGATGCCTGTGAAATCTATATCAACGGCAAGAAGGCCGCTACAGGTATTATGGATTATGTGGACGGAGTCATCGTCCGTCTGGACGGTGAGAAGCGCGAGTTGCTGAAGCAGGGAAAGAATGTGTTCGCCGTTCACTGCTACAACAAGACCGGCGGCGCCCTTGTGGATTTCGGCCTGTTCCGCAATATCGCCAAGGGTAATGAGAATATCCGGACAGCAGAGCAGAAGAGCGTGGATGTGCTGGCTTGCAATACATACTATACATTCGGTTGCGGTCCTGTGGAACTTGATGTGGTGTTCACAGCCCCGCATATCATTGACGATTATGACCTGCTTTCCGCCCCCATCAACTATATCTCCTATCAGGTCCGCTCAACAGACGGACAGAAGCATAACGTTCAGTTCTACGTATCAACCACGCCTCAGATGGCTGTGAACAAGGTACATCAGCCTACTGTCTCTAACAGAGTCTATGAGAATGGTAATATGTACCTGAAGTCCGGAACCATTGAACAACCTATTCTGGCGAAGACGGGTGACGGTATCTGTATCGACTGGGGCTATGTTTACCTTTCTGGCGTAAACGGACGCTTGTCCCTGGCATCTGACAATGATATCAAGACGCAGTTCCTGGCCGACGGCCGTTTGCCCCGTGGCGAGCGCGAGGTAGTCTGCCAGAAGCAGGCCTCGTTGCCCACACTGGCCTATGTGCATGATTTCGGCCCAACGGTTCAGAGCAGCAGCTTTGCCATGATCGGTTATGACGAGATTTGGGATATCGAATACTTCTATAAGCGTTACAAGGGCTATTGGGCCCATGAGGGAAATGTAAGCATCTTCGATATGTTTGACCGTATGGCCGGCAACTACTCCGGCATTATGCAGCGTTGCCGTCAGATGGACAAGACCATTTATGACGATGCCCTTGCCGCCGGTGGCGTGAAGTATGCCGAGATTCTCAGCGGCTCATACCGTCATGTGAATGCAGCCCATAAGCTGTTCAAGGACAGTGAGGGAAATGTGCTTTTCTTCTCTAAGGAGAATAACTCAAACGGCTGTGTCAATACCGTTGACCTGACTTACCCCGAGGCTCCCCTGTACCTTTGCTACAATCCCGAGTTGCAAAAGGGTATGATGACATCTATTTTCGAGTACAGCTATACCGGCCGTTGGACCAAGCCTTTTGCCGCACATGACCTGGGTCAGTACCCTAAGGCCAACAAGCAGGTATATGGTGGTGACATGCCATTGGAGGAAGCCGGCAATATGATAACCCTGGCAGCTCAGATCTGCAAGCAGGAAGGTAATACATTATATATAAATAAGTACTGGGACATCATTACCACATGGGCGGATTATCTCGTGGAGAACGGCCTGCATCCTGCCAATCAGTTGTGTACGGATGACTTTGCCGGCCACTGGGCCGGTAACTGCAATCTGGCCATCAAGGCCATCATGGGTGTGGCCGGCTATGCTGAGATTGCTAAGATGAAGGGGCTGGATGATGTTTACCTGAAGTATAATGCCAAGGCTAAGGAGATGGCTGCCGCCTGGGAAAAAGAGACCCGTGTAGGCGATCATTACGAGTTGGCTTACGGTGCCGGCAAGGATACCTGGAGTCAGAAATATAATATGGTATGGGACAAACTCTGGAATACCGGTATTATCCCCAATAAGGCTATGCAGACGGAAATCAAGTATTACCTGACCAGGCAGAATCAGTACGGTCTGCCCCTGGATTGCCGTAAGGACTATACCAAGAGCGACTGGATTATGTGGACGGCTGCCATGGCAGAGACAGACAAGGATTTCCAGAAGTTTGTTGACCCGCTGTACAAGTATATCAATGAGACGGAGAGCCGTGTTCCCATCTCGGACTGGCATGACACAAAGACTGGCCTTATGACAGGCTTTAAGGCCCGTTCCGTTATCGGAGGTTACTGGATGAAAGTATTGATGAACAAAAAATAACTAAAGTATTGAAAAAAAACTCGGATTGTTTTTGCGGGTCGGAAATTATGTTGTAATTTTGCACCCGGAAAAAGAAAAGAGTGTTTATGGGACAACCAAAATCATTATATAAAAGGTAAGGAAAATAAAGACCACCTCCGATGTCAAAATCGGTAAGGTGGTCTTTTTTTAATAGAAAACTCATATTTTAAAGATATAGAAAAAGCTTATGAAACTGAAACTGAAGAAAGTACTTGTACTGGGTTCTGGCGCATTGAAAATTGGTCAGGCCGGCGAGTTTGACTACTCAGGTAGCCAGGCACTGAAAGCACTGAGGGAAGAAGGTATCTACTCTGTGCTGGTGAATCCCAATGTGGCAACCATACAGACAAGCGAGGGTATTGCCGACAAAGTGTATTTCCTTCCTATCACTCCTCATTTTATTACAGAGATTATCAAGAAGGAGCGTCCTGACGGTATTATGCTGGCCTGGGGCGGACAGACAGGTCTTAACGTAGGTACAGCCCTCTATCAGAGCGGTGTGCTGAAGGAGTATGGTGTTCAGGTACTGGGAACTTCGGTAGAGGCTATTATGAATACTGAGGACCGTGACCTCTTCGTCAAGGAATTGAACAAGGTAAACCTGAAGGTACCTGTATCCGAGGCCTGTGAGGATATGGATTCCGCTATTGCCGCTGCACGTAGGATCGGCTATCCCATCATGATCCGCTCTGCCTACGCGCTTGGCGGTCTGGGCAGTGGTGTCTGCCCTGACGAGAAGACCTTCCGCGAGATTGCCGAGAGTGCCTTTACCTTTGCTCCCCAGGTATTGGTGGAGGAGAGTCTGAAGGGTTGGAAGGAGATTGAGTTCGAGGTAATCCGTGATGCCAACGACCATTGCTTCACCGTTGCCAGCATGGAGAACTTTGACCCCTTGGGTATCCATACCGGCGAGTCAATCGTAGTAGCTCCCACCTGCTCTCTGACTGACGATCAGGTGAAGATGTTGCAGGATATTGCCGTCAAGTGTGTACGTCACCTGAATATTGTAGGCGAGTGCAACATTCAGTATGCCTTCAATGCGGAAACCAATGACTACCGTATCATCGAGATCAATGCCCGTCTGAGCCGCTCCTCAGCTCTTGCCTCAAAGGCTACCGGTTATCCCCTGGCGTTCGTTGCCGCCAAGATAGCATTGGGTTATACCCTTGACCAGATTGGCGAGATGGGTACAACCAACTCGGCTTACGTGGCTCCCTCTCTTGATTATATGATATGTAAGATTCCCCGTTGGGACCTCACCAAGTTTGCCGGTGTAAGCCGCAAGATCGGTTCCAGCATGAAGTCAGTCGGCGAGATTATGAGTATCGGTCGCAGCTTCGAGGAGATGATTCAGAAGGGCTTGCGTATGATCGGTCAGGGCATGCACGGATTCGTAGGCAATGACCATGTCAGGTTCAAGGACCTGGATGAGGAACTGGCCAACCCCACAGACTTGCGTATCTTCGCCATTGCTCAGGCTTTGGAGGAAGGCTACACCGTAGATCGCATCTATGAGCTGACCAAAATTGATCCCTGGTTTATAGAGCGTATGAAGAATATCGTGGACTTCAAGTCTGTTCTGGAGGGCTACAACTCATTGGAGGAACTGCCTACAGAAGTCTTGAAGAAGGCTAAGGTGCTGGGCTTCTCTGACTTCCAGATTGCCCGCTTCGTCCTGAAACCCAATAGCGGTAACATGGAGAAGGAGAACCTGGCCGTCCGCGCACGTCGTATCAAGGAGGGTATCACCCCTGCCGTTAAGCGTATCCCCACAGTTGCCAGCGAGCATCCTGACCTGACCAACTATCTGTACATGACTTATGCCACAGAGGGCTATGATGTCAATTACTATAAGAATGAGAAGTCCGTTATCGTATTAGGCTCAGGTGCCTACCGCATCGGTTCAAGCGTCGAGTTCGACTGGTGTTCCGTAAATGCCATCCAGACAGCCCGAAAGCTGGGTTACAAGTCAATCATGATCAACTATAACCCCGAGACCGTAAGTACCGACTACGACATGTGCGACCGTCTGTACTTCGATGAGTTGTCCTTCGAGCGCGTAATGGATGTTATTGACCTGGAGAACCCCAACGGTGTAATCGTCAGTGTGGGCGGACAGATTCCCAACAACCTGGCCATGAAGCTTTACCGCCAGAGTGTGCCCATCCTGGGTACCAGCCCGGTAAGCATTGACCGTGCCGAGAACCGTAACAAGTTCTCTGCCATGCTTGACCAGCTGGGTATCGACCAGCCCAAGTGGAGCGCCCTGACCTCTATGGACGACGTGAAGAAGTTCGTTGACGAGGTAGGATATCCTGTCCTGGTCCGTCCCTCATACGTACTCTCCGGTGCTGCCATGAACGTCTGTCATAATGACGAGGAGCTGAAGCGCTTCCTGGAACTGGCCAGCGAGGTCAGCAAGGAATATCCCGTTGTTATCAGCCAGTTCATGCAGGAGACCAACGAGATCGAGTTCGATGCCGTTGCCAAGTGCGGCGAGATTGTAGAGTATGCGATCTCAGAGCACGTGGAGTTTGCCGGTGTGCACTCAGGTGACGCCACCATGACATTCCCCGCCCAGCAGATCAGCTTTGCCACCGCCCGTCAGATCAAGAAGATCTCGCGTGCCATTGCCAAGGAGCTGAACATCAGCGGTCCCTTTAACATCCAGTATCTGGCTAAGGGCCGTGACGTAAAGGTAATTGAATGCAACCTGCGTGCCAGCCGCTCATTCCCCTTCGTCAGCAAGGTACTGAAGCGTAACTTCATAGATACCGCAACCCGCATCATGCTGGACGCACCTTATACAAAGCCTGACAAGAGCGCCTTCGATATTGACCGTATCGGCGTAAAGGCCAGCCAGTTCAGCTTCAACCGTCTGCAGAATACCGACCCCATCCTGGGTGTGGACATGAGCAGTACCGGTGAGGTAGGCTGTCTGGGTGACACCTTCGAGGAGGCATTGCTGAATGCCCTCATTGCCACTGGCTATAAGATTCCCAGCAAGGATAAGGGTATTATGATCTCAAGTGGTGAGACCAAGGAGAAGGTAAGGCTGCTGGATGGCGCCCGTATGCTTACCAAGGCAGGTTACACCATCTATGCCAGCGAGGGAACAGCCAAGTTCCTGAACGAGAACGGCGCAAAAGCCATTGCCGTAAACTGGCCTGATGAGAGTGATGAGAACGGACGTGAGAATGTGATGAAGATGATCGCGGACCATAAGTTTGATCTGATTGTCAACATTCCCAAGAACCATACCGAGCGTGAGTTGACAAACGGCTACAAGATCCGCCGTGGTGCCATTGACCACAATATTCCCCTGATTACCAACTCACGTCTGGCAAGTGCCTTCATCGAGGCATTCTGTACGCTCAACCAGGATGACCTGGCTATAAAGAGCTGGAACGAGTATTAAGTAATTCATATATCCTGTAAAGAGGATATTCTGTAATTGTTAAAAATGGTATTTCCCTTTGTTTTATTTGGGAAATGCCATTTTTTCTTAATATCTTTGTCTCCGATATGACATTCGAATTAACATACATGGCATGCGTCATCGTTCTGATGCTGGCGGCACTGATGAAGGAAGTGCTCCGGCCGGGGCTTATCCTCTTTACAGCGGTGGTCATGCTGCTATGTGCCGGTATCATCAATCCGGAAGAGGCGCTGAAGGGCTTCTCCAATAAGGGAATGATTACCGTGGCATTGCTATATCTGATCAGTGAGGGCGTGCGTAAGAGCGGTCTGCTGGAACGCTTCGTGTTCAGGATGCTGCCCACCGGGAACGTGTCAGTTACGAAGGTAAATCTCCGCTTTTTCCCGGTTGTCTCGTTTATCTCGGCATTTTTCAACAATACTCCGGTTGTGGTGATTTTTGCCCCGATGATCAAGAACTGGGCACGCAAGATGAAGTTGCCGTCCGCGAAATTCCTCATCCCCCTGAGCTATGCGACCGTCCTTGGCGGAATCTGCACCTTGATAGGTACTACCACCAATCTGGTGCTTCATGGAATGCTCCTGCAGGAGTACCAGGAAGAGGTGACTGCCTATGAGAATTCTGCAGGTGCGGTCAAGGGGATTCTGTTGCGGACCGGGGTTGACGGAATGCATATGTTTGAGCTGACCAAGGTGGGTGTTCTCATAGCTTTGGCAGGCCTTATATACCTGATATTCTTCTCCAAGTATCTGCTGCCCAGCGACCGGAAGTCGGAGGAGGATGCCGAGCGTGTGGATATCGCTCCGGGAATGAACCGTTTTGAAGTGCTGCTGAGCAACCGTTTTCCCGGTCTGGGCAAAACCCTGCACGATTTCGACTTCTTCCGTCATTACGGTGCGCATGTGCGTGCTATACGGAGAAACGGGAATATTGTTCAGGGGGACTACATGCATTCGCCTATTACTCATGAGGATACCTTGATAATAGATGCCGGAGAGGGATTTATGAAGGCATGGGGCGAGAGCCGTGTTTTCTGGATGGTAAACCGCATCGGTGACTACGAGCCTCCCATGGGTACAGGGAAACGCTGGTTTGCCCTGGGACTGCTGGTGATGATGATTATCGGAGCCACGGTAGGGGAATTGCCTGTTGTGACAGAACACTTCAGGTACATAAAGCTTGACATGTTCTTCTTTGCCAGTGTGACCACCGTCATCATGGCCTGGACAAAGATGTTTAATCCGCGTAAGTACACCAAGTACTTCTCATGGGACGTGCTTATTACCATAGCCTGCGCCTTTGCCATCAGCGCAGCCATGACCAAGTCCGGCTTTGCCGATTTTGTGGCCGGGTATATTATCTCGCTTACCGATGCTGTGGGCAACAGTACTTATGGAATATACATTATTCTGGCAGCCCTGTTTCTTATCACCAATATCTTCACAGAGCTGATAACGAATAATGCCGCCGCAGCCCTTTCCTTCCCGCTGGCATTGGCCGTATCTGAAAGGCTGGGAATGAATCCGATGCCCTTTGTGGTCTGCGTATGCTTCGCTGCCAGCGCCTCGTTCAGCACCCCTATCGGTTATCAGACAAACCTGATTGTGCAGGGAATAGGCGGCTACAGGTTTAATGATTTTGTCAGGGCAGGACTTCCGCTTAACATCATCGTGTTCCTGCTGAGTGTGATTCTGATACCTCTTGTCTATTTATAATATATCATGGCAGAAAACATATATCCTATATACGATCAGATGATGTCGCGTGCCGACAAGGAAGCGTTGCTTTGTCAGCGGGGCATGATGGTATGGTTCACCGGCCTGAGCGGTAGCGGAAAGAGTACCATAGCAATGGGTGTGGAGCGTGAGTTGCACAGTCGGGGCATACTCTGCCGGATACTGGACGGCGACAATATCCGAGCCGGAATCAACAGTAACCTGGGTTTCTCACCGGAAGACAGGAAGGAGAATATCCGTCGCATTGCGGAAATAGGCAAGCTCTTTGTCCAGACGGGCATTGTCACACTAGCCTGCTTTGTCAGTCCCACCAACGATGTGCGTCGTCTGGCGCGTACTATCATAGGCGGGGAGGATTTCAGGGAAGTTTACGTCTCCACACCATTGGAGGAATGCGAGCGACGTGATGTGAAGGGACTCTATGCAAGGGCCCGAAAGGGCGAGATAAAAGAGTTCACCGGTATCTCAGCCCCCTTCGAAGTACCGGAGAATCCCGCGTTGGAAATCGATACAAGCCGTCTTTCCCTAAAGGAATCGGTAAGGAGGGTAGTGGATATGGTAATGGATAATTTTGAATTTTAGATTATGAATTGCGAATACAGTCTGTCGCATCTGCAGGAACTGGAAGCCGAGAGCATCCACATCATCCGTGAGGTCGCTGCCGAGTTCCAGAATCCGGTAATGCTGTATAGTATAGGTAAGGATTCCAGTGTAATGGTCCGCCTGGCCGAGAAAGCCTTTGCCCCCGGCAAGGTGCCTTTTCCCCTGATGCATATCGACTCGAAATGGAAGTTCCGCGAGATGATAGAGTTCCGTGACCGGTATGCCAGGGAACACGGATGGAACCTGATTGTAGAGAGCAACATGGAAGCGTTCAATGCCGGCGTGGGGCCTTTCACGCACGGGAGCAAGGTTCATACTGACCTCATGAAGACCAAGGCGCTGCTGGATGCCCTGAACAAGTATAAGTTCGACGCAGCCTTCGGCGGTGCCCGCCGGGACGAGGAAAAGAGCAGGGCCAAAGAAAGGATTTTCAGTTTCCGCGACCAGTTCAACCAGTGGGACCCCAAGAACCAGCGTCCTGAACTCTGGGACATTTACAATAGCCGGGTACATAAGGGAGAGAGCATCCGTGTCTTCCCCCTGAGTAACTGGACGGAGCTGGATGTCTGGCAGTATATCCGTCTGGAGAATATCCCCATTGTCCCCCTTTATTATGCCAAGGAGCGTCCATGCGTCGAGATTGACGGCAACCTTATCATGGCGGATGACGACCGTCTGCCCAAGGAACTGGTACCCAGGATCCGTAACCGTATGGTACGGTTCCGGACTTTAGGCTGCTGGCCGCTGACCGGAGCTGTGGAGTCAGAAGCCACCACCATAGAGGAGATTGTGGAGGAAATGATGACCACCACCAAGAGTGAGAGAACCACCCGTGTCATAGACTTCGACCAGGAAGCCAGCATGGAACAGAAGAAGAGAGAAGGATACTTCTGAGAGAGTCTGTAACAGAAAAATAAGAGAATCAACGTGAAAGACAGAAAGACAGATATAAAAGCCTACCTTGACGCCGATGAGAAGAAGGATCTGCTGAGGCTGTTAACGGCAGGATCGGTTGATGACGGGAAGTCAACCCTCATAGGCCGGCTCCTTTTCGATAGCAAAAAACTGTATGAGGACCAACTACAGGCGCTGGAGCGCGACTCCAGGCGTGTGGGTAATGCCGGAGCGGGACAGATAGACTATGCCCTGCTGCTGGACGGCTTGAAGGCCGAACGCGAGGAGGGTATCACTATTGATGTGGCCTACCGTTATTTCTCCACCAACCAGCGTAAGTTCATCATCGCCGACACACCGGGACACGAGCAGTACACCCGTAATATGATTACCGGCGGCAGCACTGCCAACCTGGCCATTATTCTGGTAGATGCCCGTACGGGTATTATCACTCAGACACGCCGTCATACATTCCTGGTATCATTGCTTGGCATCAGGCATATTGTATTGGCTGTCAATAAGATGGATCTCGTAGGCTTCTCAGAGGAGGTCTTTACGAAAATCAGGAACGAGTACCTGGCATTGACGACCCGGCTGGGGATAGAGGATGTGACATGCATCCCCCTCTCAGCCCTCGAGGGAGACAATGTGGTAGAGAAGAGTAACCGCACCCCCTGGTATGAGGGTATCTCCTTGCTCCAGTTCCTTGAGACCGTACCGATTGACCGTGACCGCAATATGGATGATTTCCGCTTCCCCGTTCAGTATGTGCTGCGTCCGAACCTTGATTTCCGGGGCTTCTGCGGAAAGGTCGCAAGCGGCGTTATCCGTAAGGGTGACGAGGTAATGGCCCTGCCCAGTATGAAGAGAAGCCGCGTGAAGAGTATTGTGACTTATGAGGGTGAATTGGATTATGCCTTTTGTCCTCAGAGTATAACCGTCACCCTTGAGGACGAGATTGATATCAGCCGTGGTGAGATGATTGTGCGTCCGGACAATGTGCCCAATGTAGGACGGTACTTCCAGACCATGCTGGTATGGATGGATGAGGAGCCCATGGACCGTGGCAAGCAGTTCTTCCTGAAACATAATACCAATACCACCCGTGCCACAGTGGATGAGATTCTTTATCGGGTAGATGTCAATACGATGGAACAGTTGCCGGGTGAGGATTTTAAGTTGAACGAGATAGGCTGTGTACGTATCACCACCGCCAAGACACTCTTCTTTGACGCCTATAGTCAGAACAAGGCCACAGGTGCCTTTATCCTTATCGACCCCATCACCAATAACACATCGGCCGTAGGCATGATTATCCGTCCGCTTGTGATGGAGGATATCAGCCAAGCCGATGTCCCCACATTGGATCTGAGGAAGCTGGGGATAGGAGAGGAAAGCTATGAGGCAATCATGAAAGCCGTCAGGGAACTCGGCCGTCAGGGAATAGAAGTAAAGGTTGTCAGGTAAAAGCCGGGTTGTAAATAATAAACAGAAATGGGACTGCTTAAATTCTCAAAACTACCTGCCAATACCCTGGTAGGCGCAGACTGGAAAACTTTCAGGTCCGTAGTCAGCGGCCGCTATGTGGCACCCGACAAACGCGTAAAATATACCTTTACCAAATGTGTGTGCCGGCTGCTGAGCATCTTTGTCCCCTTGCAGGAACGCAGGTACAGGAAACTCCTGGCCGACAAACCGCTACAGCATGATCCCGTGTTTATTCTGGGTCATTGGCGCAGTGGCACGACATATGTCCATAACATCTTTGCCCATGACCCCAGATTCGGATACACCACAACGTACCAGACCGTTTTCCCCCACTATATGATGGCCATGCAATGGCTCCTGAAACCCTTCGCCAGACTCCTGATGCCCAACCATCGCCCTACTGACAGGATGGAACTGAAACCCGATATGCCTCAGGAGGAGGAGTTTGCCCTGCTGAACACATGCCCCGTATCATATTACCAGTTCTGGTTCTATCCCCGGAACATGAAGGAGTATTGTGACCGCTTCCTGACCATGAGACAGGCCACAGAGGAGGAAATCGCCGACTTCAAGGAAAAGTTCATGAAACTGGTAAAGATAAGCATGTGGAACACCCGGCCGGGAATCAGGGACGCACAGTACCTTAGCAAGAATCCGCCGCATACCGGAAAGGTAAAGACGCTGGTCGAGATGTTTCCCAACGCCAAGTTCATATATCTTATCAGAAACCCCTACACGGTATTCGAGAGCAGCCGTTCCTTCTTCACCCAGACCATAGCCCCGCTGCAGTTCAACGCCATATCGCCAGAGGAGATGGAACAGAATATCCTCTACGCCTATAGGGAACTGTATGATGTCTATCAGCAGCAGAGAAAATATATTCCTGAGGGGAATCTCTTCGAGGTAAAGTTCGAGGACTTCGAAGAGAATCCCCTGGAGACCACTCAGCGCATCTACCGTCAGCTCAATATTCCCGGTTGGGAGGAGGCCCGTCCGGCTATTGAAGCCTATATAGGCGGGAAGAAGGGATACCGTAAGAATCAATACCGGTATGATCCCCGAACCGTCAGTATGGTAAACGGCGCGTGGGGAGACATTCTTGACGCCTGGGGTTACGAGCGGTTGTGACAATCCGGCTTTCCGCAGTCGGGAATCATCAGATTTTTCTCATGTAAGTTGAAGAAAATCATTATTTTCCGAAAAATATAGGGCCTAAATTTTGGGAAAGTGAAATCTTTGTGTAACTTTGTGGTCGTTTTTCGTACACCCACCAAGTTTACAATAAAAAAATAATATAAAATGACCAAAATTGAATTAGTGAAGATTGTGTCGCAGAAGACTGGTATCGACCAGCTTACTGTGCTGGCAGCTGTTGAGGGCATCGTAGATACCATCAAGCAGTCTTTGGTAGAAAAGGAGAATGTGTATATCCGCGGTTGGGGAACCTGGACATTGAAGCACCGGGCTCAGAAAACCGCCCGTAATATATCCAAGAACACCACTCTGGTTATCGAGGCTCATGACATTCCTTACTTCAAGCCCTGTAAGGAGTTTATGGACAGTGTTGCCGCATCCAAGTGATACATTATTGAAGAAAAAAATACATGACGGGGAAATGGAGCTTCTGGCTTTAGCTCCCCGTTTTTTTGGTTTGTAACTATTAGCGGTAAGCGCTTAGTGGTTAGCGGCAAGATAAATAAAGAAACAAATTGAAGCACAGCTTCCGAAACTTAAATTATTATAGAGAACATATGAAATTCTTTTCCCGTATTGCGGCATTTTCCCTGCTCATGATGACCATGCAGGTCAATGCCCAGAAATCAGTTCTTGAGTATGTCAATCCTATCATCGGAACCAATGGAATGGGACACACCTTCCCCGGTGCCTGCTCACCCTTCGGCATCGTACAGCTGAGTCCCGAAACCGACACCATCCCCCATAACGTAAACGGCCGTTACCAGGGCAAGGTTTACGAGTACTGTGCAGGCTATCAGCACCGCGACAAAACGATAGTAGGCTTCAGCCATACCCATCTGAGCGGTACAGGTCATTCAGATTTAGGAGACATCCTTATCATGCCCACTACCGGCAAGATTCAGACCAACCCCGGTACGGCCGACAATCCTGACGCCGGGTACCGTTCACGCTTCTCGCATGATACGGAAAAGTGTACGGCAGGTTACTACGAGGTCGAACTGGCCGACTACAATGTACTGGCACAGCTTACCGCCACGCAGCGCGTAGGTGTTCACCAATATACCTTCCCCGATGCCGAGGGACAGATTATCCTGGACCTGGGAAGCGGCATCTATAATTATGAGGGCAAGACGCTGTGGACATACCTGCGTGTTGAGGACGAGACCACGCTGACAGGTTACCGTATTACCAGCGGCTGGGCCCGTCAGAACTACACCTACTTCGCCATCAAGTTGTCAGAACCCATCAGCGAGTGGGGATATAACAACAGTCAGCGCATGCTTTACAACGGCTTCTGGCGCAAGATGGATATTCAGCATAACTTCCCGGACATGGCAGGCAAGGAGATTGTCGGCTATTTCAAGTTCAGACTGCCCGAAAGCAGAAAACTTACCATCAAGGTAGCCCTCTCCCCCGTCAGCATGAGCGGCGCCCTTGCCAACCTGGAGGCCGAGACCAAGGGAAAGACCTTCGACCAGATCCGTCAGGAGACTGCCCGCAAGTGGGAGAAAGAGCTCCGCACCGTGGATATCGAGGGAACCGAAGACCAGAAGACCCTCTTCTACACCTCCATGTATCACACCATGATCAACCCCTCGGTATATATGGACGTTGACGGCCGTTATCGCGGTAATGACATGGAGATTCACAAGGCCGACGGCTTTACCAATTATACCGTCTTCTCCCTATGGGATACCTACAGGGCAGAGCATCCTCTGCTCAACCTGCTCAAACCCCGACAGGGCGCGGATATGGCACAGAGCATGATAGCCATCCAGCAGCAGAGCGCCCTGCACCTGCTGCCCATCTGGTATCTGATGGCCAACGAAGGCTGGTGCATGAGCGGCTACCATGCCGTCTCCGTTCTCTCGGATGTCGCCAAGAAGCTGGGTGTCAAGGACAGAAATGCCATGCTTGAGGCCATGAAGGCAAC
>CACYMI010000020.1 GCA_902775385.1 uncultured Bacteroidales bacterium
CCAAAATTAAAGATTTTAGGGCTTACGTTTACGTTTAAAACTATCATCTAACCCTCACCTTAATAGGGTCTGAGGGTACCCTTATTCAATCTCGAAGTAGTCCTCCAACTCCTGTTGTGCCTGTCCCTCCTTGTTATCTATATCCTTGATGATAACGCCATGTTCCAGCAGGGCGATTCTGGGACAGATATCCACCGTATGCTGCAGGTTGTGGCTGCTCACCAGGATTGTAGCATTCGTCTCCTCGTTGTATTTCTTCAGCAGATGCTTGATAGCACTCTGACTGCTGGGGTCAAGGAAGTTGAACGGCTCGTCCAGAATCAGAATCTGAGGTTGTAGCAGCATGGCAGCCATGATACCTACCTTCTGTTTGTTACCGGCAGACAGGTTGCGAATCAGCTTCTTCTGTCCCCGCCATAAAGTGCTCGAATTTGTCCAGGAACTCCTGCAGTTCCCCGGGTTCCTTTCCGCTGATACGGGCAATAAACTGGAAGTATTCATCCGGTGTCAGGTAGTCTATCAGGAAACTGTCATCCACATAGGCTCCAGTCCAGTCTTTCCACTCTTCCGTTTCAGCCACATTTACATCCTTGAATCTGTCAGCCATGTGAACACTGCCGTCATCAGCCTTTATCAGGTCCAGTATCAGACGGAATAGCGTGCTCTTACCCGCTCCGTTGTTGCCCACCAGGCCTAATATCTCGCCGCCATGAATCTTGAAACTGTCAATATTGACGGCAACTTTCTCTCCAAAATTCTTCTTTAAGTTCTGTATGATGATATCCATAATCTGTAAGGATTTAATATTATTGGTCAGAGGTTATACTTTACGCATTTCTGGTTGCGCGGAAGCCCTCCATGTTAATATAGCGTCGCGCCATGAATCTGTTATAGATATTGCGCAGCCACATCTTGTGTGTTATAATTCCCGCCAGACCCAGTACAGCCAGCAGGATGAACCCCCAAGGATCACCTAACAGCAAAGTTGCCAGTTTCTCAATTCCAATGGGCAGGAACAGAATCACCATTGACAGAATCTGCTGCATCGTGTTGCCCTGTTTGCCCGTAAGCTTCTGGTTTAGGGGAAACGTGTCCTTATTATATACCGCCATCTGGAAGACGATAGGGTAAACCACGCCTACAGTGAAGAACAGATAACCCACATTCATCCATACCGACATCTTGCCAGCAATCATCAGGGGCAGCATAATCAGCGGCGGGATTATCAGGAGGAATGAGTTGAAGTAATATTTGGCACGGAGTAGCTGATAGATGCTTTCCCTGCGGCTCATCAGTCCGTCCAGATAGTTACCCTCATGGCACATAACGCCTATCAGGGTGGTAAGGCCCAGGAAGATATAGTTGTACAGACAGATAAAACTCTTCATGAACCCGCCGTCATAGGCATCCGTAAAGTACATCATCAGGCTGAAGAACAGCATGAACCCTATACCCATCGCAAACTGCATCTTAGGTGTCTTGTTACGGGTCTTCATCCGTACCTCCAATTTCAGGTACTCACCCAGACTGCCGTAGCGGTTCAGGTAATTCATCTTGGCTGTCTTTTTGACCTCTACTTCCTCCTTCTTACCTATCTCGTTATAAACCATTGAGTTCTGTAACAGGAAGTTAGCGTAGTAGAGCACTCCCAAAACAGCCAGGACCGGTAGGATATACAGCAGGTTCCAGTTGGAAAATCCGTTCAGCAGCATGGTGCAGGGCATATCCAGCCAGCTGTGGTCGGGAACGGTCATAGCGGCTATCAGTGCCCCGTGTATAATCAAGGGCAGGATAATCCAGGCCATGTGTCTGGTCAGTAATGTACGTACGAACAGGTAGCAGAATCCGTCAGCTACGCACAGAAGCCACCATCCCAGCAGCCATCCGATGAAAGCCATCCATCCGAAGGGTACTGCCAAGGCAATGAGGCCGAAGGGTACAAGCATGAAGCCCCAGTACAGATTGCCGATGCTGAATCCCGAACGGATCAGATATACATTCATCAGGAACGAGCGCCGGATGGGCAGCAGCGTGTAAGGCTTGGCCTGATTGACAGGCGTGTCCTGCAGCAAGAACCTGATCCAGAAGTCCACTATCAGCACCACAAAGGCCCATCCGTCCAGCACATGAAAGGCAGCTACCCCATTGTAAGCCCCCTTCATGCCAATGGCCATCGTCACACCCATGAAGAGGAGAATGGCGGCATAATACAGCCACATGAAAATCGCCAGGAACTTCATGAAGCGGTTCTTCTCGAACATCGGGTGGCGTCTCTCCTTAAGACTCTCATTCTTAAGGAGGAGTTTGTATAGTTGGTATTTATTCATGATCCTTGATGTATTTCTCAGCTTCCATGGCAGCCTTGGCACCCGATGCGGCAGCTATGATAGCCTGGCGGTAATGCGGGTCGGCCACATCTCCGGCAGCAAATACCCCCGCAACATTTGTGCGTGGCGAATCACCGTCAGTCATAATGTAACCCAGTTCATCCCTCTTAAGCCAGGGGGCAAACAGGTCACTGTTAGGATGGTGGCCTATAGCCAGGAAGAAACCGTCAATGGGCAGGTCATACTTACGTTCGCCCGCCTCACCCTTCTTATATATCAAGTGAGCACCCTCCACACCGTTCTCGCCATACAGGCCCAGCGTGTTCGTCTCAAACAGCACCTCTATCTTCTCATTGTTCAGCACCCTGTCCTGCATAATCTGACTAGCCCTCAGGAAGGGCTTTCTTACTATCAGATAAACTTTGCTGGCCAGACCTGCCAGGTAAGAGGCCTCCTCGCAGGCCGTATCACCGCCGCCCACAACGGCCACCACCTTCTTACGGTAGAAGAAACCGTCACACGTAGCACACGCACTAACGCCCTGACCCATAAACTTCTGCTCGTCAGCCAGGCCCAGGTACTTGGCGCTGGCTCCTGTGGCTATGATAACGGCATCAGCCTGAATCTCCTCCCCGTCGTCCAGCCACACCTTATAGGGCTTTGTGCCCAGGTCGGCCTTAGTAACAATGTTGCTCAGTATCTTCGTCCCGAAGCGTTCAGCCTGCTGACGCATATTCTCCATCAGCTCATTGGCATCTATCCCCTCGGGGAAACCCGGAAAGTTCTCCACCTCAGTAGTAGTCGTCAGTTGACCGCCGGGCTGAATACCCTCAATCAGTACCGGCTCTATTCCGGCTCTACCAGCATACACGCCTGCGGTATAACCGGCAGGCCCGCTTCCTATAATCAGTAATTTAGTCTTCATATTATTATCTTAAATCTATTACATCCACATTAGGGTACTCGCTCTTGGGGAACTCGAAGGTAGCATCCGTGAAATGCTGGTTCCCCTGTATGGTATGAATACTCACCCTGTTCCAGTTGTCATCCTGTCGGACGCGCACACATAGCGGAGTAAAGTCTTTCCGTGACACATCAATATACATCTCCTGTGCCATATTGTTGCCTTTGCGTGCCAGCAAATGCACCTCATAAGCCTCCTTGCCACGGAGCGTAGTCTCACGGACACTCATCCTATAGCCCTTCTTGTACACGTTCAGGAACGAGTAGGGATTTATCTGTGCCATTTCCCGTTCGGTAGGCGTGCTCACATTTACCTCGCCGCTCTCAGCAATCAGGCTCCACTGCGTTTTGCCGTTGTACCACATTTTCATCTCATCCGTTTTCAGGCATATCTTCCTACCCTGCAGCAGAATGGTACCCGTAGTACGTTCCTGCTCCGTTGTCCCTATGAAGGTGGTAGCCGTAAAGTTAACCTTCATATCACCCATCTGCCTGATTCTGGCAGCCGTATCATCCAGTATCTTCCTGGCATTCTGAGCCATCATTCCCACTGACAGGAACAATAATATAACAGTCAATATCTTTTTCATTCCAAGTAACTTACAAAATCTGAATTATAAATTTACTTTTAACCTTTAACCCTTTAACATTTTAACCTTATAACCTTTTAACTTTTCAACCTTATAACCTTTTAACTTTTCAACCTTATAACCTTTTAACCTAGTTAAAGGTTGTCCAACCTGAATTGTAAATCCTCCTCACTTACGCACAGCACCTCGCGGGGCTTGCTGCCTTTGGCAGGACCCACAATGCCAACTTTCTCCAGCTGATCCATCAGTCGGCCGGCACGGTTGTATCCTATGCTGAACTTACGCTGAATCATACTGGTACTGCCGCTCTGTTCCAGCACCACCATCCGGGCCACTTCATTGAACATGGGATCCAGATGGTTCAGGTCAACGTCCGGTCCGTCGCCATCCTCGCAGCCTTCCATCGCAACCTCAGGCAGCGGGAACGGAGCATTGTAGCTCTGCTGGCAGGCTATGTAGGAGGCAATATCCTCCACCTCGGGCGTATCTACAAAGGCGCATTGTACACGTACAGGGTCGTTGCCCGAGAGGAAAAGCATATCACCCTTACCTATCAGCTGGTTGGCGCCTGTGCGATCCAGGATAGTCTTACTGTCTATTGAACTGGCCACCTTGAAGGCCAGACGGGCAGGGAAGTTCGCCTTGATGGTACCTGTGATGATATTGGTGGTAGGGCGTTGAGTGGCAATAATCATATGTATGCCAACGGCACGTGCCAACTGCGCGATACGCGCTATGGGCAGCTCTATCTCCTTACCGGCCGTCATAATCAGGTCACCGAACTCATCTATGATAACCACAATGTACGGCATGAACTTATGGCCGTTCTCAGGGTTCAGCTGGCGGTCCTTGAACTTCTGATTGTACTCCTTCACGTTACGGGCTCGTGCCTTCTTCAGCAAGTCGTAGCGTGTATCCATCTCCACGCACAGACTCTTCAGCGTCTGAATCACCTTGTTCACATCCGTAATGATAGGCTCCTCAGTTCCCTCGTTACCCTCCACCTGAGCCAGGAAGTGGTTCACAATGGGGTTATACACACTGAACTCCACCTTCTTGGGGTCCACCATCACAAATTTAAGCTCGGCAGGATGTTTCTTATATAATAAAGAGGTAATGATGGCATTCAGTCCTACGGACTTACCCTGGCCCGTGGCACCGGCTACCAGCAGGTGGGGCATCTTGGCCAGGTCAACCATGAATACCTCATTGGTTATCGTTTTACCCAGAGCCATCGGCAACTCATAGTCCGTCTCCTGGAACTTACGGCTGTTGATAACACTCTCCATTGACACCATCTGAGGCTTGGCATTCGGAACCTCTATACCGATGGTACCCTTGCCGGGGATAGGTGCGATGATACGGATACCCAGGGCGCTCAAGCTTAGGGCAATATCATCCTCCAGTCCCCTGATACGGCTGATACGGATACCCGGTGCAGGCGTAATCTCATATAGCGTAATGGTAGGACCAATGGTAGCCTTGATGCTCGAAATCTCCACACCGAAGTAGGAGAGCACCTTGATAATCTTATTCTTATTGGCCTGTTGCTCCTCCATGTCAATATTCGACTGTACATTGTCATAGTGTTTCAGCAGGTCCAGAGTAGGGTATCTGTAATGTTCCAGGTCCAACTTCGGGTCATAGGGCTCCAAAGCACCCTCCTTCGTAGTGTCAGCTTTCTCGGGGTCTTCACCTACCACCACCTTCATATCCTCGGCAGGGTTGGCAAACTCCAGCGGCAAGGCCTGCTCGCCCATCTTCAGCGGAATGTCAACGTCCCCGTTGCCGGTACCGAAGTCAATGGTGGTGGCCGTCTTGGACGGCTCGTCCTCGAAGGGGATGGTCTTCTCCGTCTTCAGCGCCACCTCCTCCTCCGTTGTCAGGGGGATGTCATTCTCCGCGTCCGTATCCGGAACACCAGCCGGCATCGTCTCCAGCTCATCCTCATTCTCCTGCTCGTCGGGTTCCTCATCCTTACACCTGTTCACCAAATTTCTGATAGACGTGATAGCCTCGCCGCTCAGATAGAAGGTATATAACAGCGCGGTTATTCCCAGGGCTATGACGGCACCGAAGCTGCCCACCTTATCGGTCAGCATGGCAATCTCATTACCGCCGATCATACCGCCCCAGTTGATATAATGGTTCTGCAGAATCTCAAAGTGCAGCTGCAGGAAAGCCAAGAAAGCCGAAAGCCAAATCATCAGGATCATACAGTTGAGAAACCACTTGTGCAGACGCACTCTGACGGTTCCCATAATCCGTATTCCGGTAGCTACCAGCAGTATGGGAATAAGTATGGAGGCAATGCCGAAAGTGTTCTCAATGAGCCAGTACGCTATGCCGTATCCCAGTTTACCCAGCCAGTTGGCCGCAGGAAGTCCGGGGTTGTGAATCAGCTTTTGGTCCTCGGCACCGGTAAAGATATGGGAAAACAGCGCCAGGAAGACGCACAGCGAGATACTTGCCAGGATGAATCCCCACACGAATCTCATGTTGTCATCATGCTCGGCTTTTTTGTCGGCATCAATATCGGAATCGTTCTTGATACTATTTCTGAACCAGCCAAGGGCATTGCTCATGAGATTGTCCTTGCTGCCGGCTGTTACTTTCTTTATTTTTCTATCGCTCTTTTTCGAAGCCATTTTTCTGTTTATTTCATAAAACGTCTGCAAATTTAATGTAATTTCTTCAATAATTTCTTATAATTGAACGATTTTTTATACTTTTGCACTCAAAATTCAGAAGTATCCAAATGAATAATAAAACCGAAAATCCCGTCTATTCGCATAATACCCTGGAATTTGTGACGGTTTCAGCGGAATTTTGCGCATATCTGGAACAACTTGAAGGGACAGGACGCAGCGAATTCATCGCTACCATGCAAAAACTGCTGCCCCTGCTTTACCTGAAGGCCCAGATGCTGCCCCAGGTGGAGAGTGAGGGAGCCTTCCTGCCTGATGATCAGGTAACCGAGGCCGATTATAACTACATCCTTAACGGCGTATATGAAATCATGAAAGAAACCGATGAGTACGAGGATTTTGTGTACGATGAGGCAATGCAGACCGAGGAGAGTCAGTGGAAGACCGTAAGCGAAGGGCTTGCGGATATCTATCAGGCACTCCGTAACTTTGTCTCAGCCTATCAGCAACGGGTTGAGGACTGTATGTTGGATGCCCTCTGGTGTGTCAGGGATAATTTCGAGTTATATTGGGGACAGAATCTTGTGGATACTCTCAAGCAGTTGCACAAGATTCGTTATGTACTGAACAGCGGTTCTGATGAAGAAGATTTACAGTAAATTCGATAAGAAGCTGATTTCCCAGCTTCCTCAAGTGTTATTCAACGGGAAAGTAGAGACCATCGTCAGCGAGTCAGAGGCAGAGAAGGCCGTTGACTACCTGCTCCGCCAGGATATTATCGGTTTTGACACCGAAACCAAGCCCATGTTCCGTTCAGGCCATCAGAACGAAGTAGCCCTCTTGCAGGTAAGCAGCCGGGACATCTGCTTCCTGTTCAGGCTGAACCATATAGGTGTGCCGCCGTGTATAATCCGCCTGCTCTCGGACGACAGTAATATTAAGGTAGGACTTTCCTGGCATGATGACATCCGTATGCTCAGGCATAGGGCAGAATTTATTCCAGGCCATTTTATCGAGCTTCAGGAAATGGTCAGCGACTTCGGTATTAAGGATCTGAGTCTGCAGAAGTTGTACGCCAACATTTTTGGACAGAAAATCAGCAAGTCCCAGCGCCTTTCCAACTGGGAAGCCGATGTGCTCTCCGAATCACAGAAACTCTATGCCGCTACAGATGCCTGGGCCTGCGTCATGCTCTACGAGGAGTTTATCCGTTTAAAGAATGAAGGTTATGAACTGGAGGTAGTCCCCGAGCCCGAACCCGTACCTGCGGCACCCAAGGAGAACAAGCCTCAGTCCAAGAAGACAAAAAAGTCAGAATCTAAGACGGGTACTACAGCCACACCAAAGGAAAGGAATGTCCCTAGGACTAGGAAAACTGTCAGAGGCAAGCATCATTATCATTCTACTTCCAAAAAGGGAGCGCGTCAGTCCAATGAGGTCAAGAGTACTCCTTGATTCCTCCTGTATGGAACTCCGCCTTATCGGATTACCGATTTCATATTATTACTGATAACGATACCTTTCCGGAACCGAAAGTCGGATTTCCGACCGTTGAGGTCATATACACCTGAGTCGTTTTTCTTACTTCCGACCTCTGGTCCTGACTGCTTATGCTCTGTGGCATTGAAGGGGGATTTATTCTCTTCCGGCTCATACGCAGCCTTCACTTCTTCTATACCATCGATTGTATCGTTCAGTCCCTGCAGCCAATTTGTCAGGTCCTGTAACATCTGATTATGATAGGTGAAACTGGTATTAAAGCCAAAGCCATGCCCTCCCGTCGGGAATGTCTTGTGTGTAACGGGTACACCAGCGAATTTCAGGGCCTGCCTGTATTTTGTACTATTAGCTGTTTTAACAGTTTCGTCATTGGTAGCCCAGCAGATATAGGCAGGGGGTGTTTGCGAGGTAACCTGCTTGTAGCTACTGTACAGATTTATCATTTCTGTGCTTGGGCTCTTGCCCAGCAGATTTTCCCTCGAACCGGCATGAGTCAAGTTCGTCTCCATGCTGATAACAGGATAAAACAGCACCTGGAAAGCTGGCAGATTATTTCCGGTCAGATGCGTGGCAAGCATACTGGCTAAATGTCCGCCGGCACTGAATCCCATCACACCTACCTGCTTAGGGTCTGTCTCTAGTTCCCTGGCATTATCACGTAAGTATTGAAGTGCCGCTATTCCGTCGTTCATGGGTATTTCCGGATTGCCATGCGGCAGATTATACCTGAGTACAGCAGTCGTAAAACCCAGATTACGGTAGAAAGGAGCCCAGTCAGAACCTTCATAGCTTCCAGAAACATATGCGTATCCGCCGCCAGGAATTATAATGACAGACTTCCCGTTGTTGTTATCCTTCTCGGCACGATAAACGGTAAGGGAAGCATCCGTTGGCAGTTTAACCTCGTAAACGACGGGTTGCCTGGCTATATAATCGTCAAGGATACCGAGCGCCTCTGTCGGGTCGAAATCCCCTTCTTCCTGAATCGCAGTCTGGTTGCCTGCATCGTGCGGCGTATAAGTATTAGCGCAGATGCCGGTTTCAGTGCCGCTCGCGCTATTAAGCACAAAACCGCCTATTGTCAGATAATAGGGATAGTCTTCGGGGGCTCCCGTGTAGTTTACCTTTATGGGTTCCAGGTATTCGTTAGAGCAGATAATGTTGCTCCAATCACCGTTATAGGCAATAGGGTTCCGATACATGAATGACTTCTCCGTCACACTGTACAGGTACGTCTTACCGTTGTGTGTAATGAATGCGAACTCACCTTTTGCGGCATCAATACCGGTTTTAACCGTACTGGTAAGTTTTCCGTTTTTAACACCTATCTCGCCACGGGTGGTCTTCATGCTGTATTTCTTCCCGTTCTCGGGTTTGAAGATATTCCACACAGGTAACGGATGCTTTACTTCTATGCCGTCTGCCCGGATAAGTTCCAGAAGGCTGTTGGCCCAGATTTCCGCTAAACGTACGGCTCCGTTCTGATTAGGGTGCAGATAAAAATAGCCCGCATTACCGTTTTCTCTGGTGAACAAGGCAAAGTTGTTCTCAAAGTACTCCCATACGCCTCTGTTGCCGGCATACACCTGGTCGTACTGCGCAATTATCTCATCCAATACAGGATAGTAACTGTGTAAGCGGTCCAGGCCTTCCTGCAAATACTTAGAACTGTTATAGGTGCTGGGGCTATACCAAATAGGGTAGTTCAGAACGATCCTGCAGTCGGGAATGTTTTCTATAAGTTTGTCTATAATTGTCCTGATGTTGCCGGCATAGACATCGGGGGCTACCGGAGCACCTTCCGGTCCATGGCAGGCGCTGTCATTGGTTCCCAGCATGATGGATATATAGATTCTGCCTCCGTTCTTCTGGAAAGTCCTGGCGTTGTTCACTATACGGGTAAAGTCGTCCCTACCAGGCAGATAGCCAAAAGTGGTGATGCCCGAGTGTCCTCCGTTAAAGACATTGGTGGTAACCCCAGTCGCCTCTTCTATCAATGCGCGGCAGACAATTGGCGGAGCCTGTTGTGATGCGTTGCCAAGCAAGGCACCTGCCGTAATGCTGTTGCCGATGAAGAGCAGGTTGATGTTTTGTCCGGTTGGAACGGGCTCTTCCTCTGTCTGTTTGTCATGCTGCGCTTGCATGGTATTGCAATGAAACGCCAGAAGGCACATTAAAATCTGTAATCTAAACCGTATCATAAGGTCTTAAAAGGTATTATTTTGTCTGTTTTCCATGGCAAAATTATGGATAAAAGAGCAATTCTCCAAAACTTTGCATACTCAAAGTAATATTTTCATCCCAAAAGGGTAGAATTTCAGCTTCATCAGGGTGGGGCCTGTTTGCGTTTTCAGGAAGGTGACACCGGACAGAACAGAAGATGCGAAACTACACACCTAGTGGAATGAATCGGGCATGTAAGTGAAATTATTTATACTATAAGGTATGTTTCTCGGAAAAATTGTGTAATTTCGCAGCGTGAAAAATAATTGTGGCAAATGAGTAAGTTTGTTGTACTTCGGAAGGGGAAAGAGGAAAGTCTGAAGCGTTTTCATCCGTGGATATTCTCGGGTGCTGTCCATCACATTGAGGGTGAGCCTAAGGAAGGTGATATTGTGGAGGTGCTGAACAGTGAGGGCAGGTTTATTGCCCTGGGACACTGGCAGATAGGCAGTATTGCGGTCAGGGTGCTGACGTTCAGGCATCAGAAGATAGACGCTGAGTTCTGGAAAAAACGCCTTTCCTCAGCTTTGGATGTGCGCCGCAGCATTGGTGTGGCCGGAACCGACTATAATAACATGTACCGCCTGGTACATGGTGAGGGCGATAACCTGCCAGGCCTCATCATCGACATATACGGCAAGAATGCGGTCATGCAGGCTCATAGCGTAGGCATGCATGTGTGCCGCATGGAGATTGCCCAAGCGCTGAAGTCCGTAATGGGCGAAGAACTGAAGGCTGTCTATTACAAGAGTGAGACAACGCTTCCGTTCAAGGCTTCGCTGGGTCAGGAGAACGGCTTTATCCTGGGTGAGAGCGATGATAACATTGCCATAGAGAACGGACTGCAGTTCCATATTGACTGGCTGAAAGGGCAGAAGACGGGCTTCTTCGTTGACCAGCGCGATAACCGTGCCCTGGTGGAAAGATATGCCCGCGGACGCAAGGTGCTGAATATGTTCTGCTATACAGGCGGCTTCAGCGTCTATGCCATGAGGGGCGGTGCAGAGCTGGTTCATTCGGTGGACAGCAGCGCCAAGGCCGTAGATCTGGTGAATGCCAATATCGCCCTGAACTTTCCCGGCGACAACCGTCATAAGGCCTTTGCCGAGGATGCCTTCCGCTTCCTGGACCAGATGGACGGACAGTATGACCTGGTGATTCTGGACCCTCCCGCCTTTGCCAAGCATAAGGATGCGCTGAAGAATGCCCTGCGCGGATATACCAAGCTCAATGCCAAGGCATTTGAGAAGATGCCACCGGGCAGTATCCTGTTTACCTTCAGCTGTTCGCAGGCAGTGAACAAGGATCAGTTCCGTATGGCTGTCTTTACGGCTGCGGCTATGGCCAGGCGCAAGGTCCGCATCCTGCACCAGCTGCATCAGCCTGCCGACCATCCTATCAACATCTATCATCCCGAGGGCGAATACCTGAAGGGACTGGTATTGTGGGTGGAATAAGATGAGAGATAGTTTCAAGTTTCAAGTTTCAAGTTTCAGGTTTCAAGTTTCAGGTTCGTTAACCGATAACCAATAACCGATAAACGATAAAGGAATGAATATAAAATTTAGACTTACATTGCTGAACTTTCTGGAGTTCGCTGTCTGGGGAGCCTATCTGACTTCCATGGGAACTTATCTTGCCGGTGTGGGACTGGGGTCGCATATCGGCTGGTTTTATTCCATTCAGGGAATAGTTAGTATCTTTATGCCTGCCCTGATGGGTATTCTGGCTGACCGCTGGATGCAGGGGCAGAAGGTGCTGAGCCTGTGCCATACGCTGGCCGGTATCTTCATGATAGCTGCCTCGGCCTATGGCTATCAGGCAGGGGAACATCCCAACTTCAGTATGCTGTTCTCGCTCTACACGCTGTCAGTGGCCTTCTTCATGCCTACCATAGCCCTGAGCTATTCTGTGGCATACTCGGCCCTGGAGAAGGCGGGACTGGATACCGTAAAGGCTTTCCCACCCATCCGCGTGTGGGGTACGGTAGGTTTTATCGTTACCATGTGGACCGTGGATCTGTGCGGTCTGCAGTCCACCTCGTTGCAGTGGATGGTAAGCGGTGTGCTCTCGCTGGTGATGGCACTGTATTCGCTGACCATGCCCGCCATGCCCGTCAACAGGGACGAGAGTAAACAGAAGACACTGGTGGAGGCGCTGGGTCTGAATGCCTTCCGTCTGTTCCTGAACCCGCGCATAGCGGTATTCCTGTGCTTTGCGATGCTGCTGGGCTTCTGCCTGCAGATTTCCAACGGATATGCGAACCCGTTTATCACCAGCTTCGGCAGCATAGAACAATATCAGGATACCTTCGGCGTTCAGCATGCCAATATCCTGATCTCCCTCTCGCAGGTGAGCGAGACGCTGTGCATCCTGCTCATCCCCTTCTTCCTGTCGAAGTTCGGTATCAAGAAGGTGGTCATCATAGCCCTGCTGGGATGGGTACTGCGATTTGCCTTCTTCGGGATGGGTGACCCGGGAAGCGGCGTGTGGCTGTTCCTGCTGTCCATGATAGTATATGGTGTGGCCTTTGACTTCTTCAATATCTCAGGCTCGCTCTTTATCAATCAGGAGACCGACGAGAGCATACGCAGCAGCGCACAGGGCCTGTTCATGATGATGACCAACGGTTTAGGTGCATTCGTGGGAACACTTGTGGCTCAGGCTGTTATCAATCAATATGTATTCAATCCGCAGGCAGCAGGTGCCTCGGGTACCGAGGTGATTGCCGGATGGCAGACGTGCTGGTTCCTCTTTGCGGCTTACGCCCTTGTGGTGGCAATTCTCTTTGCCGTTCTGTTCAAGGACAATAAAGAGAAGAAATGAAGGAAACGCGATTCTTCTATGTTCCGGATGCGGGGAATCTGACGGAATTACCTGCCGATGAAGCCAAGCATGCTACCCGTGTGCTCAGGCTAAGCGTAGGTGACGAACTGTTGCTGATGGATGGCAAGGGTACCTTCTTCCGTGCAGAGATTACGGTGGCGGATAACCACAGATGCCTGTACCGGATTACGGAGACTATGCCGCAGGAGCCTGCCTGGGAAGGACATATACACATAGCCGTTGCGCCGACCAAGCTGAACGACCGCATGGAGTGGTTTGCCGAGAAGGCTACTGAGATAGGAATGGATGAGCTGTCCTTCCTGGACTGCAAGTTCAGCGAGCGCCGCGTGATAAAGTGTGAGCGTATCGATAAGATTCTGATCGCGGCTGTGAAGCAGAGCCATAAGGCGTGGAAGCCGGTGCTGAATGAGATGACAGCCTTTGAACGCTTCGTCAAGCAGGAGCGCCAGGGCGATAAGTTTATCTGCCATTGCTACGATGAAGGCGACATCGGTGAGGGAGGGGAGAAGCCCTTCCTGATGGATGTGCTGAAAAAGGGTGTGGAGACAACCGTCATGGTAGGTCCCGAAGGAGATTTCAGCGTGGATGAGGTCAGACTGGCTCTGAAGCACGGATACCGTAGCGTATCGCTGGGCACCAGCAGACTGAGAACGGAGACTGCAGCCCTGGTAGCCGTTCACATGATGCAGTTGGTTAATCAAGTGGTTAGAAGTTAGTGGTTAGAGGTTAGAAGTTAGTGGTTAGAGGTTAGAAGTTAGTGGTTAGAGGTTAGAAGTTAGAGGTTAGTAATAAAGAATGGACTTATGAGAAAATATCTGATTATAATAGCGTTGATACTTATTGCAGTGGCAATAGGCGCTTACTTCTTTCTTTTCGGTAAGAAGGATGTCTGTAGGAATGTTGTTCCTGAGGATGCCAGGGCCGTTCTGGTAATAGATGCCAAGCAGGCACTTGGCCAGTTGGATTTCAGCGTCTCGGACATCTTCAAGGCACTGAAGCATCATCAGCGGCAGAAGGAGGAGGACAAGTCCGGCTGGGGAATAGACATGCTTGCTCCCATGTATGGCTTTGTCTCTTCCGACAACTACGTATGCGGCGTTTTTGCCTTGAGCAATGCCGTCGATTTCGAAGCCAAGCTGAAGGCTGAGGAAATTAAGATTGAGTCGCAGCGCGGCTTCAAGTGGGCCAGTAAGGGTGAGATCCTGCTTTGCTTCGATAACAGGAAAGCCCTGATAATGGGTCCCGTCATTATGGGGCAGGCCGATGCTATGCGCGGCAGGATGGTAGAGTGGATGACCCAGAGATCGCACAAGGTACCCATCCTAGCGAACCTGAAGAAGGATGACGGAGTGATAAACCTGCGTTCTACGCTAGCCGTTGTTCCTCCGTCTTTTACCAGTCAATTGTTCGGCAGTCTCAATGACGCCAATTTGAATGATATCTTCCTGAATGCCTCGCTCAGGATAAAGGAACGGTCCTTTCTGCTCTCCACAGAGCTGGAAAGCGAGGATGAGGAATTCACCAACTATGCCTCGGAATACGACAAGCTGCTCCGTCCCATTGACGGCAGTAAGCTGCCTGCCAGCATGGAAGAGCCTACGCTCAGGGCAGTCTTTAATGTAGATGGCGAGAAGGTTCTGCCTAAGCTCAGGGAGAATTTTCTTCTCAGGACGATACTTGTAGGGCTTAACATGTGCGTGGATCTGGATATGATGATCAAGGCCATCGATGGCGATGTGCTGGTTGAACTGGGCGGTCAAAACGTCTTTTCTCCGGATTTCGCCGCAAACGCTCAAATCAGGAATCAGGATTTCCTCAGGAATTCCAAGGACTGGTGTTCGGGCTCATCCACTTTCGGCTCCAGCTGTCAGGCATTGGGTGAGAAGGATTTTGTCCTGCAGTATGCCGGCTCCCAGTTTTTCTTCGGCGTACTAGACGATTTACTGTACCTCTCCTCCGATGACGTGAAGACACACCGTTTTTCCGCTCCCCAGTCAGAGGATGAGATTTCCCGGGTTAGGGAGCAAGCTCACGGCAAGAGAATCTATGTCTCCGTGAACTTGGCCAGGATGCTGGATTCCATCTCAGCTGTCGGCACCAATACCGGGTTTGAGAAGGAGACCACCAGCCTGGACCGTGTTAATGTGAGCGTTACAGACTTCAGACACATAGAATATGAGCTGACGACGACGGAGAGGCCGACAGACTTTATAAAAAGATTGTTGAAATAAATGGATAAGATTGCATTACAAAACACTTTACCCTGCGTCTTCGAGGGCAGGGATGTGCAGAGCGAAATCTGGCTGCAGGATGTCACCTTCCAGAAGGGGCAGACATACCTGGTGGAGGCCAGCTCCGGAACAGGTAAGAGCTCTCTCTGCAGTTATATTATAGGTTACAGGAAGGATTATCTCGGGACCATTCTCTTTGACGGCAAGGATATCCGTCAGCATAGCGTATCGGACTGGACTTCGGTCCGTAAGAACTCGTTGAGTCTGCTTTTCCAGGAACTGCGCCTCTTCCCTGAGCTGACGGCGATGGAGAATGTGCAGATCAAGAACGGACTGACAGGCTTCAAGGGCCGCAAGGAGATTGAGGCGTGGTTTGAGCGCCTGGGTATTGCCGACAAGACGGATGCCAAGGTAGGCCGCATGAGTTTCGGGCAGCAGCAGCGTGTGGCTATGATACGTGCCCTGGTACAGCCCTTCGACTTCCTGATGGTGGACGAGCCCATCAGCCACCTGGATGATGTGAACAGTGCAATCATGTGCGATATTATGATGGAGGAGGCCCGCCGCCAAGGTGCCGGTGTCATCGTAACCAGTATCGGCAAGCACATGGATATGTCTTACGATAAAACATTCCGCTTATGATGTCGCTCGTCTGGAAATTGTTGCGTCAGCACATTAGCATAGCCCAGTTCGCGGGTTTCTTCTTCGCCAACCTCTTCGGCATGTTCATCCTGCTGCTGGGTCTTCAGTTCTATAATGATGTCAAGCCGCTCTTCAGTCAGGAGGACGGATTCCTGAAGCCCGAGTACCTGATTGTCAGCAAGCGCATCTCAGGCGTCAGTATATTGGGCTCAGGCGAGAGTTATGGTTTCAGCCAGAAGGATATAGAGGATATTACCTCGCAGCCGTTCTGCAAGAGCGTAGGCGCCTTTACGGCCAGCCAGTACCGTGTAGTATGCAGCTTAGGTGTGCAGGGAGTGGCCCAGATGGGAACGGATATGTTCTTCGAGAGCGTACCCGACCGCTTTGTGGACACCGACCTGAGTCAGTGGACTTTCCATCCTGAGGACGGCGTCATCCCCATTGTGCTGCCCCGCAGCTATCTGGCCATCTATAACTTCGGCTTCGCCCAAAGCCAGTCGCTGCCCAAGATCTCTGAGGGTATCATCGGCATGATAGATATGGTGGTTGTGCTGCGCGGCAACGGGCAGGAACAGCGTCTGAAGGGTAAGGTAATAGGCTTCAGCAGCCGCCTGAATACCATCCTGGTGCCCGAGTCATTCATCCGCTGGAGCAATGCCAGGTTTGCCCCCGAGGCAGACCTTACCCCCAACCGTGTGATTGTGGAGGTGAAGAATCCTACGGATGATGCTATCGTGAAGTATATGAATGAGCACAACCTGGAACTGGAGGATGACAAGCTGGATGCCGGCAAGGCTACCTACTTCCTACGCGTGGTTACAGTACTGGTGATGTGCATCGGCCTGCTTATCAGCATCCTCTCGTTTTATATCCTCATGCTCAGCATCTACCTGCTGGTGCAGAAGAATACCGAGAAGCTGCGCAACCTGTTGCTAATCGGCTACAGTCCGGTCCGCGTATCGCTGCCTTACCAGCTGCTGACGATAGGCATGAATGCCGTGGTGCTGGTGTTCTCCTTTATTATCCTATTTATGGTAAGGGGCTATTATATGAATACGCTGTGGGTAATGTTCCCGCAGATGCAGGAAGGCAGTCTTACGGCCGCTCTCGGTCTGGGTCTTTGCCTTTTTGCCGTCGTCAGCCTGATTAATATCGTTGCCGTGCGCAACAGGGTTATGAATATCTGGAATCGTAAGGAATAATGAATGAACTGAGACAACTCTATATCAAATATACAGGGCAAGAACCTTCCTCATGCGAGGAAATTCCCGGTGCGGGCAGTAACCGTAAATACTATCGGATGAAGGGAGCTGACGGCTCCTCGCTGATAGGTGCCGTAGGTACCAGCCGTGACGAGAATCATGCCTTCTGCTATCTGGCCCGTCATTTCGGAAAGGCCGGATTGCCAGTTCCACGGGTATTGGCCGAAAGCCTTGACGGACTGCGATACCTGCAGACTGATTTAGGCAACCAGAGTCTCTTTGACGCCATTAAGGGCGGACGTGAGACAGGCGGCCGCTATAATGCCCGCGAGCGTGAGCTTTTACGACGTACCATAGCAGCCCTGCCGGCTGTTCAGATCACGGGTGCGCACGGACTGGACTTCAGCCAGTGCTACCCCCAGGAGTCAATGAACGATATCAACGTGTTTTTCGACCTGAACTACTTCAAGTACTGCTTCCTGAAGGCTACGGGTATCGACTTTCACGAACTGAAGCTTGAGGCGGCCTTCCGCCTGATGGCACGTGATATGGTGGCCATACCGGGGGATGCATTCATGTACCGCGACTTTCAGGCACGTAATGTCATGCTGGACGGGCAGGGCAATCCCTTCTTCATCGACTTTCAGGGCGGACGCCGCGGTCCGGTCCAGTATGATGTGGCCAGTTTCCTGTGGCAGGCCTCGGCACGTTACAGCAACAGTCTGCGCGAGGAGCTTATCCAGACCTACATATCCAGTCTGAAGCAGTACATCGAGGTGAATGAAAAGCAGTTCCGCCAGGACCTGAAGCTGTGCGTCCTGTTCCGTCTGCTTCAAGTGTTGGGAGCCTATGGCTTCCGAGGCTACTTTGAGCGTAAGAAGCATTTCCTGGAGAGTATCCCCGCCGCCATCCAGAACTTGCGCGAGCTTCTTTCCGAGAACGGATGTCCCTATCCCTATCTGCGCGATATCCTGACCCGTCTGGTGGAATTGCCACAGTTCGCGCCCGAGCCGGAGAAGCCCGTTGTGCGTGCCGACGGATACAGGATTACAGAGAATAATCCCTATGCTGCGCATCCCGATGACGGACCGGCCACCTTCAGCCGCTATGACGGCAAGGGTCCTCTGGTAGTCAGGGTATTCAGTTTCTCGTTCCACAAGGGCATACCCCAGGATACCAGCGGCAATGGCGGCGGATATGTGTTTGATTGCCGCAGTACCCATAATCCGGGCCGATACGAGCCTTACAAGAAGCTGACCGGACTGGATGAGCCTGTCATCCGTTTTCTGGAGGATGACGGCGAGATTCTCACCTTCCTGGACAGTGTGTACAAACTGGCCGATGCCCATGTACAGCGTTACATGCAGCGTGGCTTTACGGACCTGATGTTCAGTTTCGGCTGTACGGGCGGTCAGCACCGCAGCGTCTATAGCGCCCAGCATCTGGCCGAGCATATTCACCGTAAATTCGGCATAGAGGTTCATATATGCCATCGGGAGCAGGGAATTGAGGAGACTTTGAAGCCTCACCCCTAACCCCTCTCCCGGGAGAGGGGAACTATCAAACAACTTATCAACTAAAAAATCAACTTATAAACAGTAAACTAAAAGCCAGCTCCCTCTCTCTCGGGAGAGGGCGGGGGGAGAGGCTTAATAACTTAACAAAATGAAAAAATCAGGATTAATACTATTTGCCATCATGACCATACTGCTGTCATCTTGCTGTAACGAGAAGGACAAGGTGAATGAGTATGTGAATGATTTTGTGACCACGATTCAGGAAGGCGACGTACGCGCCATACATAGGATGATACCCGGCCTGCGGCATTGCGAGGAATTTGAGATTCAGGATTACAATGCTGACAGTATTGTCATTCAGAAGCAGGCTGACGGCTATCACGTCCGCTTCTCGGACCACTGCTCTGTTGTGGTACTGCGAGACAAGTCGGGCAAGCTGAGTATAGGCAAGACCTATGGTCTGGCCGTCTTTGATGCCGACTTGTATGACTTTGCCCTCCGTACCGGCTGGATCAGCCGGGATATGGATGACGCTGCAATATGCGAACACCTTGCCGAGACCGCTTTCAGAAACTATATGATTGCCCGCATCAGCGAAGACCTGCTTGATAATGTTACCGTCACCGGCGGTCATTCCGGCGGAGCTACTATGAGGGGAATCTCCGTTACCGTTACCAATGACACTCATTACAATATACCCTCCGAGGCTTACACCGTACTCTTTAAGGTAATGTATAAGGATAACTCACAGGCTGATGAGGAAATCGTCTTCGAGGGAGAAGACCTTCCCGCACTCAGCAGCAAGACCATGAGCGGCAGCACCATTGGTCCCGGCACCAATGCCGAAACCGAGGTACTGCTGCGGTTCGACCCGGAATGGCTGCCCAATCTGTGCATGCTTATCTACAAGGCCAACGGACACGAGTATGCCGACTGGAAGGAGGAAAAGCTGAATTAGGAAAATGAGACAGAAAGCTATGATCTTTGCGGCCGGACTGGGCACCCGTCTTAAACCGCTTACCGACACTATGCCCAAGGCACTGGTACCCGTTGCCGGCAAACCTCTTCTGCAGCATACGTTAGAGAAGCTCCGCTCTGCCGGCATCCGTGATGTGGTTATCAATGTGCACCACTTTGCCGATATGATAGAGGAATGGGTGCGGCAGCATCCTATGGACATGACAATCCGCTTCTCAGACGAGCGCAGTCAGCTGCTGGAAACGGGTGGGGGAGTCAAGCATGCGGCGCCTCTGCTGCGTGATGCCACGGACGGCTTTCTGATTCACAATGTAGATATCCTGAGCAATGCCCCCTTACAGGACCTAGCCTCATACGGCATGGGCAAGGCGGCGGCCCTGATGGTCAGCCAGCGTAAGACCAGCCGGTATCTGCTCTTTGATAATGATATGCGCCTGGTAGGTTGGACCAACATCCAGACCGGCCAGGTAAAGAGCCCGTACCCCCAACTGGACGTGAAGTCCTGCCGGATGTATGCCTTTGCCGGCATTCACCTTATGAATCCGTCGCTCTTCCGTTATTTCCCGCAGTGGCCGGATAAGTTCAGTATCATCGACTTCTACCTGAGCCTCTGTGCCGCAGAACCCGTCTACGGCTTCGTCCCTGAGAACCTCCGCCTGATGGATGTGGGTAAGTTGGACACGCTGGCCGAGGCGGAGCAGTTCCTTTTAGGTTAATCCGGCCACTGACCGGACCATACTCCTGTAGGATGGCAGATGCTCTGGCGGGGTGATGTGGCGGTTATTCCAGTAGCTCGGAAACGATGTCTCCGTGCCGTTTCTCGTCATTCTTGACGCTCTCCACCTCAGGAAAATCCTTTATCAGATGCTCATAGCCAATGGCAGCATCATATTCGCCCTTGGCTATCAGCTTGTAGAGGCGCTTCTTTCCCAGGATATAATACAGCCATGGCATAATGCGGGCCATTGTCTTCTTCGGCTTCAGCACCTCCTTAGTATAGGCATGGAAAAAGCCCCGGTGGTTGAACCGAGGCTTTTCTCTCATCTCATGCAACTGGTAGTGCCCAGCGCGGTGAGGAAGGCGGTCAGAGCCGCCACAAGGACTTTCACAATCACTTCAGCTAATGTAGTCTTTTTCATTTTCTTAGTGTTTTTTTGAATTT
>CACYMI010000021.1 GCA_902775385.1 uncultured Bacteroidales bacterium
ATTGTATTTGCCGGTGTGGGAAAGAGTGACTGGGAAATAGAACTGGGACTGAGAGCCGGGATTCAGTACTTTAACGTGGAGAGTATCCCCGAACTGGAGGTTATCAATGAAATTGCGGGCAGGATGCAGAAAGTGGCTCAGGTGAGTTTCCGCATCAATCCGAACGTGGGTGCCGATACGCATGCCAATATCACTACGGGGCTGGCCGAGAATAAGTTCGGCATTGCCATGGAGGATATGGAGAAGGTGATTGCCCTGGCCGGTGAGATGAAGAATGTGGAGTTTGTGGGGCTGCACTTCCACATCGGAAGCCAGATTATGGAGATGGGTAACTTTGCGGCCCTTTCCAACCGTATAAATGAGTTGCAGGATCGCCTGGAGAAACAGGGCATCTGCGTTAAGAATATTAATGTGGGCGGCGGACTGGGTGTAGATTACGATAACCCTGACGGGAATCCTGTTCCTGACTTCAAGGCTTACTTCGACACTTATGCAGAGAACCTGAAACTGCGTCCCGGGCAGCAGCTGCACTTTGAGCTGGGACGCGCGGTGGTGGCTCAGTGCGGTTCGCTGATTACCAAGTGCCTGTATGTGAAGAAGGCTACGGCTAAGCAGTTTATCATTGTGGATGCGGGAATGACGGACCTGATACGTCCGGCGCTGTACCATGCCTCGCATAAGATTGAGAATCTGAGCAGTGATGCCGTGGAGGAGACTTATGATGTGGTAGGGCCCATCTGTGAGAGCAGCGATGTGTTTGCAAAGGATTACAGGGTCAACGCTACCCGGCGTGGTGACTTGCTGGCACTGCGTTCGGCAGGTGCATACGGCCAGATTATGGCTAGTCAGTATAATTGCAGGCCGCTGCCCGAGGGTTACACCACCGAGGACTTATTATAAATAATGTCAGATACGGCTCTTATAGCACTGGGGGTAAACTTTGTATTATGGGTACTGACCCTGATACTGACGGCTCATTATTCGTGTCTGGGGAACATCAGCCGCAGGCAGGGCGTTACGCAAGTGAACAGCCAGGCCCTTCCCAGTGTGGCCGTTGTGATAGTGGCACAAGAGGAGGCTGGGGAGTTGCGCAGGCATCTTCCTGTCTTTTTGCAACAGAAATACCCGGCTGAATATCAGGTAATTGTGGTGGATATCCACAGTACGGATGATACGCAGAAGCTGCTGGAGGAGCTGGAGGAGGATTATCCGCAGCTGACTCACTCCTGCATTCCGCCATCGGCAAGGGATATCAGCAAGCAGCGTCTGGCGATGATGCTGGGTACGAAGACGGCTTGCACGGAATGGGTGGTCTTTACCAAGGCTGACTGTTGCCCAGGGAGCAATGAATGGCTGGCTAGTTTTATGCTGGCTGCGGAACAAGGGAAAGAGGCTGTTATAGGCCTGACGCGGTATGCGCAGTGTGAAGATATACAGATGCGGAAGAGGCAGTTCCTACGTCTGTGGAAACAGATGCTGTGGATTCCTTTTGCGGAGCATCATCATCCCTATTGGGCGGAAGATTCGCTGCTGGCTTATAGGAGGGAGTATTTCTTCAGCCACCAGGGATTCAGGTCGGACTCGAAGAGGCTGGCAGGAGCTGCGGCGCTGCTTGTAAACAGAAACATCTCCAAAGGGCAATGTGCTGTTTCGGTAAGCCCGAAGGCTGTTCTGATTCAGGACAATCCCCTGCCCCACACATGGCTGCAGGAACGTGTCTTCGATGCGGATATAGCCAGGCACGCTGCTTACAAGTACCTGTACGGTTGCTGGTACGATATAAAGATGCTGATACCGCTGATCTATATGACATCTACCGTGGTGACGTGTATTCTGTGTCTGGAAAACTATATTCTGACCGGAGTTACAGCAGCCTTGTGGCTGTGTGTATGGATTGTCCGGGACATTGTCTTTAACAGAACGGCCAGGCAGTTGAATATAAAGACATTCCACCTGTTGCTGCCTTTCCTTTGCGCTGCTGTTCCTGTATGGGAATCTCAGGCATGGATAAAATGGTGTCTTACGAGTAAGAAAGTATTTAGGAAAAAATTTGTATAATCATTCAGCATGGAGAGTATTCCTTTCATAGCGTGGTGTCTGGAACACCTTAATTATTGGGTTATCACACTTTTGATGGCCATAGAAAGCAGTTTTATCCCCTTCCCAAGTGAGGTGGTAGTACCGCCCGCTGCCTATCTGGCTGCCACTAACAGGGAAATGAATGTGGTGCTGGTGGTGGTTTGTGCCACCTTAGGAGCACTTATCGGTGCACTTGTCAACTATGCGCTGGCATATACGCTGGGCCGTCCGCTGGTGTATAAGTTTGCCAACAGCAGGCTGGGCAATATGTGTCTGATAGACCAGGCTAAGGTGGAGAGAGCTGAGCAGTATTTCAATGACCACGGCGCAATCGGCACACTGGTAGGCAGACTCGTACCTGCGGTAAGACAGCTTATCAGTATCCCTGCCGGACTGGCTAAGATGAGGCTGAGCCGCTTTATACTGTACACGTCATTAGGCGCCGCTGCGTGGAACAGTATCCTGGCTGCCATCGGTTATTATATGGCCAGCGTGGTTCCGTATGACCAGCTGGATGCCAAGGTGGCTGAATACAGCGGCGAGGTGAAGATTGCGATGATTGCCATAGGTGCCTTTGTGGTAATCTACCTGGCCTACAAAGGAATCAGGAAATAAGAATCAGTTTACGGTTCTGACTGCTAACTACGATAATGAAGAGAATAACGTTCATCATACTGATTTCTGTTCTTTTGTGCCGGGGTATCATGGCGCAGGAGATGTGGAATGATCTGGCTTCCTCGGATTACCGTATAGATACTGCTGAGGTGAAGGCGCTTCGGGTGGAGATTGACAACCTGAGTTTCTTCCATGACAACGAGTACACGGGGAAACTGATGAACGGGTATTCACTGCCGGGCCTGTGGGTTCAGCCTAAACTGACTTTCAATCCTGTCAGGCAAATTGGACTGGAAGTGGGTCTGCATGCACTTATCTTTAGCGGTGCGAACAAGTATCCGTGCTATGCCTATCATGATATAGCCCGCTGGAAGGGTAACCAGTACCAGTCGGGGGCTCATCTGCTGCCCTGGTTCAGGGCTAGGGCGCAGTTCAAATATCTGACTGTGGTACTGGGCGATATCTACGGGGGGCAGAACCATAGGCTTGTGGAGCCGCTGCTCAATCCGGAAGTGAACCTGTCACAAGACCCTGAGATGGGCGTGCAGCTGTTGTGGGACAGACCGCACTTGCATGCTGATATCTGGTTAAACTGGCAGAGTTACATCTTTGAGACGGATACGCATCAGGAGGCTTTTACGGTGGGTATGAACTGGACGGTTTCCTATAACAGGCCGGAAAGCAGGCTGAAATGGTTCACGCCCTTTCAGCTGGTGATTCAGCACCGTGGTGGTGAGCAGAATATCGCGATGCGGGGGGTTCAGACGATTTGTAATGCGGGTGCGGGGATAAGAATGCTTTACAGGACCGACCGGAAGGCGCTGAGAAATATCAATACCGAGCTCAATATGCTGGCAGCCTATCAGCAGAAGGGTGAGCTTTGGCCCTTCAAGACCGGGTTTTCAGGCCATGTGGGCATGAACCTGGATTTCTGGAATCAGATGGATGTGAAGGCGGGATATGTTTTCTCACCTAAGCATTTTATAAGCTTGTACGGCAATCCGCTGTTCAACACAGTCAGTCAGAAGGACGGGACAAGTTACAACGGTAACCATACATTGTATGCGGGTATCAGCTATCACAGGATTATTGCCAGGCATTATGTGATAGGTGCGCAGGCGCAGGCCTACCAGACGTGGCTGCCGGGTGCCCAGAATATGGCGTTTGACTTCGGACTATACCTGAGGGTCAATCCCAGTATCCTGATCAGGAAGTGGTAATCAGAATTCTAACGTGAGCCCGTCATATGCCAGATGGATATGGGCTGGCAGCAGGGCGTCCTCGGTGGCATGAAGTCCGAGATGATGGCTCATGTGTATGATGTAGGTAGGGAGGTCGGGGGCAATGCTCCGGGAGAATTCTACGGCATCCTCTACGGTCTGGTGCGTGGGATGCGGTTCATGGCGCAGACCGTTTACTACCAGTATTTTTATTCCTTTCAGCAACTCACGGCTCCTTGGTGTGATGTCTGTCATATCGGTAATATAACCTAAGTCTCCTATTCTGAAACCGAGAATAGGCAGCTTGCCGTGCATGACCTGAAGGGCTGTTACGGGTATGTTGCCGAGCTGTATGCGGTCTCCTTCTTTCATCACGCAAAGCTGCAGCTGAGGAACACCAGGGTATTTATTTTGGACAAAACAGTATGGGATGCGTTCGCGCAGATGATTGCAGGAATAGCCATCTGCATAGATGGGCATATCATGGATGTAGCTGAAGGGACGCAGGTCATCTATTCCGCCTACATGGTCATAATGTTCGTGGGTAATCAGGACGGCATCAAGGGACTGACAGAAGTCTATACGCAGCATCTGCTCGCGGAAATCGGGGCCGCAGTCCACAAGGATGTTGGTATTGCCTTCCTGTACGAGGGCTGAGGAACGTAACCGGTTGTCTCTGGGGTCGGTGCTGGTGCAGACTTCGCAGTGACACCCCATCTGGGGAACACCACAGCTGGTTCCTGTTCCGAGAAAGGTTATCCTCATATCCTGCCTATAATGTTTACTTCGGGAATGAGACGTATGCCGAACTTGGTGAATACGGCATTCTGAACGGCTTGGCACAGGGTGAGGATATCCCGCCCTGTGGCACCGCCTTTATTGACAAGCACCAGTGCCTGGCGGTCATGGACGGCGGCATGACCCAGAGTTTTCCCCTTCCAGCCGCATTGCTCGATGAGCCATCCGGCAGGAATCTTAACATGCGCTGTATCGACTACGAAATACGGTACATCAGGGTATCGTGTCTGTATCTTCTGCAGGGTATCATTGCCGACAACGGGATTCATGAAAAAGCTGCCGGCATTACCAGTAACCTTGGGATCGGGCAGTTTACTGCGGCGGGTTCTGATAATGACGGAACGGAGTTTGTCTGCGGTGAGCTTCTTTTCGCTGATACCTATCTGACGCAGGGATTCCTTCAGCCCGCCATATTCAAGATATGGCGTAAAACTCTTGGACAGCTGATAGCAGACGTGGCAGACAGCATACAGGCCTCTGGCGGAATCGTCCTTGAAGATGCTGTGACGATAGGAGTAAGTGAGTTCGTCATGACTCCATGTCTTTTCTGACCCGTCAAGGAGGGAAATGGTGTGAACGGAATCTATGAAGTCACCGGCCTCGATGCCGTAGGCGCCTATATTCTGGACGGCAGCGGCACCTACCTGACCGGGGATGAGGGAGAGGTTCTCCAAGCCGTACCATCCATTGTCAATGGCGTACTGTACAAAGTCGTCATGTGTGACGCCGGCTCCTACACTTACCAGTACGCTGTCCTCATCCTCGGAAAGTACTTCGATATCCTTTATCTGGGAAAACAGGATAATACCGGGGAAGTCTGACAGGAAGAGAAGGTTGCTGCCTCCACCTATATGCAGCAAGGGGGCCGGAACTGCTGAATGATGGTATTGGTCAAGGAATGACTGCAGTTCACTTACACTGCTGTACATAACAAGCTGCCTTGTTCTGACGTCAATTCCGAAGGTGTTGTATTCACGTAAGGAGCAGTTCTCCAAGTCTGTCATATCGTTGCTTTATATATGGTTTTCAAAATCAGTTTTCGTAGGCGGTGAGGTACCATTCGTTGTTTTCCTTGTTGAAAACGAACATTTCCTGCAGGCCGTTTGACGATCCGGACTTCTGCATTATCATCTGTTTGTGAGAGTACTTCTGCACACCGTAGCGGATGTTGGATATGATACCATGAGGGACATCAGGGCAAAAGGATCGCCACTGTTCGGCGTTGATGGTGCCCTCGATATAGGCATCATCCTCCTCGGGATCAAGTACCATTACCTTGAGGGGCTGCTCCACATGTGCCTGCTGATAGACGGAGTCTGAGCTGAAACGGGCATAGAAGGTAAGGAAGTCGTAGATGTCGCTTTCATGGAAGATGACATCACACATGGATGTGAGTTTCCATTTCCCCGAAATCAGCCTGAATTCGTAGTTCCTGAGTTTCTCTTCCTGGAGGTCGATACGCTCTACAATGACAAGCGAGTCATCTGCCTGAAGCTTCTGTTCCTCGACCTGTTTCCTGTCTCCGAACAGTACAGTATAGAAATCGCCTTTCAGGAACCGGAATTCGGAACCGGTATTAAGCGAGGTAATCCTGTGGTTTCCGCCGTCGGCATCTGTATAGGACAATGGCCATCCGATTCGCTTGTTCTGCAAACGGTCACTGTGGGTGAAGGCAAACATGAAATCATCAAACGACGTATCCAGGCGGTCAGCCTCATCCGCTTCCTCGATCTCCTCTTCAACATCATCCAGCGTGTCTGGGACAAGACACGTTTCAACCTCAGTAGAATCTGCGTCTGAAGCAGATTCCGTAATTCCTCCGTTATGGCAGGAGAGAAGAAGAAGTGCCATAACTGTGGGCATTAATACCTTGACTATTCTATACATCTTAAAGACACACGCCTAAAAATCGCACAAAAGTACGCTTATTTTTTCACATTACCTTCACTTTTCAATAATAAATATGTACCTTTGCATGGAAATTTCAGAAAAGTACGAAAACTATGCTTGAAAAGATAGAAAAACTGATGGCTGAGATAGCTTCGCTGGCTGCTAAGAATGCTGACGAGGCCGAGGCGCTGCGTATCAAATATCTGGGTAAGAAGGGGGAGGTAACGAACCTGATGAATGACTTCCGCAATGTTCCCGCTGAGCAGAAGAGAGAGTTCGGCCAGAAGCTGAATGTGCTGAAGACGGCTGCCCTGAATAAAATCAATGAGCTGAAGGAAGCTGCCGAGGTTCAGAAGAACGCAGGTTCTTCAGTGGACCTGACACGTACCCCCTACCCCGTTTCCCTGGGTTCACGGCATCCGCTTACCATTGTGAAGAATGAGATTGTGGACATCTTCAGCCGACTGGGCTTTACACTGGCCGAAGGACCTGAAGTGGAAGATGACTGGCATGTATATAGCAGTCTGAACTTTGCCGATGATCATCCAGCCCGTGATATGCAGGACACGTTCTTCGTGGAGTCTCATCCTGATATCATCCTGCGTAGCCACACCAGTAGCGTACAGTCACGTGTTATGGAGACTTCACAGCCTCCTATACGCATTCTCTGCCCCGGACGCGTATATCGTAATGAGGCCGTAAGTGCCCGTGCACACTGTTTCTTCCATCAGGTGGAGGGCCTGTACATCGACAAGAATGTAAGTTTTACGGATCTGAAGCAGGTATTGTTGCTCTTTGCCCAGGAACTTTTCGGCCCGGACACTAAGATTCGGCTTCGCCCCAGCTATTTCCCCTTTACGGAACCTTCGGCCGAGATGGATGTAAGCTGTACAATCTGCGGCGGTAAGGGCTGCTCCATGTGCAAGGGGTCCGGTTGGCTTGAGATTCTGGGCTGCGGTATGGTTGACCCGGCAGTTCTTGAAGCCAACGGTATTGACAGCAGTATTTACACTGGCTACGCCTTCGGTATGGGTATAGAGCGTATCGCCAACCTGAAATATCAGGTGAAGGATCTGCGCATGTTCAGTGAGAACGATATCAGATTCCTGGATGAGTTTACAAGCGCTAACTAAAGAAGTTTCTGATATAACATAGCATCCTGCCACTCTTCTCCGTTGCGAAGCCAATGAGGAAGGGTGGCAGTTCTATTATATCCGGCCTTGGAGAATAGGGCCTGGGCTGCGGGATTACCGGCTGAGACGAAGGCATATAGCTGGTGAATGAACAGATGCTGATGGGCATACCTGGAGAGTACACTCAGGACTTCGCATCCCAATCCTTGCTGTTGCCACTCTGGCAATATGACAATACCGACCTCTGCCCTGCGGTGGCGGAGGTCATAGTTCTGCAAATCCACGAAACCGATGGCATCGCGGTTATCGTTAAGTGCGATTACCAGACGCACCTGCCCGTCGGTATTGATATCGTTACCGGTCTGTTCTATGAAGCGCCTCAGGGAATACATGGAGTAAGGGACGTTGGCGCTGCCATAGTTCCACAAGGCAGTATCATTTTCTATCAGGTACATCAGATCCAGGTCCTCAGGCTCTGCGGCACGTAGCATTATTCTCTTTCCTTTAAGCATAATCCATAGTCTTTATTTACGGTTCAGAGGAAGAACGCAGTTATGCCTGATAAGCATGGTGCCGTCATAGGAAAGAGTCTCGGCCTCGGCCAGCCCTTCATTCCTGCCCGGTGTCTGGTTGCGGAGTGCAGACAGCATTTCCGTTACGGATGTCTTTCTCAGATCAAAACGCATATAGGTGACCCCGTACTCTCTCCTAATGGGAAACAGCTTCTGAAACACTCTGATGAGCATATCCAGCATGGCTCTGAGAATAACAACCATACGGATAACGTAACTGACAAGCCAGTATCTCCTTCTGTAATGTTTGTTGAAGAAAATCAGCATTGCCTGGTAGAATATGTGTACATAACGGAAGCTGCTCTTCTGGGTGCTTTCGCCCTTGTAATGCAATATATAATAAGGCAGATAGTAATTTTGCCAGCCAGCCTTGAGCAGACGATAGCTCAGGTCTATATCCTCGCCGTACATAAAGAAGTCCTCGTCAAGCAAGCCTGTCTCGTCCAGTGCCTTGCGCCTGAGCATATTGAAAGCTCCGGATATTACCTCGATGGGATTGGCTTCGTCCTCATCCAGATACTTCATGTAATATCGTCCGAAGATGTGACTCCTGGGGAAAAGCCTGGCCAGTCCTGTCATTTTGCAGAAACTGGTAAAGGGGGTGGGAAGGCCGCGTCTGCTTTCAGAGGCGAAAGTGCCGTTAGCGTTCAGCATTCTGACACCTGTAGCCCCAATCTCGGGATGGGCGTCAAGAAATTCCACGCATCCCTTCAGGGTGTCTTCTGCCACGATGGTATCGGGATTCAGCAACAGCACATATTCGCCTGCGCACATGCGGATGGCCTGATTATTGGCACGTGAGAAGCCTACATTCTCAGCATTACTGATATAATGTACATCAGGAAAGATGTTCTGAAGATATGCGACGGTACCGTCCGATGATGCGTTATCAACCACCCAGATATCAGAGCCCATACCTTCTGAGGCCTTCACTACGCTTCTGATACATTGCTCCAGATGGAACTTCACATTATAACTGACTATGATAACGCTTAGTTTCATTCTTTATAATTTAATCTTCTGTAGCAGGCCAGATAAACATATATGCTACGGCCAGAACAGCCAGCAAGTACAGCAGGTTAGCATCGTAGAAGAAATAATAGTCCAGCAAGACCATATTCACACCACTCATCACCAGGGCCATTCTCAGGATGGGATTCAGCTGCTTCTTCTTAATGACCAGGAATGCTGACACTATAACAGAAAGGGCAGTTACCATACCAAATATATACTGGAACTGAGCCTGATCCTCCAATCCCGCCATAAGGGGCCCTATGCGGTCTGTCAGGAATTCCAATCCTAATGCTACCAGCAGTTCAAATACAATAAATAGGAAAAAACAAATCTTTCTCTTGTTCATATTTCGTTCAATGTCAATTACATCTTAAAAGGTGTTCTTCCGGCAAGGGCACGTCCCAAGGTTACCTCATCGGTGTACTGCAACTCGTCATTCTGGGCTACCCCGCGGGCTATTACCGTAATTCTCACACCTGTGTCCTGCAGTTTCCTGTAGATGTAGAAATTGGTGGTGTCACCCTCCATCGTAGGACTTAAGGCCAGTATCACCTCACTGATACCGCCCTGTTGTACACGTTCTACCAGGGAACTTATCTCCAGGTCAGCCGGCCCTACCCCATCCATGGGACTGATGATACCACCCAGTACATGGTACACACCTTTATACTGCAGCGTCCCCTCGATGGCCATTACATCACGAACATTCTCCACTACACAGATAGTGGACTTGTCACGCGATGTGTTTCCGCAAATCTCACAGATGTCTGTATCGCTGATGTTGTGACAGACCTTGCAATAGCCGATATGGTGACGCAGTTCTTTAATACTGTCTGCCAAGGAATCAACTTCCGCCACATCCTGTCTCAGCAGATGAAGGGCCAACCGCAATGCGGTCTTGGAACCGATACCGGGAAGACGGCTGATCTCCGTAACAGCCTTCTGTAACAGTGCGGATGGGTACTGACTGTGGTTCATGCTCAATGTTCAACGCTCAATTACAGCACACCTTTACTGGAGGGCAGGTGGAAGTGGCTCACGTCTCTTCTTACCGCCATACGCAGACTACGGGCCAAAGCCTTGAATATACCCTCTATCTTATGATGTTCGTTCTCACCCTCCGCCTTGATGTTCAGATTCATGCGGGCGCTGTCCGACAGGCTCTTGAAGAAATGCAGGAACATCTCAGTAGGCATCTCGCCCACCTTCTCGCGCTTGAATTCAGCATCCCATACCAACCAGGGGCGGCCGCCGAAGTCAAGGGCTACCTGACACAGACAATCATCCATGGGCAGGCAATAGCCGTAACGTTCTATGCCGCGCTTGTCGCCCAGGGCCTTCAGGATACACTCTCCCAAGGCCAGCGCTGTGTCCTCGATGGTATGATGCTCATCCACCTGCAAGTCACCCTTACAACGGATATACAGGTCAATCATTCCGTGCTTGGCAATCTGTTCCAGCATGTGGTCAAAGAATCCCAGTCCGGTCTGGATATCACTCTTTCCGTTTCCGTCCAGATTCACGCGTATGGTAATGTCTGTCTCCTTAGTAGTGCGTACCACCTCGGCTGTACGCTCGCCGGCAAAGAGCAGTTCGGTTATCTTCTCCCAGTTCATGTCCTCACCTAAGATAAGGCTCTTACATCCGAGGTTCACGGCCAGCTGGGCATCCGTCTGACGGTCACCGATAACCCAGGACTCTGCCAGGTTGTATTCACCTGTCATATACTGCTTCAGCATACCTGTGCCAGGCTTACGGGTAGGCAGATTGTCTGAGGGGAAACTCCTGTCGATATGAATGGCATCAAACTCAATACCCTCACCCTTCAGGATATCCAGCATCAGATTCTGTGTAGGCCAGAAATCATTCTCAGGATAGCTGTCTGTTCCTAAGCCGTCCTGGTTGCTTACCATCACAAACTCATAGTCAGTATGCTGACGCAGAAACTTCAGTGCGCCTATCACACCGGGCACAAACCGGAATTTCTCATAGCTGTCTATCTGTTCATCCGCGGGCTCTACCAATATGGTTCCGTCACGGTCTATGAATAACGCTCTCTTTAATTTTGAATCCATAATCTACTTGAACTGACGCATGGCACTTAACAACTCATTGTTCTCCTGCTGCGTACCTATGGTTATGCGCAGGCAGTTTCCGCACAGCTGGACCTTGTTTCTGTTACGCACTACGATTCCCTTGCGTATCAGGTAATTGTAAACGGCATTGGCATCCGTTACTTCTACAAGGACGAAGTTGGCCTCGCTGGGATATACCTTCTTGCAGATAGGCAGTTCACTTAAGGCCGGCATCATGTGCTCGCGCTCACGCTTGATCTGCCTTACCCACTGGTCCACCTTCATCCAGTCAGCCAGCATCTGCATGGCCTTGTCCTGCGTCAGCTTGTTTACATTATAGGGGTATTTTACCTTATTGAAGAGGCCGATAATCTCTTCACTGGCAAATGCCATACCCAGACGTATGCTGGCACTGCCCCATGCCTTGCTGAAGGTATTCAGCACAATCATATTGGGGAAGCGGTCCATAAAGTGGCGGAAGGGCTGTAAACTGGAGAAATCAGAGTAGGCCTCATCTATTACCACGATGCCGGGAAACTCCAGTAATATGCGCTGCATCTCCTTCTTGTCCAACTCGTTACCCGTAGGGTTGTTGGGTGAGCACAGCCAGATGACCTTGGTATGGGCATCCGTGGCATCCAGGATTTTCTGTGCCTGTAACTGGAAGTTCCCGTCAAGGAGAACAGGGCGGTAGTCCACATTATTAATATCGGCACATACCTTATACATTCCGTAGGTAGGAGCAATGGCTACTACATTATCCCTTCCGGGTTCACAGAAAATACGGTAAACCAGGTCAATGGCCTCATCACTTCCGTTACCGAGGAAAATCTGAGACGGCCTTACTTGCTTGATGGGAGCAAGGGCCTGCTTCACGTTCTCCTGCAAAGGGTCGGGATACCTGTTCAGCGGTTCGTTATACGGGCTCTCGTTGGCATCCAGAAACACGTGCGCATTCATTCCCTTAAACTCATCGCGGGCACAACTGTAGGGTTCAAGTGCCCATATATTCGGTCTGACTAAATCCTTCAGTTCTTTCATTTCTTCATTCTTTCATTTCTTCATTCTTACCGTCATCGCATTCTTGTGAGCATCCAATCCCTCGGCTTCCGCCATCAGCTCTACGGTACGTCCAATGCTGCGGACACCCTCCTCCGTAATATGCTGGAAGGTAATCTTACGGTTGTAGCTGTCCAGGTTCACGCCGTTATAGGCTACGGCATAACCGTTAGTAGGCAGGGTGTGATTGGTTCCGCTGGCATAGTCACCGGCACTCTCGGGGGTAAGACTGCCCAGGAATACACTTCCCGCATTTATCACCTTCTCAGAGAGTTCCATATAGTTCTTGGTTTCTATGATAAGATGCTCAGGAGCATACCGGTTGGTAACAGCCATCATCTCTGCGTCATCATGAACCAGGATAATCTTACTGTGTTCCAATGCCTGAGCAGCAATCTCGTTACGGGGCAAGAGAGCCAGCTGGCGCTCTACCTCCTGCTGAATATTTCCGATAATCTGCTCGCTCTTAGTTACCAGCAGCACCTGGCTGTCCACACCATGCTCAGCCTGGCTCAGCAGGTCGGCAGCCACGAAGACCGGATTCGAGGTCTCGTCGGCCAGCACCTCCACCTCGCTGGGGCCGGCAGGCATATCAATAGCCACATCATGCAGGCTCACCTGCTGCTTGGCACACATAACGAACTGGTTGCCCGGACCGAATATCTTATATACCTTAGGAACGGATTCCGTACCGTAGGCCATGGCACCGATAGCCTGCACACCGCCGATCTTGAAGATACGATTCACACCGGCTATACGTGCGGCCACCAGAATGGCGGGATTAACCTTACCGTCACGGGCAGGAGGCGTACATAACACAATCTCCTCACATCCGGCAATCTTGGCGGGTGAGGCCAGCATCAGCACGGTACTGAACAAGGGAGCTGTACCACCGGGAATGTATAGGCCTACCTTCTGGATGGGTACCGACTTCTGCCAGCACTCCACACCATCGGTTACCTGAACATGCTCTGCCTGGAATTTCTGCGAGGCATGGAACTTCCGGATATTCTGATGCGCCTGTTCCAGGGCAGCCTTCAGCTCGGCATCCACCAAGTCTTCCGCCTCCTGAATCTCAGCTTCTGTTACAGCGAGTTCCAGCAAGCTTACATGGTCAAACTTCTCCTCATACTCCTTTACTGCCACATCACCCTTAGCCTTAATGTCTGCCAGTACGGCAGCCACCGTGGCATTCAGCTGGCCAGCATCACGCACAGGGCGTTTCAGCAATTCCTGCAGCTCCTCCTGAGTAGGGTATTTATAGATTTTCATTACAGTATCATTTTCTCAATGGGAACTACCAGAATACCCTGGGCGCCTAAGTCTTTCAGCTGACGGATAATCTCCCAGAAACGCTTCTCGTCTATGACAGTATGAACACTGCTCCAGCCTTCCGTTGCCAGAGGCATCACTGTGGGGCTCTTGGCTCCGGGCAGGATATCAACCACCTCCTTCACCTTGTCAGTGGGGACATTCATCAGCACATACTTCTTGTCCTCGGCATTCTTGACAGCCTCGATACGGAAGAGCAGCTCATCCAGGACAGCCTTCTTCTCATCGGTCATATCCTTATTACCGATGAGCAGGGCCTCGCTCCTCATCACCACTTCCACCTCGGTGAGATTGTTGCTTACAAGGGTGCTGCCGCTGCTTACGATATCAAAGATGGCGTCAGCCAGTCCGATGCCCGGACTGATCTCCACAGAACCGGTAATGACATGAATATCGGCGGCAATGTGATTCTTCTGCATGAAACGGCGCAGAATACCAGGATATGAGGTAGCGATCTTCTTACCCTCGAACCACTTCAGGCCCGGATAGTTCACAGCCTTGGGAATAGCCAGGGACAGACGGCACTTGCTGAAGCCCAGCGGACGGATAACCACAGCATCCTCCTGACGCTCCTCGTATTCGTTCTGACCTACGATTCCCAGATCGGCAACACCCGTTGCCACACTCTGCGGTATGTCATCGTCACGTAAATACAGAATCTCAACGGGAAAGTTACTACTCTGGACCAGCAACGTACGCTTGCTGCTGCTCACCTTAATGCCTGCCTCTGCCAGCAACGCCATTGTATCCTCAAAAAGCCTGCCTTTTGACTGTACTGCTATTCTTAACATTTTTCCTATAAAATTTGAACCTTTCTACCTTATATATATTATTATCGGGTGGCAAATTTACGAAAAATCAGGCGCAGGACAAAGGAAATCATTCTTTTTTATGCCAAGAAAAAGCAAATTCGGGAGAACCGCCTGCAAGGACCGGACAAGAGAACCGGAAAAAAAGAACGATTATATATAAAAAACAATGGAGACGTAACCGCCTCCACTGTTCATAAATCTATGCCTCGCTGAACTGATCCTTGCCTACACTGCAGAGCGGGCAAACCCAATCTTCAGGCAGATCTTCAAAGGCAGTTCCTGCAGGAATACCATTCTCGGGGTCTCCAACTTCCGGGTCATACTCATAACCGCAGACATCACAAACGTACTTTTTCATGTTCTTTTCGTTTTTGAGGTTTAACTGAAAAATAAAAACTTCCGTTGCAAAGATAATGCGTTTGCCTGAAACCTCCAAATTTTAGAACCCACTTTTTACATTTACGTATGCTTATGTTCAGCGAAGAACGGCCGGAGATGTCAGACAATACCCTGTGCCATCATCGCCCTGGCCACTTTCATGAAACCGGCCACATTGGCGCCCTTGACATAATTAATATAACCGTCAGGCTGAGTACCGTACTTACAACACTGCGAGTGTATGCCATGCATAATCTCGTGCAGGCGCTTGTCCACATCAGCCGCACTCCATGACAGGTGCATGGCATTCTGGCTCATCTCCAGTCCGCTGGTAGCCACACCACCCGCATTCACAGCCTTACCCGGAGCATACAGGATGCGGTTCTTCAGGAAGAGGTCAATGGCATCGGGGGTGCATCCCATATTGCTGATTTCGCCCACACAGAGTACCTTGTTGGCAATCAGCTGTTCGGCATCCTCGGCATTCAGCTCGTTCTGCGTAGCACAGGGCAGTGCAATGTCCACCTTCACCTCCCAAGGCTTCTTGCCAGGATAGAAAGTAGCACCGGGGAACTCATCGGCATACGGAGCCACAATATCGTTACCGCTGGCACGCAGTTCCAGCATATAGTCAATCTTACTGCCCTCTATACCATCGGGATCATATACATAACCGTCAGGACCGCTGATAGTGACAACCTTGGCCCCCAGCTCAGCAGCCTTGGTGGCAGCGCCCCAGGCTACATTGCCGAAGCCGCTGATGGCAACAGTCTTACCCTTAATGTCATGCCCTGCCGTCTGCAGCATCTCATTTACAAAATAGAGACCGCCAAAGCCTGTTGCCTCGGGCCTGATCAGAGAACCGCCAAAGTCAAGCCCCTTGCCCGTAAGCACACCGCTGAAGTCACGCGTCAGCTTCTTGTACTGCCCAAAGAGGTAGCCCACCTCACGCGCTCCCACACCGATATCGCCTGCCGGAACATCAATCTCGGGACCGATATAACGGTACAGCTCATTCATAAAAGCCTGGCAGAAACGCTCAATCTCAGCATCGCTCTTTCCGCGTGGGGAGAAGTCAGAACCACCCTTACCGCCGCCCATGGGCAATGTGGTAAGTGCGTTCTTGAAGGTCTGCTCGAAGCCCAGGAACTTCAGGATACTCAGATTAACAGAGGCATGGAAACGTAATCCGCCTTTATAGGGACCAATAGCACTGTTAAACTGCACCCGGTAACCCAGGTTCACCTGCACCTGCCCCTTATCATCTACCCAGGGAACACGGAAAGTAATAATACGCTCAGGCTCTACCAGACGCTCCAAAAGCGCCTTACGCTCAAATTCAGGATGCTTGTCATATACATCCTTTATAAATACAAGGACCTCGCGAACAGCCTGCAAGTATTCCCTCTCGCCAGGATGACGCCTTTCCAGTTTCTGCATGAAATCATTAATGTCTAACATAATGTGATATCAGTTTATTGGTTTAATAGTTTATGTAGCTGATTTGCTTAACACAAAGATATAAAACATTATGCCCACATATATCAGACAACAGTGAATAATTATGCGGAATACTGTCATTTTGTAAAGTGCAGATTAACAAAACAGGGGTAATAAAGCCACAACCAGTTTACATTTTAACATCAAACCGGGATTGCGGGGAAGAATCAGGGAAACAAAAAAAAGAAGCCGGTACAGCTTCTTTCTGGTTGCGGGGGTCCGACTCGAACGGGCGACCTCCAGGTTATGAGCCTGGCGAGCTACCAACTGCTCCACCCCGCGATGTTTCTTGTTTGCGAGTGCAAAGGTACGCCGATTTATTGGATTGTCCAAATATTTTCACGGAAAAAATGTTATTTAACATACAATGCCCCACTGACAACGGCACAAAATGTTAAATTTGTGCAAAAATACACCCTAATTATTGCACATTTCCACGAAATTGTGCTAACTTTGCAAAAGATATGGCAGTAGTTAAGACAAGAAAGAAACTGGTGGATGTAGCCAGACAACTGTTTGCCAAGAACGGTCTGGAGAATACTACAATGAACGACATTGCCCAAGCATCAGGCAAGGGAAGGCGTACATTATATACCTACTTCAAGAGCAAGGAGGACATCTACTGGGCTGTCATAGAGGAGGAGCTGGACATCATGTCAGAACGCATGAATGCCGTAGCCAGCCAGAAGATGGAGCCCGAGGACAAACTGGTAGAACTCATCTACACCCATCTGGACTGCATCAAGGAAGCCGTGCAGCGCAACGGAAACCTGAGAGCGGAATTCTTCCGGAACATCATCATGGTATCCAAGGTCAGGAAAAACTTTGACCGTAACGAACGCAACCTGTTCTCCAGCATCATGATGGAAGGCGTTCAGAGCGGACGATTTGTTGTGGAAAGCATCCCCCTGGTAGTTGACATACTTCACTACTGCATAAAGGGGCTGGAGATACCTTATATATATGACCGCCTGTCGAAAGGTCTGCCCAGCGGCGTCAGTCGCGGCATTGTACAGAAGATTCTGCACAAGGCTCTGGCCAGGAATGACAGGCACGTGAATTACTACCTGTAAAAGGGAAATATTATTTTAATAACGATATAACAGAAAATGGGATTATTAACAGGAAAGACCGCAATCGTAACAGGTGCGGCACGCGGAATCGGTAAGGCAATAGCCTTGAAGTTTGCCCAGGAGGGCGCTAACATTGCCTTCACAGACTTGGTATTGAATGACGATATGGCAGCCGGAATGGAAGCCACCCGTAAAGAGATAGAGGCCGTGGGCGTAAAGTGCCTTGCCTATGCCGGCAATGCGGCAGACTTCGCCCAGACAGAGGAAGTTGTAAAGAAAATCAAGGAAGACTTCGGCACCATAGACATCCTGGTAAACAACGCCGGAATCACCAAGGACGGCCTGATGCTGCGCATGACCGAACAGCAGTGGGATGCCGTCATCAATGTCAACCTGAAGAGCGCATTCAACTTCATCCATGCCTGCATCCCCTTCATGATGCGTCAGCGTGGCGGTTCCATCATCAACATGGCCAGCGTGGTAGGTGTGCACGGTAATGCAGGACAGGCCAACTATGCAGCCAGCAAGGCCGGTCTGATTGCCCTGGCCAAGAGTATCGGTCAGGAGATGGGCCCCAAGGGTATCCGTGCCAACGCCATCGCCCCCGGCTTCATCGAGACAGCCATGACAGCCGCCCTGCCCGAGGAGGTTCGTCAGGAATGGGCCAAGAAGATACCCCTGCGCCGTGCCGGTCAGGTAGAGGACATTGCCAATACAGCCCTGTATCTGGCCAGCGACCTGTCAAGCTATGTCAGCGGCCAGGTCATCCAGGTTGACGGCGGTATGAACATGTAATTCGTTATCAGGAATCAGACATTGAAAGTATTATACGAAGATAATCATATAATAGTCGTAAACAAACAGAGCGGGGAGATCGTACAGGGAGACAAGACCGGCGATACTCCCCTCTCTGATATTGTCAAGGCCTGGCTGAAGGAGAAGTACAACAAGCCCGGCAACGTATTCCTGGGCGTTGTACACCGTCTGGACAGACCCGTATCCGGCATTGTGCTCTTTGCCAAGACCAGCAAGGCCCTGCCCCGCCTGAACAAGCTCTTTGCCGAGCATGAGAAGGTAAGGAAAACCTACTGGGCCATCGTAGCCAACAAACCGCCACAGGAAAACGGCACCCTGACACACTGGCTCACCCGCAACGAGAAGACGAATACCGCCAAGGCCTATGACCGCGAGGTGCCCAATTCCAAGAAAGCGGTACTGAACTACCAACTTATTGCTGCCAGCAATCGTTATTACCTCCTGGAGATACAGCTGCATACAGGCCGGCACCACCAGATCAGATGCCAGCTGGCCAAGATAGGCTGCCCCATCAAGGGCGACCTAAAGTACGGAGCCCCGCGCAGCAATCCCGACGGCAGCATCTGCCTGCACGCCCGGCACCTGGAACTGGAACACCCCGTCTCGCATGAGATAATCAGCATAACAGCTCCCGTTCCCCAAGATACCCTATGGCAGGCATTCGGAAAGTAAAAACCGCATTTCAGACGTCAGAAAAAGTTATCTTTTCTGTAAAAACAGAAAAAATATAACCTAAAGAATCCCACGTATATCTCTTTTTTATTACCTTTGTATCACAAATATAAAGGTACCCCCTTATGAAACGAATACGCAAATGGGCCTGCGCCATCATCCTGACACCGGTATTACTGATTGTAATACTGATGGCCGCCTTCTACATACCGCCCGTTCAGCGCTGGGTCATAAGGGAAATAAGCCAGTACGCCAGCGAGCAGAGCGGCCTGAACATCACCATGCAGAAAGCCACCGTCACCTTCCTGCTGGACCTGGACCTGCACCAACTACACATTGATGACCATGGCAAAGACATCCTGAACGTGGAAAAGGCCACCGTGGACCTGAACCTGTGGCGTCTGCTCGTCCTGAAGGCAGGCGTAGAAGCCGTAGAGCTGCAGAGCGGAGACGTGAACACCCGTGACCTCATAGCCACCCTGCGGCTGAAGGGAAAGCTGCAGAACTTCTACCTCAGAGCCGACAACGTGGACCTGCGCCGCAACCTGGTCACCCTGAACGGCGCCGTGATAGAAGGCTGCGACCTGGACATCGCCCTGAAGGACACCACCGTAATTGACACCACCGATGAAACCCCAGTCACCTGGAACCTGGACATCGCACAGATAGCCATAAGGAAAAGCCGGATCATGCTGCACATGCCCCATGACAGCATGACAGTACAGACAGGAATCCGCGAAGCACTCCTCGAAGGCGGCGACATAGACCTGGAAAAAAGCATCTACCGGGCACGCAAACTCAGACTTCAGGCAGACTCACTGCACTATGACCTGACTTACCAGCCCCGGATGACAGACGGCCTCGACCCCTCACACATAGCACTCTACGATTTCAGCACAGAGCTGGAGAACGCCGTCTTCAAACTGCAGGACAACTACCTGGCCCTGAACCTGAGACAACTCAGCGTAAAAGAACAGTGCGGCCTGCACATCGACACCCTGCAGGCCAACATCATCATGGACAGCACCAGCCTGATGGTACAGGGACTGAGACTGGCCACCATGCACAGCTGTGCCAGCGGTGATGCCGACATACACTGGAAGGCACTCAGCCCCCAGCCCGTACGTCCCAGAAGAGAATTCACCACCGCCCTCCGAGCCAGCATCGGACATAAGGACCTCCTGGCCCTGGCAGGCAACTACCTCCCCGCCGCCCTCAGACAGGCCTACCCCGCCCAGCCCCTGGAGCTGGACGTAGCAGCCTACGGCAACATGGACAGCCTGAACATAGCCGAGAGCCGCCTCACCATCCCCACAGTCATAGACATCCGCACAAGCGGATACGCCACGCCTTCAGGACATCAGTCTGCCCCCCATGATCCTGCACGCCGACACCAGACTCACCGACAGCCGGAAACTGACAGCCGACGCCCTGCTGCACGAAGGCAAGGGCAACGCCCACCTGAAAGGCAGCATCGACCTCAGCCGCATGGCCTACGATGCCAGGATGCGCATCAACGACCTGCAGCTGCACCACTTCCTGCCCCATGACAGCATCTATAACCTGAGCGCCAGCGCCAGCATACAAGGACAGGGAACAGACCTCCTGTCACCCGCCGCCAGGCTAGAGGCCAACGCCTACGTAGAGCATCTGAAATATGCCGCCTGGGACCTGGACAGCATCCAGTTGCTGGGTAGGCTAAGGCAAGGCGAAGGACGCATGGAGATAAACAGCGACAATGACCTGCTACGCCTGCAAGCCTGCGCCGAAACCAGCATCCGGCAAAGAAAGATGCAGGCATCCGACTTCTACCTGGACCTCAACCACATCAACCTGTACGCCCTGGGCCTGACCAGAAAGAGAGTCAGCGCCAGCATGGTCATGCACCTGGAGGGCAACTCCGACTTTGACCAGACCCACAACCTGACGGGCAGCGTCAGAGCCTTGGAAATGAACGTCAACGACACCGTCTTCCACCCCGAAGACCTGTCAATGGCAGCGCACCTCACCCCCACAAGCATAAAGGCCAAGGCTGAGGCCGGCGACCTGCTGTTCAGTATGGAATCAGAACAGGGGCTGGATTCGCTCCTGGCCCGCAGCGCCAACTTCATGAATGAGGTGGGCCGTGAGCTGGACAGCCTGCGCCTTAACCAGGACACCCTTCGTACCCTGCTGCCCTATGCCGACATCCGACTGCACAGCGGACAGAAGAATCCCGTCTTCCACTTCATGAGCCACGTATTGGGATACAAATACAAAGAGATGCACCTGAACCTCACCAGCCACCCCACAGGCGGCCTGAGAGGTGACGGCTATATGCACCACCTGAACACAGGAGCCATCCTGCTGGACACCATCACCTGCCAGATACGCCAGGAAGAAGAAGGCCTGAGCCTGCACGGCAGAGTCAGGAACGGCCCCAAGAACCGCGTGGCAAGTTTTGAGAGCACCATAGACGCCAGCCTCACCTCCAACGGCGCGGCAGCCCACCTGCAGTTTGTGGACGCCAAGGGCAGGAAAGGCATAGACACCGGCCTGCAGGCCGAGGTAACCCCCGATGCCCTGAACGTGCACTTCACCCCCCTGAACCCCATCATCGCCTACCGCCACTTCAGGCTGAACCCCGACAACTACATACGCCTGATAAAAGGCAACAAGGTAGAGGCACTTCTGGACCTCCTGGCCGATGACGGAACAGGCCTGAAACTATACTCCACCGGGAATGAACAGGCCCAGCAGGACCTCTCCCTCAGCATCAACCGCCTGAACCTGGGCGAACTCTCCTCCGTCATGCCCTTCATGCCCATGATAGAAGGATACCTCAACGGCGACCTCCACTACATGCAGGCCGACAGCACCATCACCATCTCAACCGACATGAAGGTAAAGGGGATGAAGTACGAAGGCACCGGCATGGGTGACATGGGCCTGAACCTCATATACCTGCCCAATGCCGACGGCAGCCACTACGTGGACGGCATCATCTCACAGAACGAGCGCGAGATAGCCTTCCTCAACGGCAAGTACTGGGAACAGAACGGCGAGGGACAGATAGACGCCACCGCCCAGCTCAGCCGCCTGCCCTTCAGCCTGGCCAACGCCTTCATGCCCCCCGAGACCATCACCCTTTCAGGCTACGCCATCGGCAACCTGGAGGTAAGCGGACGCGCGGACAACCCCATCCTGACAGGCAGCGTCGCCACCGACTCCCTGTATGTGTCAGCCAGCGCCTACAACATCAACCTGCGCATCCCCGATGACACACTGAACATCCGTCAGAGCCACATTGACCTGCCCCAGCTGAAAGCCTACGCCGCCGGCAACAACCCTCTGACCCTGGACGGCAGCATCGACTTCAGCAACCTGGAGAACATACAGCTCAGCCTGAACATCGCCGCCCGGAACTACCAGCTCATCAACGCCCCCAAGACCCGCGACGCACTGGCCTACGGCAAGGTATATGTGGATATCAACAGCCGCATCTGGGGCACAATGGACGACCTCAAGGCCCGCGGCGCCCTCACCGTCCTGGGCAACACCGACGTCACCTACGTCCTGAAGGACTCCCCCCTCACCGTCGAGGACCAGCTCTCAGACCTCGTAACCTTCTGCGATTTCACAGACACCCTCACCATAGAGCCCGAGGAAGCCGGCAACCGGCACATGGACATCCAGATGAACGTAAACATAGACCCCACCGTCAAGGTACACTGCCTGCTGAGCGACGACGGACGAGACCGCATAGAACTGCAGGGAGGCGGCAACATCACCATGACCTATGACCTGCAGAACGAGTTGCAGCTCTTCGGCCGCTACACCATCGACGAAGGCACCATGCGCTACTCCATCATAGCCATCCCCCTGAACGACTTCAGAATAGCCGGCGGCAGCTACGTAGAGTTTGTGGGAGATATCATGAACCCGCGCCTCAGCATAGCCGCCACCGAACGCGTGAAAGCCAATGTCACCGAGAACAACGTGCCCAGGACCGTAGCCTTCGACGTAGGCCTGAAAATCAGCCAGACACTGGAGGACATGGGCCTGCTCTTCACCCTCGAGGCCCCCGAGGACCTGACTGTACAGAACGAACTCACCGCCATGTCCGAGGAGGAACGCGGACGCGTAGCCATCACCATGCTCGTAACAGGCATGTACCTGAACGAGAACAGCGACATGCAGGGCGGCTTTGACGCCTCCAACACCATGAACGCCTACCTGCAGGGAGCCATCAACAACCTGGCCGGACAAGCCCTGAGCAACTCGGTGGACCTTAACTTCGGCATCGAGAACAACACCCAGCAAGGCGGTGAGACCACCACAGACTACAGTTTCAGCTTCCGCAAGCACTTCTGGGGCAACAGAGTAAGCATCATCATAGGCGGCAAGATCAGCACCGGCAAGAACGCCGTAAACACCGGCCAGACCATCATAGACAACGTATCCATGGAATACCGGCTCGACAAGAACTCCACCCGCTACGTACGCCTGTTCTATGACCGCAACTACGAATCCCTGCTGGAAGGTGAGGTAACCGAGATGGGAGCCGGCCTGGTACTCAGGAAACGGGCCGAGCACCTGAGGGACCTGTTCATCTTCCGCAATAAGAAGAAAGAGGAGAAGAGGAAATGAGAAAATACTTCATATACATAATCGCAACACTCACGCTCACAGCATGTTACACAACACGTAACCTGCCCGAGGACGAAGTACTGTACCGAGGCATCAGCCAGCTGGACTACGACGCCCCCGTCAGGCGTGACAGCATACAGGGTCAAGGCGTCATCACCGCCCTGGCCGACGCCTACAACACCGTAGAGGGCCTGCTCTCAGGCGATGCCAGTGTACTGAAGAGCGCAGAAGCCGAAAGGGAAGCCCTGAAGGACAGCCTCAGGAAAGCCGACAAACAGGACGCCCAGAACTACGAGACCGCCAAAGAGGAAATCAAGGCAGCCCTCGCCTACAAACCCAACGGCTCCATCATGGGCAGCAGCTACTATACACACCCCTTCCCCATCAGACTGTGGATATACAACCGCTACGTAAACAGCACCAGCCGGTTCGGACGCTGGATGATGAACCACTTTGCCTCCACCCCCGTCCTTGTCAGCACCGTAAACCCCAAGGTACGCACCTCCGTAGCCCATAACACCCTCAGGAACTACGGCTACTTCCGCAACAAAGTGACGTATGACACCATCCCCATGAACAACCCCCGCAAGGCCAAGATAGCCTACCACGTCACCCCCGGCCCCGTCTTCCACCTCGACACCATCCGGTATCTCCCCTTCTATCCCCAGGCCGACAGCATCATACAGGCCACCATGAGCCAGTCGCTGCTCAGACAGGGCAGTCCCTTCAGCGTGCAGAACCTGGACGCCGAACGCCGCCGCCTGCAGAAGGAATTCCGCAACAACGGCTACTTCTACTACCGCCCCGAGTACATCTCCTTCCGCGCCGACACCATAATGAAACCGCAGAAGGTACAGATACAGGTCCGTCCCCTACCCGAGACACCCGCACAGGCCGAACACCCCTATTATATAGGAAACACACGCATTAACATCTACAAGTACAACCGCTTCCAGCTCACGGACAGCATCACCTTCAGGGGCCAGACCTACGCCTACAGCAACACCGAGCGCAAACCGCCCCTCAGGCTCCGCGCCCTCCTGCCCAACCTCTTCCTCAGGAAAGGCGACCTCTACCAGCAGTCCAACCAGGACGCCACCCAGCAGAAACTGGCCGACATGGACATCTTCTCATCCGTCCGCGTAAACTTCGTACCCCGGGACACCACCCAGAAAGGCGACACCCTGGACGTAGTCATCTCAGCCATGCTGGACAAGCCCTACGATGCCGAGTTCGAAGGCAAAGTCACCAATAAGAGCAACAACTACTTAGGCCCCGGACTGAGTTTCGGGATGAAGAAACGCAACGCCTTCCGCGGCGCAGAGACCTTAGGCCTGAACGTATGGGGCTCCTACGAATGGCAGACAGGCGCACACATGGAGGAAAACAAATCACTCATCAACTCCTTCGAGTACGGAGCCACCGCCTCCCTCTCCTACCCCCGGCTCCTGTTCTTCGGACTGGGCAAGAAACTCTGGCGGAAAGCCATCTCCAGCACCAACTTCGAACTCAGCGCCCGATGGGTCAACCGCGCCAGCTACTTCAGCCGCGTATCCTTCGGCGCCTCCGTCTCCTACACCCTGCAGAAGAAGAAAAACATCCGGCATGAGTTCACCCCCTTCAGCCTCAACTACGACCTCCTGCTCAGCAGCACCGCACGCTTTGACTCCATCATCACCGCCAACCCCGCCCTGTACATCTCCATGCGAGACCAGTTCATCCCCAGCATGGAATACACCTTCTCATGGACACAGCAGAAGGAGAAGCATCACCAGACCCTCAAACTGAACGTCAAGGAAGCCGGCAACGTCACCTCCGGCATCTACGCCATCTTCGGCAAAGGATTCAACGAGCAGGGCAAGGAACTCTTCGGCGTACCCTTCGCCCAGTACGTCAAAGCCTCCGCCCAGTACACCCACCGCTTCCAGCTCACCCCCCGCAGCAGCCTCGCCACCCGCGTATTCGCCGGCATCGTCTATAGCTACGGCAACGCCACCACAGCCCCCTATAACGACCTCTTCTCCATCGGCGGAGCCAACAGCATCCGCGCCTTCGCCATCCGCAGCATCGGCCCCGGCTCCTACCACCCCGGCAAGAGCGCCTACTCATACATCGACCAGACCGGCGACCTCAAGCTCGAAGCCAACATCGAATACCGCTTCCCCATCATCGCCAACCTATACGGCGCCGCCTTCATTGACGCCGGCAACGTCTGGCTCATCCGTGACAATGAGAAACAGCCCGGCGGCAAGATCAACATGTCCGACTTCGGCAAGACCATCGCCCTCGGCACCGGCGTAGGCATACGCTATGACCTGGACTTCCTCGTCCTGCGCTTCGACCTCGGCATCGGCATCCACGCCCCCTATGACACCGGCAAGACAGGATACTACAACATGCCCAGCTTCGGCAAGTCCCTCGGCTACCATTTCGCCATCGGATATCCCTTCTAAGGCATAACCCGCCCCCGAAAAGACATTTTTCATGCAAAAAAGAGCCGTAATTCAAGAAATAGTTGTACTTTTGCCACACGGAATTTATTAACAACATATAAACATATACTAAATCAAGACATGAAACCTACATTGTTTCTTCTGGCCGCCGGTATGGGAAGCCGATACGGAGGTCTCAAGCAGTTAGACACCTTAGGTCCTCAGGGACAGAGTATTATGGACTACAGCATCTACGATGCCATCCAGGCAGGATTCGGCAAGATCGTATGGGTAATACGCCGTGACTTCGAGGAGCAGTTCCGCACCCAGATCCTGGCCAAGTACGAAGGCCACGTACCCTGCGAGCTCTGCTTCCAGAGCCTGGACGCACTGCCCGAGGGATTCACCGTCCCCGAAGGCCGTCAGAAGCCCTGGGGCACCAACCACGCCGTGCTCATGGGCAAGGACATCATCAAGGAGCCCTTCGCCGTACTGAACTGCGACGACTTCTATGACCGTGACGCCTTCATGGTAATGGGCAAGTTCCTCTCAGAGCTCCCCGAAGGCAGCCAGGGCAAGTATGCCATGGTAGGCTTCAGCGTAAGCAATACACTGAGCGAGAGCGGAACCGTAAGCCGCGGCATCTGCGAGAACGATGAGAAGACCCACTTCCTGACCAGCGTAGTAGAGCGCACCAAGATAGAGCGCCGCGACGGCAAGGTACAGTATCTGGACGAGAACGACCAGTGGGTTACCATCCCCGACAACTCACCCTGCAGCATGAACTTCTGGGGCTTCACCCCCGACTACTTCGCCTACAGCGAGGAGTACTTCAAGGAGTTCCTCTCCGACCCCAAGAACCAGGAGAACCTCAAGTCCGAGTTCTTCATCCCCCTCATGGTGGATACCCTCATCAAGCAGGGCAAGGCTACCTGCGAGGTATTGCCCACCACCAGCAAGTGGTTCGGCGTAACCTATCCCGAGGACCGTCCCGAGGTAGTAGCCAAGCTGGCCAAGCTTCATGCTGACGGCCAGTACCCCGACCAGATGTTCTAGTACTGTAGGTTAGTAGGTTGGTAGGTTAATAGGTAATGAGAGGAATAATTCTGCTTCTTTTACTTACAGTAGCAGGGACCACCGTAGCACAGGAAACGGTGGTTCCTGATGCTAATACTGTACGCATACGGAATGAGTTTCAGGACCGTAAGTTCGGTATCTTCATCCATTGGGGCATCTACTCCATGATGGGTGATGGAGAATGGGTGATGTGGTTCAAGCGAATCAACAAGCAGGAATATCCGAGACTGGCTGGCGGCTTCTACCCATCTAAGTTCGATGCCAACGAATGGACCAAGATCTTCAAGGAGGCAGGAGCACAGTACATTACCTTCACATCGAGACACCACGATGGCTTCTCGATGTGGAACACCCAAGCCAGCGACTACAACATCGTTAAGGCAACACCCTTTGGAAGAGATGTGATAAAGGAACTCTCGGAAGCCTGCGCCAAGCAGCAGCTGAAGCTTCATTTTTATTACAGTCACATGGACTGGATAAGGGATGACTATCCCTTGGGATCTACCAGCAAGGAGCTGCCACACGATGAGAGCACCACAAACTGGGCAAGCTATTTCCAGTTCATGAACGACCAACTGACAGAGCTTCTGACAAACTACGGTCCTATTGGCGCCATCTGGTTTGATGGCATGTGGGATCATGCCGTAGGAACAGGATTCGACTGGCAACTTCCCGAGCAGTATGCACTCATCAAGAAGCTGCAGCCTAACTGCATGATTGGCAATAACCATCACGGGAGTCCTATTGACAAAGAAGACTTCCAGCTCTTTGAGCAAGATTTGCCCGGTCAGAACACAGCAGGTTTCTCGGGTAACCAGAAGGTCAGTCAGGCCCTGCCTCTGGAGAGCTGCATCACCATGAACAACACATGGGGATACAGCATCACCGACAAGAACTACAAGAGTGCCGAGGACCTGATAAGAAAGCTGGTCACAGCTGCCGGTCTGAATGCCAACTTCCTGCTTAATGTAGGTCCGCGCCCCGATGGCACCCTGCCTACCCAAGCTGTGGAAAGACTTAAGAAGATTGGGGAGTTTATGAAGGTATATGGAGAGAGCATCTACAAGACACGGGGAGGATGCATACCCCCGCAAAGCTGGGGTGTAACAACTCAGAGAGGCAACACCCTATACCTACATATCCTGAACAAGACAGAGGAGCCCATTGTTCTGCCTGTCGACATAAAGATACGTAAGATTGTCACCTTTGAGAAGAACGAGAAGGTTACGTTCAAGAAGGAAAAGGACGGCTATCATCTGACTGTTCCCGAGAGAGGTGAGTGTATCGACCAAGTTCTGGTAGCAGAGCTGAAGCAGTAACAATCAGTGGTTACGCAAACGACGTAACATCTCTTTATTGATAGAACGGATTCGTTCCTGTCGCCTGCTGATGTCCTCGCGGATGACGTTCAGCTCGGCATTCATATTGTTATAGAAGTCGGTGAAGGCGCGGATGAGGGGCGGCATATACGGCTGCTCGTTGGTGTTTACAACCATGCGGATGCCTTTGGGCTCCAGGCTTACGCTGATGTCCGTGCCCTCCTCCTTGGGATCGCCGTCAAAGTGTATGACGCCGGGCTGGGAGCGGTGGATACGCAGGCTCTTGCAGCGGAAGGTGCGGATGCGGCTATTCTGGTCGATGGTCTTGTTAAAGAGCTGGATGGCTATCTGCGGGGCCTCGAGCATGGTGAAGGGTTCCATGATGGTGACGTCCATCAGTCCGTCTGACATGCTGGCGCGGGGGGCTATATATACATTATTACCATACTGGCTGGCGTTGGCGCAGGCGATGAGGAAGGCTTTGTAGTGCTGCTTCTCGCCGTCAATCTCTATCTCGTAGGTGTCGGGCTTGTAGCGGAGTCCCTCGCGCAGGGTGTTCTCGATATAGGTGAGCAGTCCGCGCCGCTCACTCTTGGCAAACATGCTGCTGACGAAGGCGTCAAAGCCTATGCCGCAGGTGCAGAAGAAGGGGGTGTCATTGATCATGCCGTAGTCCAGGGCCTCGATGGAACAGGTGGAGAGTACCTGCAGGGCGCCCTCGGGGTTCATGGGGATAAAGAGATGGCGGGCCAGTCCGTTGCCGCTGCCGCAGGGGATGATGCCCAGGGCCGTCTGCGTATGGATAAGGCAGCGGGCTACCTCGTTGACGGTGCCGTCGCCTCCTACGGCTACTACCACTTGTACGCCTTCGTCCACGGCCTGGCGGGCTATCCGGGCGGCATGCCCCTTGAATTGGGTGTACATAACCTTTACATCGAAGCGTTCCGCATCCATGTACTCGGGTATCAGCCGGACGATTCTGCTCTTGTCCGTTGTACCGGATATGGGGTTCACGATGAACCAGACTGTGACTTTATCTTGCATAAATCGGTGCGCAAAGTTAATAAAAAGTGTGCGAAAGGAAGACATTATGGGGATGAATATATATTATTATGCGTTTTTTTCGGTGCACATTATGCGTTTTTGGATAAAATATCGTACCTTTGCAAAAATTTTCATGAGAGGGTAAGCCCTCAAAACACTAAAATCAAGATGGGATTATTACAAGAAAAACTTTCCAAGCACCCCTTTTATGCTCTTTCAAAGGAGATAAAGGAGAAGGGTATATACCCCTATTTCCGTGAGATAGAGGGAAAACAGGGTACAGAAGTGGAAATGGGCGGCAAGCATGTGCTGATGTTCGGTTCTAACGCGTACACGGGCCTGACGGGCGACGAGCGTATCATTGAGGCCGGCTGCAAGGCTATGCACAAGTACGGCAGCGGTTGCGCCGGAAGCCGTTTCCTGAACGGTACACTGGATATCCACGTTCAGCTGGAGAAGGAACTGGCCGAATACGTAGGCAAGGATGATGCGCTGTGCTTCTCAACGGGCTTTACCGTTAACAGCGGTGTTATCCCCCAGCTGGTAAGTAAGGATGACTATATCATCTGCGACGACAGGGACCATGCCAGTATCGTGGACGGCCGCCGTCTGTCCTTCGCTACCCAGTTGCATTACAAGCACAATGATATGGCCGACCTGGAGCGTGTGCTGCAGCGTTGCGAGCCTGACAAGGTGAAGCTGATTATTGTGGACGGTGTGTTCTCAATGGAAGGTGACCTGGCCAAGCTGCCCGAGATTGTGGCGCTGAAGCATAAGTACAATGCCAGCATCATGGTGGACGAGGCTCACGGTCTGGGTGTATTCGGCAAGCAGGGCCGCGGTGTGTGCGACCACTTCGGCGTGACGGACGACATTGACCTGATTATGGGTACATTCTCCAAGAGTATGGCCTCCATCGGCGGTTTCATTGCTGCTGACCAGATTATCATTGACTCACTGCGCCATACGGCCAGAACATATATTTTCAGCGCCAGTAACACGCCTGCCGCCACGGCAGCCGCATTGGAGGCGCTGCACATCATTCAGGCTGAGCCCGAAAGACTGGCAGCTCTGTGGGATGTTACCAACTATGCGCTGAAGCGTTTCCGCGAGGAGGGCTTTGAGATCGGTGAGACGGAGAGCCCCATCATCCCCCTGTATGTAAGGGATACGCGCAAGACTTTCATGGCTGTGGCTATGGCCTTTGAGGAGGGTGTGTTCATCAACCCCGTAATACCCCCCGCCTGCGGTCCGCAGGATACGCTGGTACGCTATGCGCTGATGGCTACTCATACACATGAGCAGGTTGACCAGTCAGTAGTGAAGTTGAAGAAGGTATTCAAGGAGCTGGGTGTGCTGAAATAAGCGGCCTCTCCCCAGCAGCCTCTCCCCTAACCCCTCCCCCGTGAGGGAGGGGAATATAAAAATACAAGCATCTGTCCAAAAAGGGCAGGTGCTTTTTTTTGCGGGAACCCCCTCCCGACCTCCCCGAGGGGAGGGGTTAGAGGTTAGAGGTTAGAGGTGGGGCTACTATCCTCTTGCCCCTTGCCCCCTTCAACGCTCCCCTTTAGGGGGCTCAGGGACTGATAAACTATCAACTGTCAACTGTCAACTATCAACTGTCAACTATCAACTGTCAACTAATATCATTCCGCTAAGGCGAAGATGGTTTTGATGCCCTTAATCTTCTGTCCCTTGATGCGGGAAAGGAGGGACTTGACGGCACGGCGCTCTACGGCTACGTAGGACCACTGGGGCAGGACATCAATGCGTCCTATCTGCTTGCCCTCCAGTCCGCCAATCTTGGTAAGGAAGCCCAGGATGTCCCCACGGCTTATCTTATCCTTCTTGCCCTTACCTATATATACGGTGGCCCATAGGGGCTGGGAAGGTACGGGCAGACGCCCGGGCAGATGGAACTCGCCGTCAGTCAGTTCCGCATATTCAGGCAAGGTTTCCTCGGGGCCTAAGATCAGGAAGGCGTTGCCTACGTTCTCCCAACGGGCGGTACGTCCGTTTCGGTGGATGTAGGATTCCTCATCAATGGGAAGGTGGTAGTGTATGATGTTGTCCACATCGGGGACATCCAGTCCGCGTGATGCCAGGTCAGTGCAGATAAAGACGTTGCAGCTGCCGTTCATGAAGCGGTACAGGGCGCGCTCGCGGTCACGCTGCTCCATGCCGCCGTGAAAGATGTCGGCCATGATTCCCTCTGAGGCCAGATAGCTGCCTATGCGTTCTACGCTTTGGCGGTGGTTGGCAAAGACCAGGTTCTTTTGGGTGCCTAAGGTGCAGAGCAGTGCTTTCAGGGTAGCGAGTTTGTCCTTCTCGGGAGAGAGGACGCTGCGGATGGTTATACGGGAGGAGACGGGCTCCTGCTCATCAATATAGGACAGGCGGCAGTAGTCCGGCGTTCCCACGAAGTCCGGGATAGCGGGGCAGTCCGTGGCGGAGAGCAGGATGCGCCGGCTGAGGGATGTCAGCTCTGAGAGGATGGCCTGCATGTCCTCCTGGAACCCGAGTTCCAGACTCTTGTCAAACTCGTCAATAACCAGATGGGTGACGGTTTGCGGTGTTATGTTCTGCTTGCGTATATGGTCCAGGATGCGGCCGGGGGTGGCTACAATCAGGTGGGGCTTGAGCCCTGTAATGCGGCGGTGTTCGTCCATGGCAGGGCGTCCGCCATAGCAGGCCAATATGCGGGCTTCGGAACAGATGCGCTTGACCACGTCAACGGTCTGTATGGCCAGTTCCCTGGAGGGGACCAGCACCAGTGCCTGCAGGGTGTCCTGACGGGAGTCCAGTAATTGCAGAAGGGGTAACAGA
>CACYMI010000022.1 GCA_902775385.1 uncultured Bacteroidales bacterium
CTCAGTTTGTCTATATAATAGTCCTCGGCGCCCATCAGCAGATAGACGGGTTTCACTTCTCCGGCACGAACGGACCGTATGATGTCCTCGTGCGTTATGCTTCCCTTTGCCTGAGCTGCCATTAATAGTCGAATTTCAGATGACGGACGGTCTTCTTCTCCTGCTTAATCATCTCCAGGGCCTGAATACCGATGCTTACATGATCCTCTACATACCTGCTTGTCACAATCCTGTCGCTCTCGTCGGTCTTCACACCCTCGGGAATCATCGGATTGTCACTTACCAGCAAGAGGGCACCCGTAGGAATATGGTTGGCAAATCCGCAGGTAAAGAGCGTTGCCGTCTCCATATCCACAGCCATGGCACGTGTAGTCAGCAGATATTCCTTGAACTTGTCATCATGCTCCCATACACGGCGGTTAGTGGTAAAGACAGTTCCCGTCCAGTAGTCGAAGCCCAGGTCTCGGATTGTACTGGAGATGGCGCGCTGCAGCATAAAGGCCGGCAGGGCAGGCACCTCGGGCGGGAAATAGTCGTTACTGGTTCCCTCACCCCTGATACCGGCAATCGGAAGAATCAGGTCGCCGCGCTGAGTCTTGGTAGAAATACCGCCGCATTTGCCCAGGAACAGGCAGGCCTTTGGCTTTATGGCACTCAGCAGGTCCATGATAATGGCCGCATTGGGACTTCCCATACCGAAGTTGATGATACTGATACCGTCAGCTGTTGCCGAACGCATGTTAGAGGTGTAATCCGGGACCTCTATACCGAACTGCCGGCAGAATATATCCACATAGTTGTTGAAATTCGTCAGCAAAACATATTCGCCAAACTCCTCCAGCGGCATATGCGTGTATCTGGGCAACCAATTTGCCACAATCTCTTGCTTGGTTTTCATATTTTATATAATTTTGTAGGCAAAGATACAAATTATTCTGATTATACTCAAATGCAAGTGCTGAATTTACCGAAAACGGACCTAAAGTTACAAAGAAAGGGAAACAGGCTGACGGTTTTTGATATCCTGCGCCGGAAATCGGTCACCCTGACACCCGAGGAGTGGGTACGTCAGCACTTCATTCATTTTCTGATCAACCAGAAGGGGTATAATCCCTCCTGTATGGCCAACGAGGTTTCCCTCTGCCTGAACAATACCCAAAAGCGCTGCGACACCGTTGTCTATGACTCACAGGCCCGCCCCATCATGATTGTGGAGTACAAGGCACCTCACATTCCCATCAGTCAGAATGTTTTCAGCCAGATTTGCCGCTACAACATAAAAATGCGGGTACGATGGCTCATAGTCAGCAACGGGATTCAACATTATTGCTGTAGGATCAACTATGAGAACGAGACGTACGAATTCCTGCCCGACATCCCCTCGTGGAAGGAGCTGACAGTTGAAAGTTTAGAACCAACCACTAACCTCTAACCTCTTAAACAAAAAAAACTGACTGTATTACAGCCAGTTTTTTTGCGGTTCGCAAAAAGAGGATTTCTTAATCCTCTGCGCCTTCGTCAGCCTTCTTGGTGCGGGTAGCCCTTCTGCGCTTAGGCTTCTCCTCCTTACTTACCAGTTCTACGCCTGCCAGTTCGGGGTCAACCATGATACGGCCGCAGTATTCGCAAACGATAATCTTCTTGCGCATACGGATATCCAACTGACGCTGAGGCGGAATCTTGTTGAAGCAACCGCCGCAGGCATCACGCTGAACATATACTACGCCCAGACCGTTACGGCTGTTCCGGCGGATACGCTTGAAGGCAGCCAGCAGACGGGGCTCGATGGTAGCCTCCAGACCCTTGGCCTTCTCACGCAGTTTGTCCTCATCAGCCTTTGTCTCGGCAATAATCTCCTCCAACTCACTACGCTTAACATCCAGGTCGGCACGTCTGTCATTGGCCAGCATATTGCAACGGGTAATCTCGGCCGTCTTGCTCTCAACAGCGGCTTTAGCCTCACCAATCTTCTTCTCGTTCAGCACGTTATCCAGTTCGGCATACTCTATCTGCTTGCTCAGGGTATCGTACTCACGGTTGTTTCTTACGCTGTCCATCTGAGTCTTATAGCGCTCTATGTTGCTGTTGTTAACCTCAATGTCACCATGACGCTGGTTGATTTCGCGCTTCAGCTCAGCCACCTCTGCCGTAATCTTATCCACACGGGTAGCCAGACCCTCTATCTCATCCTCCAGGTCCTGAACCTCAAGGGGCAACTCACCGCGCAGCGTCTTGATCTTGTCAATCTCTGTCAGCAGCTTCTGCAGCTCATACAGGTTCTTCAGTTTTTCCTCCACGCTCAAATCTGCGGGATCCTTAGTCTTTTCTCTTGCCATAATTATATTTACGATTTACGATTCTATCCTCGTTTTTTATGTCAACTACAGGTACTTTATCGGGTTGGTGCATACCGTTGTCTTGAACAGAGCCAGGCTGGGGAATTTATCCTCTATCACACCGCGCAGTATATCCGTGGTGTATTGCTCGCTCTGATAATGTCCCAGCACGCCAATCTGTATCTGCTGGGCATGACCGAAGTATTGATGGTAATGCATTTCACCGGTCAGGAAGGCGTCGGCCTTCAGCCTCACAGCCTCATCCAGCAGGAAATCGCCTGCTCCGCCGCAGATAGCCACACATTGTATGGGACGCTGCAGCAGTTCGTTGTGCATCAGGCACTCCACCCCAAAGGCCTGCTTAACCCTTTGCAGGAACACCAGCGAGTCCTCACCCTCCGTCAGATAGCCTATCACACCATTGCCGGCCAGCACCATCCGCTCCCTGGCATCCGTATGAACGGACACTTTTCTCTGCTGAATCAGCTCCACATCCACCAGTCCCAGGCGTTCGGCTATGGCATAGTTCACACCGTCTATGGCGCTGTCCAGATTGGTATGCGCCGCATAGATGTTTATGTCATTCTGAACAGCCATCCTTACACATCGCTGCACCATGTCGGTATCCGACAGCACTTTCAGTCCCCTGAACAACAGCGGATGATGGGACACAATAAGGTTGCACCCCAACTCCACGGCCTCCGAAATCACTTCCTCGGTCACGTCAAGGCACAATAAAACCCCTGATACTTCCGCCTCTGTCAGTCCTACTTGCAAGCCAGCATTATCATAGCTTTCCTGCAAGGGCAAAGGCGCGAAATCCTCAAGGGCGTTCATCACTTCCCGAACTGTCACGCTCATAGTAAGTCTGTTTATCGGCTGCAAAGGTACGCCAAAAGAAGATAAAAACCAAATTTCTTTTGTATTTTTCACTTTTGGACCCGTTTCACATTCCACTTTTCACCAATAATTCGTAACTTTGCAGCCAATTTATATATATAATAGGTATTAGAACGATGGCTATACACTTCCAACGACCCACCACAACAATCACCGACCTGCTTTTGCAACTCAGGTACGACGAGGAACACGGTCCCGAACTGACAGAAATCCGTTCTACCCAGCTGCCGGCCGAATGGTATCCGCAATGCGCCGTTCAGCTGACCTGGCCCCATGCCGGAACAGACTGGGCCCCCGTGCTCAAAGACGTCACACGATGCTACATCCAGATGGCTATGCAGATAGCTTCCCGCGAGAGGCTTCTCATCGTCACCCCCGAGCCCGATCAGGTTCAAGCGCTGCTTACAGAGCAGTTGCCCAAGCAGGTTTGCCGGCAGATTACCTATTGCCGGATGCCCACCGATGACACCTGGGCACGCGACCACGGTTTCATTACCCTGCTTACCGAGAAGGGCACCCGCCTGCTCGACTTCAAGTTCAACGGATGGGGCGATAAGTTCCCTGCCGAACAGGACAATCATATCTGCCGCAACCTGATGCTTCAGGGCATCTTCAAAGGCGAGTATGAGGACCATCTGGATTTCGTCCTCGAAGGCGGCAGCATCGAGAGCGACGGCCAAGGAACCATCCTTACCACCAGCCAATGCCTGCTGGCCCCTCACAGGAACCAGCCCCTTACGCAGGCCGACATAGAGAAGCGTCTGCTCTCATACCTCCACGCCGAGCGCATCCTCTGGCTGGACCACGGTTATCTGGCAGGCGACGACACAGACAGCCACATTGATACGCTGGCACGCTTCTGCCCCAATAACACCATAGCCTATGTGCAATGTACGGACACTGAGGACGAACACTATACCGAATTGCACCTGATGGAGGAACAGTTGCAGTCCTTCCGGACACTGGGCGATGAGCCCTATAACCTCATCCCCCTGCCAATGGCTCCCCGGCGGTTCGACGAGGACGGACAGCGCCTGCCCTCCACCTACGCCAATTTCCTTATTATAAATAAGGCAGTCATGATGCCCTCATACGGCGATTACGAGCTGGACCGCCTGGCACACAGCCAACTGGCCAAGGCTTTCCCCAAGCATGAGGTTGTGGAGATTGACAGCCAGACGCTCATCCTTCAGCACGGGTCCCTGCATTGCAGCGCCATGCAGTTCCCCGTAGGAGCTTTGGGAGTTGAGAGTTGAGAGTTGAGAGCATATTCTATCGGATTACTCAGAAAAGACAAAAAGAATGAAAATAGGAATCATACAACAAAGCTGTACGGCAGACATCGAAGAGAATAAGCAGAAGCTGGCCCGTAACATTGCCTATGTGGCAAAACAGGGTGCACAGCTTGTTGTGCTGCAGGAGTTGCACAACAGTCTTTACTTCTGCCAGACCGAGAACGTGGACAATTTCTCACTCGCGGAACCCATTCCAGGCCCCGGCACACAGTTCTACGCCGACTTAGCCCGGCAATACGGGATAGTACTGGTAACCAGTCTGTTTGAGCGCCGCGCAGCAGGTCTGTACCACAACACCGCCGTAGTATTTGAGAAGGACGGCACGATAGCCGGCAAATACCGTAAGATGCACATTCCCGACGATCCCGCATACTATGAGAAGTTCTACTTCACCCCCGGCGACCTGGGCTTCCACCCCATCCCCACCAGCCTGGGACTGTTAGGCGTACAGGTCTGTTGGGATCAGTGGTACCCCGAAGGGGCCCGACTGATGGCGCTCCAGGGAGCGGAACTGCTCATCTACCCCACCGCCATCGGCTACGAGAGCAGCGACACCCCCGAGGAACAGGAACGTCAGCGCGAAGCCTGGACCACCGTCCAGCGCGGTCATGCCGTAGCCAACGGCCTGCCGGTAATCGCCGTCAACCGTGTAGGCTATGAGCCCGACCCCAGCGGCCAGACCCAGGGCATTCAGTTCTGGGGCAGCAGTTTCGTAGCCGGTCCGCAGGGCGAGATGCTGTACCGGGCCCCCAAGGACCAGGAAGTGAATCGGGTCATCGATATAGATATGCAACGCTCCGAGAACGTCCGCCGCTGGTGGCCATTCCTGCGCGACCGCCGCATTGAGGAGTTCAGTCCCCTCACCCGGCGCTTCATAGATAGTTCAGAGCTAACGTGAATAATCATTTGAATTTTGAATTAAAAAATTTTGAATTAAAAAGATATATGTCAAGTACACTCAGATTTCAAGTAGTAGGAGAAGCTTTCAACAAGAAACCCATTCCCGTTCCCAACCGTACAGAACGGCCCAGCGAATTCTTCGGCAAATACGTTTTCAACCGCAAGAAGATGTACCAGTATCTTCCCGCCAACGTATATAAGAAGATGTGCGCCGTAATGGACAATGGCGAGACCCTTGACCTGGCAACCGCCAACATCGTAGCCGAAGGCATGAAGAAGTGGGCCATGGAATTAGGCGCCACCCACTGCACCCACTGGTTCCAGCCCCTTACCGAGGGAACAGCCGAGAAGCATGACGGCTTTGTGGAGCACGACGGCAAAGGCGGCCTGGTAGAGGAATTCACAGGCAAGCAGCTCGTTCAGCAGGAACCGGACGCCAGCTCATTCCCCAGCGGCGGAATCCGCTCCACCTTCGAGGCGCGCGGCTACTCGGCATGGGATCCCGCCAGCCCCGTCTTCGTGGTAGGCGACACCCTGATGATTCCCACCGTCTTCATCTCCTATACAGGCGAGGCGCTGGATTACAAGGCACCCCTTAAGAAATCCCTGATGGCCGTTGACAAGGCAGCCACCGCAGTAGCACAGTACTTCTACCCCGAAGTCAGGAAAGTCATTACCAACTTAGGATGGGAACAGGAGTATTTCCTCGTTGATGAAGACCTCTATGCCGCACGCCCCGACCTGGTAATGACAGGGCGCACCCTCATGGGACATGACTCTGCCAAGAACCAGCAGATGGACGACCACTACTTCGGTTCCATCCCCGGCCGTGTAGCCTCCTTCATGAAGGACTTGGAGATCAAAGCCCTGGAGCTTGGCATCCCCTGCAAGACACGCCATAACGAGGTAGCCCCCAACCAGTTCGAGCTGGCCCCCATCTTCGAGGAGTGCAACCTCGCCGTTGACCACAACATGCTGCTGATGATGCTCATGCGCAAGGTAGCCCGCAAGCACGGCTTCCGTTGCCTGCTGCACGAGAAACCCTTCGGCGGCGTAAACGGAAGCGGCAAGCACAACAACTGGAGCCTCTCCACCGATACCGGCGTACTATTGCACGGCCCCGGAAAGACTCCCCTTGACAACCTGCGCTTCGTCACCTTCCTGGTAGAGAGCCTGATGGCCGTTTACCGTCACAACGGACTGCTCAAGGCCAGCATCATCTCCGCCACCAACGCCCACCGGCTTGGTGCCAACGAGGCACCCCCAGCCATCATCTCCAGCTTCCTGGGCAAGCAGCTCAGCGAGTTGCTCGACCATCTGGAGAACGCCACCGATGAGGAGATTATCAACCTCAAGGGCAAACGCTCACTCACACTGGACATCCCGCAGATTCCCGAGCTACTGCTTGACAATACCGACCGTAACCGCACCTCACCCTTCGCCTTCACCGGCAACCGCTTCGAGTTCCGTGCAGCCGGTTCCCAGGCCAACTGCGCCGCCTCCATGATTGTCCTCAACACAGCCATGGCCGAAGCCCTTACCAGCTTCAAGCAGCGTGTTGACCAGCTCATCCAGAACGGAACAGAACCCATGAAGGCCATTCTCAAGACCGTCCGTCAGGACATCCTCACCTGCAAGCCCATCCGCTTTGACGGCAACGGCTACAGCGAGGAGTGGAAGCAGGAAGCAGCACGCCGCGGCCTGGATGTGGAGAGCAGCGCCCCCCTGATGCTGGACAACTACCTGAAGCCCGACACCATCCGGATGTTCGGCGATATGCACGTCCTCACCGAGGCCGAGCTGGAGGCACGTACCGAAATCAAGCAGGAAACCTACACCAAGAAGATACAGATCGAGGCCCGCATCTTCGGCGACCTCTGCCTCAACCACATTATCCCCGTAGCCACCAAGTACCAGAGCCAGCTGATAGATAATGTACACAAGGTCAAGGAGATCTTCCCCGAACAGACCGCCATCAAGGTCAGCGCCAACAACCTGGCACTCATCGAACGCATCAGCGAGCACAGCAGCTTCATCACCGAGAACGTAGAAGCCCTCGTAAACGCCCGCCGTGTCGCCAACAAGATAGAAAGCGTACGTGAGAAGGCCATTGCCTACCATGACACCGTAGCCCCGCTCATCGAGAAGATCCGCTATCACATCGACGAGCTGGAACTTATCGTGGATGACGAACTGTGGCCCCTCCCCAAGTATCGCGAGATGCTATTCATCCGGTAAACGGATAAAAAAAATAATACAGGAATGCAGTCAGAAGGGTTTTCGTTGGCTGAGTGCCAACGAAAACCCTTTTATCAATGTACGGCTGGGAGGATGGCTCGTCATGAATAAGACATTCCGGCACACATGTTCTGGTATCGAAACTTAAATTATATTAATTTCACATGTTGTTATTGCTCGTATCTTTAAATTCAGTATCTTTGTAATTAATTACGCTAAGAACGAATATATAACATATATAATGTAAGTATTAGGCTATCTATGGCAAGAAGAGTTGTTGTATCAGGCATAGGCATATGGTCGTGTTTAGGAACCAGTATAGAGCAGGTCAAGGAGGCCCTATACCAGGGAAAATCCGGCATTATACTGGACTCTAAACGCCTAGACTATGGATTCCGATCTGCACTGACCGGTGCAGTGGAAACCCCTGTGCTGAAAGGGTTGCTCGACAGACGCCAACGGGCCAACATGTCAGAACAGGCAGAATATGCCTACATGGCAACAAGGCAGGCTTTTGAGCAGGCTGGGGCAGACGACGACTTCAGACAAGAAAACGAAGTGGGCTGTATCTTCGGCAACGACTCATCGGCAAAAGCCATCATAGAAGGGTATCGCGTGATGGAAGAAAAACACGATTCTGAACTCGTTGGTGCCGGCTCGGTATTCCAGTCAATGAATTCCACCGTCAACATGAACCTTTGCTCAGTCTTCAACCTGTGCGGCATAAACTTCAGCGTAAGCGCCGCTTGTGCCAGCAGCAGCCATGCCATAGGTCTGGGCTACATGATGATCAGGCAAGGTCTGCAGAACACGGTGCTATGCGGCGGAGCGCAAGAGACCAATATGTACGGAATATCCTCATTTGATGCTATCCGCACCTTCTCAATGCGCATGAAAGAACCAGCCAAAGCCAGTCGTCCCTTTGACCGTGACCGCGACGGTCTCGTTCCCTCAGGCGGCGCAGCCGCCCTTGTGCTGGAGGATTATGACCATGCCGTAGCCCGTGGAGCCAATATACTTGCCGAGGTTTGCGGATACGGATTCTCTGGTAACGGCGGCGCTATCTCTAACCCTAGTGACAACGGCAGTACCATAGCCATGCGGCGCGCCATGGCAGATGCCGGCATCAAAGCTTCCGACATAGACTATATCAATGCCCATGCCACCTCTACCCCACAAGGTGACATAGCGGAAGCCATAGCACTTCATAACCTTTTTGTCGGAGAGCATGCCCTTATCAGCAGTACCAAATCCATGACAGGACACGAGTGCTGGATGGCAGGAGCGTCTGAGATTGTCTACAGCATCATCATGATGCAGAACAACTTCGTAGCCCCCAACATCAACTTCGAAAACCCCGATGAGTTTTCCGCAAAACTGAATATCGCTGCCAAGACCACAGAAACAGAGGTCAGAACCGTGCTAAGCAATTCCTTCGGGTTCGGCGGAACTAACAGTACCCTGATAATAAAGAAACCCTAAGCGATATAAGATATGAACCTACACCCTGCATTGAAGAAAAAATACACCATCGAACAACTTCCGGCACCTGAAGCTCAACGGCAGGCCGAATTCATAGCTTGGGGACCAGCAGTTTTCCAAGCATCAAGACTGATGGTAAAATTCGGTATTCTGGATATGCTCAGGGATGCCGACGAAGGACTCACCCGTCAGGAGATTGTTGAGAGGACACGGTTGACTGACTACGCTGTAAAATGCCTGCTCGAGGCTTCGCTCAGCATCGGAACCGTACTCATTGACGAGGAGACAGAGAAATATACCCTAAGCAAGACCGGATGGTTCCTGCTGACCGACAAGGCAACACGCGTGAACCTGGACTTTAATCACGATGTCAACTATTTGGGATGGTTCCGTTTGGAGGAATCACTACTGAACGGGAAGCCCGAAGGACTGAAACATTTCGGCCCCTGGCCGACTATATACGAGGGGCTGAGTTCTCTGCCCGAACAGGTTCAGAAGTCATGGTTTGCCTTCGATCATTTCTATAGCGATTCAGCCTTCCCGCAAGCCCTTGAAATAATCTTTAGGGAGCACCGAACCCGCTCGCTTTATGATGTGGGCGGAAATACCGGCAAATGGGCCTTGCAATGTGTGGAATTCGACAAGGACGTAGAAGTGACCGTTTTGGACTTGCCCCAACAGATTAAGCTGATGCAGCAGAACATTGCTGATAAACCTGGTGCCGAACGTATCAGGGGCTGCGGCATCAACTTACTACAGAAGGATGCAGTTTTTCCGCAACATGAAGGCGGTTTGGATGCCATTTGGATGAGTCAGTTCCTGGACTGCTTCAGCATGCCAGAGATTGTCAGCATCCTCAAGAGAACCAAGGCCATTATGACACCAGACACCCGTCTCTACATCATGGAAACACTGTGGGACCGCCAGCGGTTCGAACCGGCAGCCATGTGCCTGACCTTGACCAGCCTCTACTTTACAGCCTTGGCCAACGGCAACAGCAAGATGTACAATACCGCCGATCTGCAGCAATGCATCTGTGCCGCTGGCTTGGAAATAGAAAAGATATATGACGGACTGGGGCAAGGACACAGTATTGTAGAGATAAAAGATAAAGAATAAAAGAAAAAAGATAAAATATCTACCATAAGAATGACAAGGACAGAAATAGAAGAGAAAGTCAGGGACTTCATGATAGAAGACATGGAGATAGCAGCAGAAAAGGTTCATGCTAACGCCTTACTAAAGGAAGATATGGGCATTGACAGTCTGGACTATGTTGATATCATTGTTATTGTCAACAGAATCTTTGGTTTCAAGATTAAGCTCGAGGAGATGACTAACGTTAAAACGTTAGGTGATTTCTGTGACTACATAGAACAGAAAATTAAAGAGTAAGTATGGAAAAGGAGTGGGCAGGTACAACATACGGGAATGCATGGATGCACCGATGGCTCATACGTATGCTACGGTACATTGATGTCAGGGTGCTGTATGCCTTTACCGCCATATTCGTCATTCCTGTCTGCCTGCTTGTCAACCCCGCCGGCGGCATCATCTACCGCTATTTCAGAAAGCAGCATGGGTACGGCCCACTGAAGTCAGCCATCAAGACATACCAGAACCACTACCAGTTCAGTCAGGTGGTAATAGATAAATTCGCCACTTATGCAGGCAAGACGTTCCGCATGGAGATAGAAGGCGCTGAACACTTCCAGCAACTTGCCAGAGGGGTGGAGAGCTTCGTTATGCTAAGCTCACACATAGGTAACTACGAGATTGCCGGCTATACCCTTTCATCGGACCAGAAACCTATAAACGCTCTGGTCTTCTTTGGCGAGAAGGCTTTCGTAATGAATAACCGCTCCAAGCTCTTTGCTGATACAAATACACGAATGATACCCATACGGCCTGATATGGGACACCTGTTCGAGATTGACCAAGCCCTGCAGAACGGAGAGATTGTAAGTATGCCAGCCGACCGCCTGCTAGGTTCACAGAAGAAACTGCTGATACCTTTTCTGAACGACACCGCCGCATTCCCGTACGGTCCTTTCAGTATAGCCACCATAAGGGGATTGAACGTGCTTGCCGTACATGTGATGAAGCAGTCGACACGCACCTATAAAATATATGTTACACCCCTCAGCTACAACAGGGAAGCACCGCGCCAGCAGCAGATACAGGAACTGGCCCAACAATATGTTGCCGAAGTGGAGCGGATGGTAAAACTATACCCCACCCAATGGTACAACTACTTTGAATTCTGGAAAGATGATGAATGTTAAAGACTATACCTGCCCAACTGATGCTTTCGTGCAAGGCATAGACATCCACACGCTCCTGCCCCAGCAGGAACCGTTTGTGATGATAGATACGCTAAGGCACTATAGCAGGGACGTTGTAGTAACCACATTGCACATCAAGCCTGACAATCTGTTTGCGGGTCAGAATAGTCTTTCAGCGAGTGGACTTGTCGAGAATATCGCCCAGACATGTGCCGCCAGAATTGGATATATCAACAAGTATATTCTCAAGAAGAATATACAGGTAGGCTTCATAGGTGCAGTACGTAACATGGAAATCACCTGCCTTCCTAAAATTGGAGATACTATCACAACAACAGTCACCATCGTAGAGGAGGCCTTTGGCATATCACTGGCCACAGCCACCGTTATGTCTGGGGATAAAACCTTGGCCACTACGGAGATTAAGATAGCTTTAAAAGAGGAATAGATACATGGCAGCAATAATAGCAGATAACATCATGTCGCCTTTAGGTTCCTCTTCAGGAGCCAATTACCAGGCAGTAAAAGCTGGTAAGACTGCATTGCGCCTCCATAATCATGAATTCAATCTACCCTTCCCCTTTACTGCTGCTTTGTTTTCTGAAGAGCAGAAAGAGGAGTTCACGATAAACGGCCTTACCCTATTCGAGAGTCTGGCCGTAACCTCCATCCGAAAAGCCCTTGAGAGTTGCCAGATCCCAATGGACAACCGGACCTGTCTGGTGATAAGCTCCACCAAACAGAACATCAGCCTGCTGAACATCGAGGGTAATCCCCCTGAGAATGTTCTCTACCCGGGGCATTCTGCAGAAAGGATTGCTCAGAACGTAGGCATAACCACCACTCCCATCATCGTCTGCAACGCTTGCATTTCAGGTGTCTCGGCACTGATATTGGGGAACCGACTGATAGAAATGCAGGAATACGATTACGTGATAGTATGTGGTATAGACCTGCAAAGCCCTTTCATCATCTCGGGTTTCCATTCGCTGAAGGCACTGTCAGAAACTCCATGCCGCCCCTTCGACTTAGAAAGAACAGGACTCAATCTGGGCGAAGCGGCTGCTACCGTAATACTGGGGAAGGGAAACCTGACAGACAAATGGCACATCGCAGGGGCAGCCATCAGAAACGATGCCTACCACGTTAGTAGTCCCGCCCCGAAAGCCGACGGATGCCTGATGGCACTGGAAGCTGTCATGAAGGAGCAAGATGCCTGCAAGCTGTCCGTTATCAACGCACACGGCACTGCTACGCTGTACAACGACCAGATGGAGGCACGCGGAATCTGCAGAGCAGGACTATCGAATATTCCCGTAAATGCCCTGAAAGGATACTATGGCCATACGATGGGAGCCGCAGGTATTCTGGAAACCCTCATCACACTCCATGCCGCAGAAGACAATACCATCGTTGGCACTAAAGGCTATGAAGAGCTGGGCGTAAGCGGCAACTTGAACATTGTCCGTAACAATACCACAACGGCAAAGAAAGACTTCGTGAAGCTTATCTCCGGCTTTGGCGGATGCAATGCTGCGGTATTATTGACCCCGTGCGCCCCCTTAGGGAGAGAGAATGGGCAAGAAATAGAGGCACAACACCAAGTCACCATCACGCCCCAGTCGGTGCAGATTGACAACAAGATGATAGACACAGGGCAGTTGAGAGGAAAAGCCCTTTTGACATACCTGTACAAGACATACATTCAGGACTACCCCAAGTTCTACAAGATGGACGCTCTGGCACGTCTGGGCTTTATTGCAACAGAGTTGCTGATCCGGAAGGAGCGAGGAGCAAAGGGCGAGGAGCAAGGGGCAAGAGGCAAGAGAGCTGTCATCTTTTTTGGACAGTCGTCCTCTATCAATGCCGACAAGGAGTTTCTTGCCTCCATTGCCGACCCAGAGAACTTTTTCCCCTCTCCTGCCTCATTTGTATATACACTGCCCAATATCGTAAACGGAGAAGTTGCCATCCGAAACGACTTTCACGGCGAGACATCTTTTTACATTCTCCCCCGTAAAGATGATGATATTATGCGTATGGTAACCCAAGCCACAATGCTTGACAACTACCACAAGAGTATTATCACAGGATGGCTGGATTACAAGAGCGAGGAGGATTATTGTGCGGAATTAAGAGTTTATAACGTCATAACGAAATAACATAAATAGAATATAATGGAAGAACTGATTTTAGAACTGAAAGAACAGATTATCGAGGTACTGAACCTTGAGGAACTGACTCCTGAGGATATTGACCCCAAGGCTCCATTGTTCGGAGCAGGCGGACTTGGGCTGGACTCTATTGATGCGCTGGAACTGATTGTATTGCTGGAGAAGCGCTACGGCATCCGTCTGGCAAGTGCAGCCGAAGGTAAGAGCATCTTTACCAGCGTAGAGAATATCGCCCAGTACGTAAGCCAGAACAGGAAGAAGTGAAGGATCAAGAGTGAAGAATATTAATCACAAATATACTTCGTCAATGGGAAATAAGGATGGGGCAAGCATTGCCATAACAGGAAGTGGAATCGTCTGTGCATTGGGTACCGATAAGGAGTCGGTGCAGAAATCACTGCTGGAGAACAGGACAGGCATAGGCGAACTGCGCTATCTGAAATCCCAACACAAGGAACTGCCTGTGGGGGAAGTCAAGATGTCTGACGCAGAACTCAGGCACGCCCTTGCCGTAGCGGCAGAGGAAGAGGTCAGTCGTACCGCCCTGCTTGGAGCTTACGCACTCCGTCAGGCGCTGGAAGATGCCCGCCTATCTCCTCAATCGCTGAAAGGCAGGCGTGTAACCCTTATCTCTGGCACTACCGTAGGTGGAACAGAGGCGACTGAACAATACTCCTGCGGCAACAACACACAGGCCATTGCCCGCATGGTGGGTATCGACTGCGAACTGAGCACCATCTCCACCGCCTGCTCATCGGCTCTGAATGCCATCATTCTGGGAACAAGGATGCTGCTCTGCGGCGAGACTGACATCGTCCTGGCAGGTGGAACGGAGGCGCTGTCCCTGTTCCATCTGAACGGATTCAATAGCCTGATGATTCTTGACCACGATGTCTGCCGTCCGTTTGATGCTACCCGCCAGGGGCTCAACTTAGGCGAAGGAGCTGCCTATCTGGTATTACAACGAACTCCGGATGCACACCTGCAGGGGAGCAATATCCAAGCTTACATCACAGGCTGGGGCAACAGATGCGATGCCTTCCATCAGACCGCCACTTCCGAGAATGGCAAAGGCGCCTTCATGGCTATGACAGAGGCGCTGCAGATGGCGCACCTGAGACCTGAGGAGATTGATTACGTGAATGCCCACGGAACGGGAACACCCGACAATGACACATCCGAGAGCACAGCCCTGCGTCGTGTCTTTACCGAGAACATGCCGCCCGTATCCAGCACCAAATCCCTTACGGGACATACCACTTCGGCATCTGGCAGCATCGAGGCAGTGATTTGCCTTATTGCTATGCAAAGTCGTTTTATCCCAGCTAATTACGGATGGAGCACCGGCACACCGGATTGTATCACTCCTGTTTCCAAGACCACGCAGAAGGAGCTGCACCACGTGTTGTGTAACTCGTTCGGATTCGGAGGCAACGACTCTTCTCTGGTCATCTCTGACAAGGAAAGCCCCTTTGATGATGTTCCCCAGAAGGACTACATTCTGACAGGCGAGAACGAAATCACCCAAGAGGAGGAGTTGAAGGAATTGCGCGAATACATCTCGCCCATGGAGTCCAGAAGAATGTGCAAGGTAATGAAAGCTGCCTTCCTGACATCCTTACGTGCCATACAGAAGGCTGGCATCAGTAAGCCGGATGCCATTATCGTAGCCACACAATACGGAATGCTGGAGAATGGCGGGAAGATTCTGAATACCATCCATGAACAGGGCGAGGAAGGAATAAGCCCCACCCTTTTCATGCAAAGCACACATAACACGCTGGCTGGAGCGCTGGCAATCCATCTGGGCTGCCACGGATATAATATCACCTACTCACAAGGTAAGGAATCCCTCCAATGGGCGCTGCGCGATGCCCAGAGGCTTATCCGCGAGGGGAAAGCCAGTAGCGTACTGGTGGGACTTCACAACCACGTGCCGCCTACGTTCAAGGTTGTACTTGACCAGCAAGGTATCACGGAACAATACGAGATATACTCTAAAAGCATCATTATAAAATCCGCCTTATGAATATAAGTCTGTTGTCATTGGCTCTTATACAAAGTTTCCTGCTGGCGATGGGGCAGGTAATGCTGAAGTTCGGCCTTCTCAGGATGGAACCTTTTGGCTGGAACCTTGCTTTCTGGCGCTCTGCCCTGGTGAACTGGCAGTTTGCCCTTTGCGGCCTCTGCTTCGGCTCTGCCAGCCTGCTGTGGATGTATATCATCAAGCACTACCCCATCAGCACGGCCTACCCGCTGGTCAGCCTGAGCTATGTGTTTGGCATGATTGCCGCCATCGTGTTCTTTCACGAGCATGTTGACATGAGCAAATGGATTGGCGTCCTGCTGATAATAACCGGTTGTTATATAATATCGAAATAAAGCCCCCTCCAGCTCCCCCCTTGGGGGAGTGAAAATTATAAATTATGAATTATATCATCCTAACGATACTATTTAGCCTCAGCAGCATTACATCCGCTCTGGCACAGACAAGCGCCATAGATGAGATCAGCAAGGCTTCTCAGGCTGTCGGAACGGTGCAGGCCGACTTCACGCAGACCAAACGTCTGAAGATGCTGAATGATGCTATGGTATCAAAGGGCAGGATGTGGTGCACGCAACCCAACCGCCTGCGATGGGAATACACTACCCCCTACGCCTCTCTCTTCATTCTCAACGATGATAAGGTTTTGTTTAGGAACAGTAAGCGCAGCAATACCCTTAATGCTAACCGGCACAAGAGAATCAGGGAAATGATTCGCATCATGATTCCCAGCAATTTAGGTAAAGTCTTATCAGAGAAGAAAGACTTTCATACAACCGCAGAAACAACTGAAAATCAGCATATTCTAACACTTATTCCACAGAATAAGGAGTTGAAGCAAATGTTCACTCGGATTGTTCTTTACTACGATCGCAAGCAGGCGGTTGTAACCCAAATAGAGATGTACGAAAAGAACGGAGACAGCACCACCATCCAGCTCTCCTCGATAAAGAAAAACATTGTTATCAACCCATCTGTGTTTACCCTTAACAATGACGCTAAGAAATAATCTATACGATATAAAAGATGTACAAAAGACCCCTGATGGTGTCACCTACAGCATACAGCTCAACAGGGATTGCATCATCTACCAGGTACACTACCCCGGTATGCCCATTACGCCTGGCGTATGTATAATACAGATAGCCGAGGAGCTGCTGTCGGAGCATCTGCAGAAGCCCCTGCAGCTTACCTCCATCAGGAACGCCAAGTTCCTGTCAATCCTCCAACCAACGGGCCATACAGTGCGGGTGCACCTCTCTGCCATAAAAGAAACTGAGGGGAAGGTCAGCGCCAAGGCCGTGATGGACAATGGCGAGGAGACGATATACGCCAAAATCTCATTTACCTGCAATGACGTCTGAACAGAAGCATACAGCAGACATAGCCAGATTGCTGCACGAGCGAGGAATCTGCGCCATTATACCTACATACAACAATGCAGGAACCATTGCTGATGTGGTCCGTCGTACCCTGCTGCAATGCCACGATGTTATTGTAGTGAACGACGGCAGCACCGACGGCACACGCGAGCTGCTCCTGCAGACAGAGGGCATCACGCTGGTGGATTATCCCAAGAACACAGGCAAGGGCACGGCCCTGAAACACGGCCTTCGCAAGGCCATAGAGATGGGCTTCTCCTATGCCATTACCCTGGATGCCGACGGTCAGCATTTCCCCGAGGACATCCCCTTGTTCCTAGAGGCCAACCTGCACCACCCCGAAGCCATCATTTTGGGTCAACGCAAGCTGGACGGCGTAGAAAGGTCGGGCGGCAGCAAGTTTGCCAATGCTTTCGGCAACTTCTGGTTCTGCGTACAGACCCTGCATTATGTCCCCGACACCCAGACGGGCTTCAGGCTTTATCCCCTGCACAAACTGCACGGGCTCTCCTTGCTGACTTCCCGGTACGAGGCAGAGCTGGAGCTGCTGGTATCTTCTGCCTGGAATGGCGTGAGGATTGTCTCTGTACCCGTGAATGTCTATTATCCGCCCCGTCAGGAGCGTGTATCGCACTTCCGTCCGGGGCCCGACTTCACCCGCATATTCATCCTGAATACCTTCCTGTGCCTGCTGGCTTTTGTATGGGGCTATCCCCTGTACCTGCTCAGGTTCATAGATACCGTATTCCGGACGGCCTTTGCCCTGACGGTTTATCTGGTGGGGCTGTGTATTATCATACCCCTCTCCCTGATTTATGTGCCCATAGCCAAGCTGTTCCACCTAGGCAGTTCGCCATTGCGTACGCTGCTGTACTTTACAGGCAAGGTGGTTTCCAAGCTGCTGTACGTGGCCAGCGGCAAGGTGAGCATCGTCAACACCACTGCCGAGACCTTCAGTAAGCCTGCCATCATCATCTGCAACCATCAGAGCCACCTGGACCTGATGGTGCTGCTGGGGCTGACCCGCAAGATGGTATTCCTGACCAACGACTGGGTCTATAACAGCCCCTTCTTTGGCTATATCCTGCGTCATGCCGAATACTACCCTGTCTCTATGGGGTACGACCAACTGAAACCCCGAATCAAGGACCTGACAGACAGAGGCTACTCCATAGCCATCTTCCCCGAGGGTACACGCTCCGAGGATTGCCAGATAGGAAGGTTCCACAAGGGGGCCTTCCAGTTGGCCACCGACTTGGGGATAGACATCCTGCCCCTGATGCTGTATGGGGCCTGCAAGGCGCTGCCCAAGAACAGTAAGTATATGCACAGAAATCCTATTGTACTGCATGTGGGAGAGAGAGTTAACCCGCAGCAGCTCAGTCAGTTAGGAGGAACCGTTCAGGAACGTGCCAAGTGGTTCAGGAGGCTCTACGCCCAATGGTTGGAGGAGAATCAATTCAAAATCCAAAATTCAAAATCCAAAATTCAAAATTCAAATTTAAAAGGGGCTAGGGGCAAGGAGCAAGGAGCAAGGGGCAAGAGATTTGTTTTAACCATACTATTTGCGGCAATAGCAACAGCCAGCTTTGCCCGGATAAACATCTGGGAGGGCACTTCCTGCCATAAGAAGGTGTGGATGACGCCCTACCTTGCCAAGGGCGGGACGGACATTGCCGTCATTGTATGCCCTGGTGGAAGCTATTTCTGGCACGACATGGATGCCGAGGGACACTCCGTGGCTGAATGGCTGCAGGCAAACGGCATATCGGCCTTTCTGCTGAAATACAGAACGGCACAGACACCGGCCTTTGTGCTCAGATACAGATACCTGTTCAGGGGTGTCAGATACCCCGATGCGCAAGACGACCTCAAACAAGCTCTGGCTGTGGTACGGAGCCATGCGGCTGAACTGGGCATAGACCCCGAGAAGGTGGGAGCGATGGGATTCTCGGCAGGCGGACACTTGGTGATGTCGGGTGCCGAACTGTTTCCCGCTCAGGAACGGCCGTCGTTCGTAGTCCCCATATATCCCGTTGTAACGATGGTAGAGGATTGTGTGCATAAACGCTCCAGAAGGGCTCTGCTGGGCGATAGCCGCAAGAACAACCAGCAACTGCGCGAACGGCTCTCACTGGAGAGAAACGTCCATGCCGACTGTCCGCCCGTCTTCTTGGTGAACTGTCAGGATGACCCCATTGTGCAATACAGGAATGCCGAGCTGCTGGATGCCGCCCTGTCGGAACAAAACGTTCCGCACCTCTATCTTCAGTACCTGACAGGGGGGCACGGATTCGGGGCCTCCCCCACCAAGGGAACGCCTGAATGCAGGCAGTGGAAGGATGCTTTCATGGATTGGATAAAAACATTGTACAAGAATGGCTGACATCATCCTTAGGATATACGACTATATGCGCCGTCACACGCCAATGTGTGTGACCACCCTGTGCGTCTCTACCGCATTGCTGATACTCTTGGTGTCCAGAGTACGCTTTAACGAGGACATATCAGCCTTCCTGCCCCTTGGCGAACAGTACCAGGAGTCGCTGCAGGTCTATCAGGACGTATCTGGTGCCAGTAAGCTACTGGCTATCTTCCAGATGAAGGATACCACGCAGACGAACGAGGACGCCCTTGTCGGCGCCATGAGCGATTTCGGCGAATACCTTTCTGCTGCCGACACATCAGGCATCATCCGCGAGGTTACGGCGCAGGTGGATTACGACGGCATTTCGGCTGTTACGGACTTTGTCTATCAGAACATTCCGCTCTTCCTGACGGAGAATGATTACACACGGATGGATAGCCTGCTGGCCGTTCCCGACTATACCGAAAAGCAGCTGCAGGAGGACCTGGCAATGCTGATGTTCCCCACCTCAGGGCTCCTGAGCACCAACCTGCAGCGCGACCCTCTGAACCTGTTCACACCCGTTGTTTCCGAGTTGATGGGCAGCTGGGGGACAGACGGTTTCCAGTTGTATGACGGCTATATCTTCACGCACGACATGAAGCGAAGCCTGGTGGCGCTGACATCGCCCTACGGCAACAGCGAGACGCACAACAATGCCCGCCTCATGCAGATGCTGGATGCCGTGGCCGACAGCATGCAGGCACATTCTCCTGCCGTATCCGTCCGTTACATAGGCGGCCCCTCCATAGCCGTGGGCAACAGCACGCAGATCAGACAGGACAGCATTCTTTCCGTCAGCCTGGCAGTGACACTGATTCTGGCACTGCTGTATTATGCCTTCCGTAGCATGCGCAACATCCTACTGATTCTACTGTCCATATCATGGGGCTGGCTCTTTGCC
>CACYMI010000023.1 GCA_902775385.1 uncultured Bacteroidales bacterium
AGACAAAAATAAGAATATGTCCACCCCTAAATTCCCCCATCTCAACAAAGATGCGAGGGAAATAGGAAGTAAGACATGATATGCATTTGCATGGCAGATGATAATCATCAATGTTGCTATACCCATCAATTGTGTCCTATACGTGCTCAAATCGGAAAGATTTGCGTTCAAATATCTACTATTCAGCATTAGAGTCCAGAAAGAAATATGTTAATCAGGTACCTGAATGTATCCCTTCTTTACAAACTTTTCATCAGGCTGTACAAGGAGAAAAACTTTTTTATCTTTTGGGGAAAGAGATTTTGTACCAACGTTAAAACAATTGTTCTTTTTAATATACTCGTCCAATGTGCAGACAAATTTCGCTGGGTTACCTGCCACTACTACATTTGATGGAATGGACTTCGTAACGACACTGCCTGCTGCTATCAAAACGTTGTCACCAATAATAACACCTGGCATAATCATTGCGCCGGAACCAACATATACTCTATTACCTAGCACAACCTTACCAAAAACATCAAAGTCCGGATATTCTCCTCTGGCTACCCGGGCACCACCATGTGTGTAGATTTTTGATCCTTCTGTAAGGTCGCAGTGACTTCCAATTGTAATAAGGTAAGGTTCTGCTGAACTCCAGAAATAACTTTCTATTCTATTTTGTTTACCCATGATAACACCTTCATGGAGAGCCCGTTTTTCAAGCGACCAAAAACAGCGTTTGTATAAACGTATGATTCTATTCCAGATTCGCATATATTTCAACAAATTATTATAATCCATGTATAAATTCAGAGAGCCTTTTCCCTTGAACAATCGGGTTGAATGAATTCAAGGCTACCTCATTTCCTCTTTTTGCGATGACACTTGCTTCTTGTGGTTGGGAAAGTACGGTGTGCATGTATTGCACAAGTTTGTTCTCATCATCTTTCTCAAAGAGATAGGCACTGACTCCTGACTCCAAATAAAGTTTTACGTCACCAATGGTCGTCATAATCACAGGAATCTGACTCATTAGCATTTCACCCAGTTTGGTGGGAAAACAGTTTTGCGTTTGCAGGTTGTCTGATTTATAAATAATGGAAAGTGCAGCGAAATGTTGCAATTTAAGGATTTCTTCGTCGCAGACATATCCCATCAGGACAACATCATCGGTGAGGCCAAGTTGCTCTATCTGGTTTTTGTACTTACAACGGTGTGGGTCAGAGTCTTTCCCTGTAAAAACCAGTTTGCATGGTAATGTGTATTCGTGCTTCAATTTGGCAAATGCATGTAGTATTTTTGAAATGCTATCCTTTTGTTCATACATGGTTCCGGTATGAATGATATAAGGCACATCAAAGGGAGATTGTATTTGAGAGAAGTCAATATTGTATGGTTCCGGATCTACTAATATAGGAATACGGATTACTTCGGCAGAGGTTTTCTTGTACTTGTTAACAAACTTCTCTAAACTAGTGGAGATAGCAATGAAACCATCGTATTGAGGCATGATTATGTGGAACTCTATCCAGTCAAGTAATTTGCGGTTTTTATGATTCATTCTCAGGGAACTGGGATGTTCACAGGTCTCCTTGATGGTCTTTGCCCCTTTTATCTTTGATGCTAAGAGAATCATAAATTGCAGGAAAAGAGGATACAGATAAACATATACTATGTCTCCTTTGTGAAGATGTTGTAAAGAATAGAAAAATGTACGGATGGGGTCTATTATATTCCAATCCAATCCGCGCATCAGCTTGTTCCATTTGGGATATTTGTATTTACCGCTTATGTAACAATAGGGGGTGCCGTAATATTGCCCCTTAGCTGGCATCCCATCGTCTTTCCCTCTTTCCAAGACCTTGTTGCAGATGATGACGTTGATTTCATCTCCAGCAGCTTTGAGGCCTTTAATATAGCATAGCCTGCGCTTTGCTGCAGCCATGCCGTATGGGAACGGTGTATCCTGATAGAAAAGTAATCTCATACGCAGTAGTTGTCAAATCCCCTCTTCTTCTTAAGCTTATTTACCTTTTCTGATTGCTCCTGTGTGAGAGGTTCGGAGCAACCGAAAACTTTCTTGTCATGGTAAACCTTTTCAAATAAGGAGACTAAATCTTCATGAGACATCCTCTCTTCTGGCGGGTAGAGGGTTTCCTCATGTCTCTCAATGTCAGAAGGTGAGAATTTTACGCCAATGATTCTTGCCGGGATGCCTGCAACTAATGCGTATGGTGGAATGGATTTGGTGACAAGGGCATTCGCTGCTACGATACACCCACGCCCAAGCGTCACCCCTGCCATAATGGTTGCCCGTGTCCCTACCCACACATCTTCTTCAATTGTGACATTGGCAGAATAATCGTTAATATGGCTCTCGCCCAAAATTACTTGTGGAATAGAGACTGTTGACCGATGATTGTTTGTGATGATAGTTACATCGGGCGCTATTACTGTGTATTTTTTTATGTACACGGATTCTTTTCCTGCATTGATTACAGTTAACCCATATCGTATCTTGACAAAATCCTCAACAAAGATGTTCTGTTTTCTCCCGATATGACATGGCAGCGCAATTGTACTATGTGCGGGCAAAGCGCCAAAATGTTTCCTCTCCGGATAGTTCTTGTGGAGGTGAAATAACAGCTCTCTCCATTTCCTGATGAGGAACCAGATGTCTGATAATAATGTGCTTAGAGTCTTTAACATCCTATGTTTAATCTTTAGTTGTAAAAATTGTTGTTAACATTTTCATCTATGTCATCCGTATCGTCAGCAAGAACCATGTCTTCTTCATAGCAGAAAAGGCCGTAAAGCCAAAAGGCTGTAAATATAGGTACACAGAAGATTGCGTATGAGACAGAAGATAATAGCAATATGATAGCAAATGCAAATTTGTGTTGACACCAACTGGTTTGGCTTATTTTGTGGGATGAATAGAAAAGTAGGATGTATAGAAAAACTCCAACTAAGATACCATACTGACTGAGAATCTTCACAGCCCCGCCGGTAAGCATGAAGTTTTTCGAAATATTCTGCCGAAACCAACTATAGTCTATGTTTCTACTATATCCGAGGACAGGATCTTGCCGGAAATTAATCCATTCAAAATATGCCGATTCAAAGCGGTCAAACGAACCTAAATACTTATCACCATGTTCTTTTGCATTGTAATTGATGTTATGTATTCGTTCCCGTGTCAATCCTTCAAAATTGTTTTTTTCCATAATCTTATCGCCCATGAAGTCAAGGGAGTTGATGGCCACAGCCAAGGGCAGAGCAATGAATAAGAAGGTAAGAACACTCCGGATATTAAACTCGTTTAACCAGAATATAGCGTATATGAGGAAGGTAATGCTATAGCCCGTGGTGGACATGGTGCTGGCAAGGGCAAGCAACAGAATTATGATTCTGGTATTTCCCCTGAATGATATTCCTTCACGTGACAGATTTGTTAGTATGGCCGGAATCAGCATAATGGCAAAGCGGCCAGGTTCCCATGAACAGCCGGCATTTCGGATGAGGGAACCATAAATCTGTCCTTTGGCAGGGTCCATCCAGTTAAACAGGTACAGAACATTGTTTCCGAAGCTGGTTTCCGGAAATAAACGGAATGCCGTATCAATGCCGGGAATAATTATTGCCACCCCCCAAAGCACCAGGCTAATTGCCGAGAATACAACCATAATGTGCTCGAAAATAGGGAATAGGTCCCTGCCATAGATGCGAATGTGGATAAAAGCAATGAGGATGGCGTATATCAGGAAGAAGTAGTAGGACAGATTAGCCGTACTGAAGTCATGAAACTTATAACAGACCAATACCGACCAGCCAGCCATAATACCCGTTAGTATCCACAGCTTGTTATGTGCAAAACTGATGGGATTGCGCAACAGCAGGATGACGGTCAGGACAATGGGGATAAGGAACGGGATAGGGTTACCAGACAGGCCTCCCACCATACGCCCTGTATCCGGTGTCATCTGTGCCATATAGATAACCATTACGAAGAGGTAGAGGTATTCGTAAAGGGGGTAATATAGGTTGTTCAGAATTTTAATCATAAGCTTGAATGTAGAATTATTCGTTCCAAATCCCAGTTGCCGTATTGCTCAGGATTCTGCGAATCTGAGTGGTGAATACACTGGCATATATAATGTTTATGACAGACATGGAGACTACGACTCCAAAAATACCGATGTATTGGCCGAGGAACAGAGATATAGGAATATGGAGCATCAAGCCAATAACAATCACGCGTGATTGTAACTTGACTTTCCCCGTTCCGTTTATGAGGATGGCCTGCAACGACACCCAGCAGTGAATCAGGGTGTATATGGCGATGCAGATGGTCAGAACCAGTGGCACTTCGACCATATCCCTCACCCACAGCCTGATGAGCTGCGGGGACAGCACTACGACGAGGGTCACCATTGCGCACAGCAGGATGTAGATTTGCTGCATCTTCCTGTAGGTGCGTTTCATCCAGGCGTAGTCCTGCTTGGCGTGGGCATCGGTGAATGCAGGCCAGAGAGGGTTCAGTATGATGGAATAGACCATGACGACGACGTTGAGCAGCTTGTACGAAATGTTGTACTGTGTGACGGATTCCGGTCCGGCTATGTGCGAAATTAGTATGTTCGTAGCCTGATAGAGGACGATCATTTGCAGTTGTATGATGAAAAACTTTATTCCAAGTCCCCATAAATCTTTTATATATGACAGGTTGATAGCTTTTAAGGAGGGAGCAACTTCCTTCATGCTGCTCCTGAAATATATGACAGATGCAGTCAGGACAATCACAATGGGCATCATTGAGTATGCAAAAGCCAGATACAGCAATGATGGTTTTACGAATACCGTCATCATGCCGATAATGCACAGCGAGCATATCTGGCCGATGACGGCAAACAGGCTGGAGAGTGCGGTCTTCTGGTAGGCTGCCACGACGGTTACGAACACGTTTACTATCATCTGCAAGGCAATGAAGAGGAAGAGCACCTGCATCGTCTTGAGGATGACTTCCTGATTAGAGGCATTTACGTTCAGCAGTCGGCACCAGTCTATGCAGGGGCTTACGGCAATCAGCACTGCCGACATCGGCACGAAGATGGCGAACATTATGGCGTAGGTGGTGGATACCAGGCTTTTGCCTTTCTCGTAGTCTTTCCGTGCGAGGCATTCGTTCAGGCGGTTCTTTAGTCCAAGGGTAAATCCAATATCCATATAGGTCAGCCAATGGAGGATAGAGGAAATTGTGAGCCATACGCCATATATTTCCGCAGAGACGTATCCCAATGTCATCGGGACGAGCAGGAGTGATGTCAAAATACTGATGCCCTTGATTACCAATGAGCCAAGAATGTTCTTCTTGACAATGGCCGTCCTTCCGGATCCTCCAATCAGAATATCTTTGATTTCCGTAATAGTCATATCTTATCAATGGGTTTTGTCTGCTTTTTATTTATAAAGAACTTTCTTCCGTGTTCCGTTGGAGTAGAGTATGATGTTGAATCCCTTTTGCATACGGTTCAGTTTCTTACCGGTTGCATCGTAGATGGCTGTAGTGGTTCTGCTGTTGCGTGAGGAGGGGGCAATATGGTCCGCACCTTCTGCTGTTGTGGCAACAATGGCAACAGAGTCTCCTGGAACGCATGATGTCAGGTCCGGCTGAAACTCCTGTGTATAAAAAACTTCGGTGGAAACGCTGCCGTTTTCATGCGTAATCGTTATCAGCCATGCGCCGTTTTCTGCCTCTGTGCACAGACTCATGGGAAACGACGTGAACCATGCGCCGTCAAACCGTCCTGTGCGAAGGGGTGTGTCACATACTGAAACGGTTACGTGAGAATGTTCATCCTCTTGTAAAGAGTCTGCCGTGATGCTGACGGGTATCACTTCACCCAAGGAGAAGTAGTCCGCCATGTGCTGATACACAGAATCCGGGCGGGTGGATACATATTTATAGAGACGGTTTAATCCATATTTATGTTTTTCAAGTGTGGTCATGCCCACGTATGTTGCAAAGGTATAAGGAAGCTCGGTTATTATTTCTTCTTCCATCTCGCTGATAAGGGGTACACATACGTCTGGACGCAAGAAGTCCCCCAGATACGTGGCATATGTGGCAAGGAAGCGATTACGGAACTCCGGGAATGACATCATCTTCTCATATAACTTGCAGGCAGTTCTAACACTTGGATTGTTGGCATTCTCGTATTCCTGATCATCCGGGTCAGATGTGCCAAGCATATATTTAAACATATTCCAGGAACTGGTATTAACGAAAATGTAATCCATATCCTTCGGTATCCAGTGCCAGCGGCCATCTTCTGTCGTCTTTCTCCACATGGATCCGTTGTTGTGGGGGAAATCGGTATTGGAGGCATAGCATTCAGCAATGAAGGCATTCATGAAGTTTTCCACATTCATGTTTTGAGCCATTTCTGTGTATGTGACATTATCTCTGTGATATAACTGGCGGAATTCATTGAAAAGTGGCGTTGATGATGTTTCCCTTAAATAGTTTCCGTTTGTTGCCATTTCCACTTCATCTTCATCAATCCCGTAATTGCTGGTGACATAGTCCTCGTTGGAACGCTCACGCATACCAAAAACACCCTTGTATTGTCCGTTGATATAGACAAGAACCGGCTCGTATGCCTGCCAATCCATATTATCCAGATGAGTGCCAAACAATCTGTGTACAAAAGCATCATCGAAGCGGCCATATTTGCAAGAGCCACCACCATTTCTTAAGGTAAAGGACTTTACTTTTCTGACATTTGGCTTGTCTTGCCAAAAGTCTCCCTTAAAACTTTTCTTTCCAAAACGTTTTTTGGCATAGCACTTTAAACTTTTCTGCTGAAAATTTCTTGAATTAGCGCCAAATACGGCCATCTCGCCAAACTGGCTGAAAACCGTACTGCCGTTTTCAGTGCAAAAGTACTCAAAATTACCCGGCCGGCGCCAGTCATATCTGTAATTGGGCTTGCCGTCTGTACTGTCAGGGGAAAGGATGCCGTCCTCGCTGCTATACAGGTAGGTGCTGTCGGTAATAATGGAGACAATGGGTAATTTAGTGTCCCTTGGCGGGTAGATATATGAATGAGAGGTAGAAAGGGCGGGGAGCATTTTCTGTGAGAGAAGCTTGGCCCTGACAACCGTATTGGTGTCAATGGTAAGGGTGAACAGCGTGTCTGACACGGAATCCCAGTCAGGTTCGCTGCCGTCTGTCGTCAGGTAGATTCGTGTATCATCCGGTACGCCCCATGGCATACTGACGGTAATGGTTTCGGACGCCGCTGTCATCAGATGTCCCTCGGCAGAAAACAGGGGGGCGGGCAGTATCTCATGACATTCTGTGCTGTTGTTGGCTGCTCCGGGTGTTGCCGTCATTTCATATTGCCATTCGCTTGCCCCGTCGGTTATTCTGCCGTATGCTACGTTCGGCGCGGGCATGCTTTTATAAGTGACAGAATCGATTATCTGCCAGTTGTTGTTTACGAGGTACAGTTTTCCCCCATCGGTTTCCAGATTGAAATTACAATGCAGCGGCAGACTGTTTGTCTTGTCGCAATAGATGGTCAGATAACCTCCGGGCTCTATGTAGTAATCATCCGTTTTGGAGATGGGAAAAGTCTCGGCGAATGCTCTTGACGGGCCTATGCGGTAACCTTTAACAGAAACCCGTTCATTGCCGATGTTGTGCAGTTCTACCCACGAGTCGGGGAAGTCATGGTCAGCTTTCAGGAAGTTAACATTTGACTGCATAATCTCGTTGATGATAACCTTGCCCTGCGCCATCATCAGGGTGTGCGGCAGCAGGATGGTTATCCATAGGATGATATGCTGTAGTAATCTGTTCATTTCTGCTGATAATATTGATAGTACCACTCGGCAAACCGGCGAAGGCCTTCCCGTAGCGGGGTGGAGGGCCGGAAACCGAAGTCCCGCTCCAGCGGTGTGGTGTCGGCATAGGTAACGGGGACGTCACCCGGCTGCATGGGAACCAGCTCCTTGTGGGCCTCGAAGTCATAGTCCCGGGGCAGTACGCCGGCACGGATCAGTTCTTCCTGCAGGATGGATACAAAGTCCAGCAGGCTCTCGGGATTACTGTTACCTATATTATATACAGCGTAGGGCGGAACGGGCAGTCCGTCCGGGCCGGTCTCCCTCTTAGGAGCTGCCGTCATTACGCGGTACACCCCTTCTACGATGTCGTCAATATAGGTGAAGTCGCGCCGGCAGTTGCCGTAGTTGAACAGCTGTATGGTCTGGCCGTGTACCAGCTTGTCGGTAAACCCGAAGTAGGCCATGTCCGGTCTTCCGGCCGGGCCGTAAACGGTAAAGAAGCGCAGGCCGGTGCTGGGGATGTCATACAGTTTGGCGTAGCAATGGGCCATGAGCTCGTTGCTCTTCTTGGTGGCGGCATACAGGCTGACGGGTGTGTCCACTGGGTCATCGGTGGAGAAGGGAATCTTGGTGTTGCCGCCATAGACGCTGGAACTGCTGGCATAGACCAGATGCCGCACACTATGATGCCGGCAGGCCTCCAGTATGTTGTAGAAGCCTATGATATTGCTCTCAATGTAAACGTCCGGGTGGGTGATGCTATAGCGTACGCCTGCCTGGGCTGCCAGGTTGACTACCACTGCCGGGCGGTAGTCGGTGAAAAGCTTCTCCACCAGCTCCTTGTCGGCTATGTTGCCCCGTACAAAGGTGAACCGGTCTTCGGCTGCCTGGGATGTTATGGCCCTCAGGCGTTCCTCCTTGAGGCGGACATCATAATAGTCGTTCATACTGTCAATGCCTATGATCTGTGCTGTGGGATGCTTGCGCAGCAGCAGGCTCACCAGATTGCTCCCGATGAAGCCTGCCGCTCCCGTAACAAGGATGGTGGCATTGTCTAACGCTATATTTTCTTTATTCATTTCTGTCCTGATGATTCTGTCTGTGTCTTGACTTAAAGTCCTTCCGCTATAGCGGAATGCTGATTTTGTCCTGCAAAGTTACACTTTTTTCCTGATTTTTCTTCCATGAGGGGGATTTTCTTTCTTATAGCCCGTAAAAAAAAGTTTTTCCTTGCCAGACAAAACATCCTGATACGCCAGGATAAAACATCCTACTACGGCATTAAAAACTATTTTCAAGCCTTGAAAATTTATAACCAAGCCTTGAAAATAAATAACCAAGCTTTGAAAATATATTTTCAAGCCTTGAAAATAATTATTTTGGGCGTATCGGAATGTTTTTCCGGGATGTTTTATCTGGCGTTCCGGGATGTTTTTCTTGACCGTAAAACCGTGTTTTCTGTCTATGTGCTTAAAAAAAAGAAGATGAAAAAGAAGGGGATTATAAGATATTATTCTTACTTTTGCTGCTGAATTAATAAACTATCAACAGAAATCCGATGAAATACAAATATCTGCTGCTTATCCTAAGCCTGCTGACAGCCCTTACCGCCACGGCACAGAAACGGACATTCCGCCAGAAGCTGGCCCGCCTGGACAGCACCCTTTCAGCCCGTTATTATAAAATCCCGTATGACAGCAACTATGTGACAAGGCCCGACGGAAGGTGGACGCTGAAGGTTAGGGTCAACCAGACGGGAAACAAGTTCCATACCAAAGGTACTGTCAATGATATTACCCACAAGGCAGACTTAGGTACCAGCCACAAGACTACTATCAGCCTGGGTGCCTCATACCGGGGGCTGTCGGCGGCCTTCTCGCTGAACCCTGCCAAGATTAAGGGAATCTATAATGACTATGAGCTCAACCTGAACTATTACAGCAGCCGTATCAGTCTGGATTTCAGCTACCAGCGTTCCGAATCCCTCTCGGGTGATGTTATCCGGAACGGTGAGCCCCGGCGTATGGAGGAGGGTGATGTGAAAATGAAGGTTATCAACGTGGCCGGATACTATGCCTTCAATCACCGTAAATTCTCGTTTCCTGCCGCCTTTAACCAGAATTACATCCAGCGCCGTTCCGCCGGCTCATGGCTGGCTGGCATCAGCTACCAGGGCGGCAGCATCAATACACTGGATGAACTGAAGGAAAGGAGCCCCGAAGCGCCTGAGGTAACCATCAAGTTCGGTCATCTGGGCATAGGCGGCGGCTACGGCTACAATCTGGTGCTGGGCAAGAAGTGGCTGCTGCACTTGTCGGCCCTGCCTACCTTTGTGGTTTATAACAGGAACAAGCTGATTGTCAACGGGGAGGAAAGGGAGGTCAGCCACATGCGCTTCCACATGATCTTCAACGAAAGGGCTGCCGTGGTGTATAACTTCTCGTCACGTTACTTTGCCGGCGCTACCCTGGTGATGAGCAATTCGGTCTTTGACAACTCCGCCGTTACCATCAACCAGAACAAATGGCGCGCCCGTGCCTTTGTGGGGGTACGGCTATAAACAAAAAAAACAGCATTCATTGCTGAATGCCGAATCAACTTGTGCTTATTAACCTAATTTGCTTTTTCTGAAGTGGTGCCACCAGGAATCGAACCGGGGACACAAGGATTTTCAGTCCTTTGCTCTACCAACTGAGCTATGGCACCATTGCTTTTGTTAAGCGGGTGCAAAGGTAAGGACTTTTTTTGTACCTGCCAAATTTTTGAACGTTTTTTTGAATAAAAAACTTAAATTCATTCGTCTGATACGGGCATATCCTGCACTTGTGAAAAAAAAGAGCCCAATTATTTTGCACTATGCCCATTTCTTCGTACTTTTGCAATGCATTTCAGAAGAAAGGGGACTTACAGTCCTGTATTTCTTTGCATTGCATTCGGATAGTAGCGCAGTTGGTAGCGTACTACGTTCGGGACGTAGGGGTCGGGAGTTCGAGTCTCCTCTATCCGACAGAAGTCCGCCCTTCCTCTCTTTTCGGGGGAAGGGCGGACTTTTTCTCTTACTTCAGTAAATCAGCGGGGATGGGAGGCATGGCGCCGTTCTGCGTGCAGACGTAAGCGCTGACCTGGACGGCTGTGCGGTGAGCGTCCGGGACGGACTTGCCGTTGAGGATGCTGCCCACGAAGGATCCGGTGAAGGAATCGCCTGCGCCGACGGTATCGGCTACCTGTACCATGGGTGTCTCCTGGAAGGAGATATGGCCGGGTGTGAAGACGTAGCTTCCGTTGGTGCCGCAGGTGAGTACCAGCATATCCAGATTGTACTTGCCCAGGATGAGCCAGCACTTGTTCTCGATGTCAAGACCGGGATAGCCGAACATGCGGCCGATGAGTACCAGTTCCTCGTCATTGATCTTAAGGATGTTGCAGCGCTGCATGGATTCGCGGATAACCTCCATGGTATAGAACTGCTGACGCAGGTTGATGTCGAAGATCTTCAGGCAGTCCTCGGGGGTGGCGTCAAGGAACTTGTGGATGGTGTCGCGACTGACGACATTGCGCTGTGCCAGCGAGCCGAAGCATACGGCGCGGCAGTTGCCGGCTATCTGGGCGATTTCCCCGTTGAAGGGGATATTGTCCCATGCCACATTCTCCTTGATATCATAGGTGGGGATTCCCTGTTCGTCCAGCTGCACCTGTACGGTGCCGGTGGGATAGGGTACACGGGGGAGCAGGTTGTTCAACTCGTGTTCATTCAATGCCTCAACGGTTTCCTCTGCCAGGCGGTCATCGCCCAGCGCGCTGATGGCCAGGGTGTTGTCCATGCCCAGGAACTGGCCGGCATGGTAGGCAAAGTTGGCGGGCGCGCCGCCCAGTTTCTTACCTTCGGGAAGTACATCCCAGAGGACTTCTCCGAGTCCTACTACATAGCGTTTGCTCATATGCGTTTTGTTTAGGATTTTGTTACTTTAGGTATATAGGTGAAGAGATAGACTACGCCTACGGCCATCACAAGGACTGCGCCGAGCTGTCCGATGGCATCGCTGGCAAAGCCCATCAGGAGCGGGAAGACGGTTCCGCCGAAGATGCCCATGATCATGAGGCCGCTGACCTCGTTCTGCTTCTGTGGCATGGAGGTGAGTGCCTGGGCAAAGCAGATGGAGAAGATGTTGGAGTTGCCGTAGCCTACCAGGGCGATGGCTGTGTACAGCATCCACTGTTCCGTGCCTATGGCCAGGCCGCACATGGAGAGTGCCATCATCATGATGCTGATGACAAAGAAGGCGCGGTTGCTCATTACACGCAGGAAGAAGGAACCTGTCAGGCAGCCGATGGTACGGAAAATGAAGTAGAGCGAGGTGGCGAAGGCGGCCTCGTTGAGCGTCATGCCCAGGCGTTCCATCAGAATCTTCGGAGCCGTGGTGTTCGTTCCCACGTCAATGCCTACGTGGCACATGATGCCGAAGAAGGAGAGCAGGACAATCGGTGTTCCCAGCAGTTTGAAGCATTCGGCAAAGGTTGACGGTTTGCCTTCAACCGGCTCTTCGTCAATCGGGGTAAGCCACAACAGTATGGTGGAAAGGACACCTACCGCCAGGAAGATGCCGAAGAGTATGCGCCAGTTCAGGTCAAACTCGGGAATGGCGCGTGTGGCACCCCACATGGCCAGATAGGGGGCCGAGAAGGATGCTATGGCCTTTACGAACTGTCCGAAGGTGAGTGTGGAGGCAAGGTTCTTGCCGCCGATGACACCCGATACAAGCGGGTTCAGCGATGTCTGCATCAGGGCATTTCCGATGCCAAGGAGCGAGAAGGCTGCGAGCATCACGCCGAAGTTCTCGCCGAACAGAGGCAGCAGCAGGGAGAAGACGGTGACTACAAGGGAGAGTACCACGGTCTTCTTACGTCCGATCCTGTTCATCAGCATACCGGTGGGAACGCTGAAGATGAGGAACCAGAAGAATACAAGGGAGGGGAATACGTTGGCTACGCTGTCAGAGAGCGCAAGGTCTTCCTTCACATAGTTGGAGGCGATGCCTACCAGGTCCACGAAGCCCATGCAGAAGAAGCAGAGCATCAGGGGTACAAGATATACGGATTTGTTTTGTTTATTCATAATTCAAAATTCAAAATTCTTACCTCTCAATTTCATAGATGGTGGCCTTGCCGCCCTTTACCTTAATATTATTATAGGGCTCGGAGGGGAAGACCAGGTTGGTCATGGCCATTTTCCCCTCGGCATCGAAGGCTTCAATGCTGCAGCGGTCTATGAAGATGCGCAGCTGGCGGACGGTGCCGTAGGTGGGTGCCTCGGTAACGCAGGGGAAGGCTTCGCTGAAGCTGACATTGCCGCTCTGGGTGCGGTCCATCCGGAAGGTCTGCTGCCGGGCGTCGTAGCGCATGGTCACCTGTTCGCCCTTGGCGTTCGACAGGGTGATGTCAGCCGACCCCTTCACGTCAACCACAACCTCACAGGCCTCTGTGGGCTGCTTCATCTTCGCGCCGCGCGCCGCTAACATTTCCTTGGAGGGAACGACGCTGAGGTAGGTTTCCTCGCCATAACGGAACAGGCCCAGGTCGCGGGGTATGGAGTTGGCGCTGCGGAACTGTTGGGTGGGTACCTGATTGGCATACTGCCAGTTGCTCATCCATGCCAGCACGACGTGCCGGTTCTCCGGTGCATTGTAGAAGGAGACGGTGGCATAGTGGTCCTTGCCGTAATCCATCCATTTGGTGACCTTGGGCATGGACTCGCAGGTGAACCGGTGTCCGTCAAAGCTGCCCACAAAGTATTGGGTGGCACTTCCGCCGAAGGGGCCGCCGGGGTTGATGTTGCAGATGAGTACCCACTTGTCCTCTATCTTAAACAGATCGGGGCACTCCCATACGCCGCCATGGTTACCGTACTCCTGTCCGAAGGAGCTTTCGTACTTCCACTCCTTCAGGTCGGCTGAGGAGTAGATGCGCATTTCCTGTCCTACAGCCAAGATGAGGTTCCAGGCTTTGATGTCTTCGTTCCAGAACGGACGCGGGTCGCGGAAATCCTTGTCTTCTGCAGTCAATACGGGGTTGCCCTCATACTTTGCGAATGTTTTGCCGCCGTCTTTTGAGAAGGCTATGCATTGTGCCTGCACGTCCCCTCCAAACGGGGTGGGGCGGCTCGTTGTGTACATAGCCACGATGTTCTCTTTGTCTGTCACGCATGAGCCGCTGAATATGGTGCCCCACACATCGGGAGCCAGTGCCACGCCCTCATCCTTCCAATGGAGAAGGTCGGCAGAACTGGAGTGCCCCCAATGCATGTTGCCCCACATGGACCCATAAGGGTTATACTGATAGAAAAGATGCCACACACCGTCCTTGTAGAACATTCCGTTAGGGTCGTTCATCCAGCCACGCTTGGGCGTATGATGGTATAACGGGCGGTATTTCTCCTCAATCAGCGCGAAGTCCGCATCGTCATTCTGTTTCAGATTCTTGAAGCATACGCTTCCTGCCGGCACATTCTGCACACAGATGCGTAGCGTTCCATTCCCTTGATACGGCTGCAAATCCAACGCCACATAATAGTCCGTTTTCTCGCGGGCCATACGTACGTTCTGTTCCATTCGCAATATGCCACTGACAATAACCTGAACCTTTCCTTCCGGAGCAGACTCTTGAATCGGCAGCCATAAATACCGTCCCTGTGACTTCGGTTTCACGATACTCTGTTCGCATGCCTGGGGCACCACCTCTTGTGCCCAGACCGCCGTGAGCATCATCACAGCTGACAGTGTCAATAAACATTTTCTCATCTTTACCATGGGATATGACTATTTTCCTGCAAACTTCTTGCCGTTGACAATGTAAAGTCCCTTTTGGCAGGTATTGTTGACTTTCGCACCGGAAATGGTATATATAGAGTTAGCGGCTTTTCCTGTCTTTGCGGAGACATTCTGAACAGCTGTAGTCTTGGAAATGAGTTCCACCTGTGTGAAGTTGAACGCAGAGCCGCTTTCCTTGTTGCACTGAATCATGAGACGATCTGCGTCAGCGAGTGCTGTCTCCATATCAATACCCTCAAGGCTGAGTTCCGCATATTCGCTGGTCATAGTCATTGTGGTCTGGTCGCCGAGCTTGCCACCATCGCCCCACTTGGTCATCACGTTGATGATATAGTCAGTACGGCCAGCCTCGGAATAGAAACGGATAGCAGAGATACTGCCCCAGTCAACGCCTGCGAAGCTGTTCTTTGTAATCTCCAGAGTGTTCCAGTTGTCCATCCAGAAGAATCCGCTCCAGGCGGTCAAGACGCTGATGCCCTCTTTGCCGTCACCATACCATATTTTGGTGGCTGTGAAATCCTTACCGCATACCTCAAGGCCATGCTCCTGAAGGCTTTTAAGCATTGCCGGGGTGGCGAATACCTCGATGTTACTTTGGTCAGGGAAGATAAAGTGCGCAAAGCGTGTGCCTGGGAGCATACCTCCGTCGCTGTGCAGCTCAATTACCTCGCCTGCCGCATCCACGAACTCAACAACGAGTTTGTCGCCTATCTTCATGTCCGCAAACTTGGCAGCCTCAATTTTCAGGGTGTTGCCCCAATCTACGGCATGTGTGCCATTCCATACGTCAGTTGCTCCTGCGATAAGTGTTGTTGCCATAGTGACTTTTGGTCTATTGGGTTTATTGTTGTGATATCTTTACATCGCTGATGGTGACGGTACCGCCATAGTTGTTTATGCTCCAGCAGTTCTTCTGTATGCCGTAGATGCGCTGTGTATAGGCGCAGAGGTCATTGATGTACATGACCAGGACGCTGTTGTCCGTGTAGATGTCAATGTTATACACATTGTTCTCCGGGCGCTGGAAGCTGTAGCCGTCAATGCCTTCGATGAAGCCCTTGCCGTACGCTTTCACTTCCTTGTTCTGCTTGGCCTCTTCGTCCCAGACAGTCTGCAGGATATAGCCTTCCTGCTCGAAGTTCACCTTGCGGGTGTTTTCTCCCTCAGGGTTGACGACCATGGTATAGTAGTACTGGGGATCTGTGCTGCGAACGAAGGAGATACCGAACTTATCCCAGTTGTTGGAGGTGGTTACCTTGAATGCGATGTGGTTGCATGTACCCAGGCGGCTGAAGAGTACGTATGCGCTGTCACCGGTGAGCCTGCCTTCGTCATAGCCCTTCTGAGCCATTACGGCTACAGGCTGCTCCCTGTTGTATTTGGCGGCCATAGCGGGTACGGCGCCGAGGGAGAGTGTGCCGTCAGCATGCTGGATGACCTTATGGCATACCATTGCTCCGGACCAGGCTGGTTCATTGTCGGCGCCGACATTGATGTTGCGTTCATCAACAGTGGAGCCTACACGGTAGGGACACCAGCCCCAGATGTACCGGTCTGTGCCGTTGGAGGCTGTCTTTCCCGCATAGAAGGCACGGCTGTCAAGCACGCCTTCCCTGCCATCCTTCGGCCAGTTGGCGCCGGGGTTGCTGAAGCAGGCTTTCAGCGCATCCAAGGTGGGGGCCATCATGTATTTTACCTTTCGGCTCCAGGGTGCCCGGTAGGCTTCGCTATAGACCATATACCACCAGTCGCCCATCTTGAAAATGTCAGGGCACTCTAACATGCGGTCCCAGATCATGGGGAAGGAGGCTACGTGTTCCCAGTTGCGGAGGTCTTCCGACTTGAACTCGGCGAATTTCAGCTTTGAGGAAATGACCATGTGCCATAGTCCGTCATCGGCCTTAAAGACCTGTGGGTCACGGAAGTCGGTGGCGGAGTAGCCGTAGTCGGCACCTTTCAGCGCCCAGCTGTTATCCTTGGTCCATGTCTTGAAATCGGGTGAGGTGGCGCGCATTACTACCTCGCGGTTGGGCAGCAGTACGTTATAGCCGGTGTAATATACGTAGTAGAGTCCGTCTTCTTCATTATAGACGGCGCAGCCTGTACCGAGGGAGGCGTCCTGCTGGGCTGTGCTGGAACCGGTGGGGATAATCTCACCGAGTGACTGGTAGGTGGCACCGTCCTTGGTGGTGACTGCCCAGAAGGGGTGGTAGCATGCTCCGTTGTTGTCATATTCCTGCAGGTACAGGACCTTGAAGTCACCTGCCTTCTGGTCATAGAAGGGCATGGGGTCGCCCAGTCGGCCTATCGCAGGCTTGTAATAGGTGTTGAAGCCTGCGTCGTCGGTGGGGGTGAAGTACTCGGTAGTTGTTGCCCAGCCGCGGTCCGGGTCGGGTGCGTAGCTGTCTGCGGAACAGCTTGCCATGGCTGCGGTCAGACCGCAGCACATGCAGCAGGCAATAAAGTTATTTATCATCTTTCTCATAGCTTGTTATTTCATTAAACAGTTAAACGCGTTCTTGGTGATAATGGATATGTTCTTGTGGAAGTTCTCTACGTAGCCGGCCTCTAAGGTGTATGAATACCAGTCGTAGCAGCCGGAACCGATGCAGATGATGTGTCCCTTGCCTTCTTTGGCCGGGTATTCCCAGGCAACTACGGCGCCGTCGCCGCCTACGCCCAGAATCTCACCGCCGGTTCGTTCTTTCCATGCGTTGTGGTTGTCATAGCCGCCCCAGTCGGTACCGATGTGGTACTGTGCGGTGGAGTTGGTGATGTGATAGCCGGCATCGGTGCAATATACTTCCTGCGGATTGTCGCCGGGAATGAGATTCTGCCACAGGGCATGACCGTTCTGGCCGTCATAGATGCGGAAACTCCAGGGGCTGTTGCATAGCTCAGCACCGTCCTCGTTCTGACCCCAGCAGTTGTTGGGGGTGGTCCACTCGTCGTCACCGGTTACACCGATAAACGAGGGTAGGTTGGTGGCATAGCGTGTAAGGAAGAGAGAACCGCCGTTCTCATAGAAGGCACGGAGTTCGTTCTTGGTCTCAAGGGCGTCTGTCGCCTTGGCCGCAAAGACATCGTGGCCGTCTACGCCGCCATCTACATGCCAGTGCCACCAGATGACTTTACACTCGGTGAGGTCAAGTGTTCCGGCACGGAGGTCGGCAAAGGAGGTGTAGAGCGAACCCTCTACGTTGCCGAGCATCCATAGGCAGGCTTCCCTGGCCTCGGGATCAAGCTCGTTCATAGTGGGTGCTGATCCTACGAAGAGGGCCTTGGGCTTGTCAATGGCTATGACGGTGACGGTATAGACAGTCTCTGCGGAGTTGTTCTTTACGGTATAACTGACAGGATTGGTGAAGTCCTGTGCCGAGCCGGAGGCGGGGGTGATAGCCGCATTCTCGCTATAGGTGACAGTGGGGATCAGATTCCTGATGTCCACGGTTGCGGGGACATAGACGGTAATGGTCCTGGCTTCCTGGTTGATGGAGCCCTGATAGATGTCGTTGAGGATGAAGGCGCGGATGCGTGCCTCGTCATGTAGTACTCTGACGGTCCAGTCAAGAATGACATCGCCGTTCTGTACGCGTATCATCTTGGCGGCATCCAGGTTGATGGTCTGTCCCTGACGGATGTTGCAGACTGCCCCTTGGCTGATGCTCAGGCTGGTAACTTTCATGGCTGTCGTCTCATAAACCTCGGGCAGGCGGACTGTAATCGTGCGAGTGGCAAGGTCAATGATGCCCTGATAGTTGTCGAGGGTAATGGACTCAATCATGCAGTTGCCGCTGAGGTTGAGGTCGCTGGTATTTTCTTTACAGGCTGTGAAACCGCATATCATGCAGATTGCACAGATGATATTGATGATATTCCTTTTCATAATAGTCTTTCGTTTTTATGATTACCAGTTGCCGATGTTCTGTGTGTAGTTGCCGTTGGATGCTGATATCTGCTCGTAGGGGATGGGCAGGTACTCGTCCTTGTCGGCGGTAAAGTGCGCGGTGGCGTAGATGGCACAGTGTGAGATTTCCTCGGCATAGTATTTGTTGAGCGTGGCGGCCGCATCACCCCAGCGCACGAGGTCGAAGAAGCGTTCGCTCTCCATACCCAGTTCCAGACGGCGCTCCATCTTCACGATACGTACGGCTTCGTCTTTGGGGTAGCTGCCTTTGTAGTTCGTGGCGTAGAACTTCACTCCGTAGAGGGTGGGGTAGCTGGCTATCATCTGTGTGCTCTTGGCCGCACGTGTGCGGACTTGGTTCACCAGGCTGATGGCCTCGTCCGTCTTGTTGAGCTGGGCAAGTGCCTCGGCGCGCATGAGCAGTACGTCGGCGTAACGGAATACGATGCGGTTCATGCTGGATGCCCAATAGCTTCCCTTGATGAGATACTGGCCGATGAGGGCGGGATCAACGTTCTGCTTCAGTGTGACGTTGTAGCCGTACAAGCCGTTGGAGCGGCTCCAGATGCTGCTTTCCTCAATCATGTAGTTCTTGTTGAACATGTAGGGAAGTCCGGGGATGCCTACGGTCAGGAACAGGCGCGGGTCTGCATTGTCGGCTGCCTTGTCATAGTCTTTCTGGTTGAATGTGTCCAGCAGCGGCAGACCGTCAGCTCCTGTGCGGTAAGCGTTGACGAGGTTCTGTGAGGGCTTATAGAAGTCACAGCCGCCGTCGGTGGCGCCGGGAATGTTGGGCGGGATGAGGCCGTAGCTCCAGTTGAGGTTGCCGTATGTGCTGCCGTCATTGCGTGAGTACTGGATGGCCCAGATGCTTTCAATGCCGTTCTCGTACTGTTCCTCGGGACGGAAGTTGTTGTGCATGTCCTCCTCCAGGCCATAGTTGGTGTAGAGGCCGGGAGTTGTGAACTCTACGACTTTCCTCAAATCTTCCTCGTTGATGCCGGTTACCCGGTTGCTCTTCTCGTCATCCTGGCGATAGGCTTTGTAGAGATAGACTTTGGCAAGGAAGGCTGCTGCCGCGGCCTTGGTGGGACGTCCCTTGTCGGCCTGTGTCTCGGGCAGGACGTTGTATGCTTCCATGAGGTCGTCAATGATGAGCTGCCAGCCCTGATCATTGCTGTATGTGCGGTTGGAGAGCGAATTGTACTGCTCGTAGGTAAGATTCTCATTGATTACGAACGGGATGTTCTTGTAGAGACGCTTGAGCAGAAAGTGGGCGTATGCGCGGAGGAACTTCATCTCGGCCAGACGCTGCTGCTTCAGGTTGTAGTCGCTCTCGTTCAGCAGTGCGATGGCGCTGTTTACACGGCTGATACTGTTGTAGAGGCGGACCCACATGTCATTGATGTTCCAGTTGGTGGTCAGTACTCCCTGCTGGACTTCAAGCTGATGGAATACGTCACCGTCGCTGGTGCCGCTGCCACCCTTGTAGGCATCGTCGCTGCGGACATCGAAGTTCCACATGGAGAATGATGAGTTGATGTCCTCTGCAGAGGTAAATATGGCATAGGCTGAAACTACCATGTTTTCTGCATTGGCGGGGCTCTTTACCTGTTCGTCGCTGAGCGTTCCCTGGGGGGTATGTTCGTTGAGGAAGTCGGAACAGCTGCAGAACATTCCTCCTGCAACGCCTCCCATGGGGAGGGCGGACAGTATGTATAATACATATCCTGTTATATTCTTTTTCATATTCTGTCTGAATTTAAAGGTCTGTAAATTGTCTTATAAGGAAACGTTTAAGCCGAAGGTGACGTTCAATGGAATGGGGTAGCCGAAGTTGGCATTCTCGGGATCGACACCGGTGAAGCTCCTGGCCTTGATGGTGAAGAGGTTCTGGGCAGATACGTATAGGCGCAGACGCTGCATGTGCATGCGTTCTGTCAGCTTTTCGGGCAGGTTGTAGCCTAGCTGTACGGTGCGGAGTTTGGCAAACGAGCCGTTCTCTACAAAGTAGCTGCTTACTCGCTTCTCGTTGTTGTTGTCCATTGTGCTGACTGCGGGGATGTTGGAATTGTTGTTGTTGGGGCTCCATGCATTCAGCAGACGGTCACCCTTGTTCAGGTTGGATATGTTCAGGCCGCTCCAGAGGTCAGTCTGTTTCTTCAGGTCACTGATGACATCTACGCCCTGCACACCTTGCCAGAACATGGTGAAGTCCCAGTCCTTGTACTGCAGGTATATGTTCAGACCCCATGTGAAGTCGGGGACGGGTGAGTAGATCCACTTCTGGTCTTTTTCGTTGATGATGTTGTCGCCGTTGAGGTCTTTCCAGCGGATGCGTCCCAGTCCGGCTCCGTTCTGTACGGCGTGGTTGTCTATCTCGGCCTGACTCTTGAAGATGCCGTCATAGACATAGCCTACCTGTGCCCCCATGGGATGACCTACAACGCTTTCTACACCGTTGCCGCCGAAGGTGCCTTTGGCTGCAATGGTCTCGGGCAGTCTGGTCACTTCGTTACGATAGGTTCCGATATTGCCTGTGAAGTCGTACTTCAGTTTGCCCCAGTGACCGCGGTAGCCGATGTTGAACTCAACACCACGGTTCTTCATCTCGCCTGCGTTAATCCACTGACTGCTGCCTTCGCCCATTACACCGATGCCGGGCATATAGACGAGGATGTCCTTAGTGCGCTTGTCATACCATTCGAATGAGCCATAGAGGGAATTGCGGAAGAGCTCGAAGTCAAAGCCGACGTTGGTCTGGGTGGTAGTTTCCCACTTCAGGTTGTCATTGCCGAGCTGGTTGCGCTTGAAACCGGAGGGAAGGGTCTGGCCGCCGTTGGTGCCGGCTATGTCGTAGCTGGTACCGTAGCTCTGGCCGCCGAAACCGGCCTCACCGTAATTGCTCTCGTAGAGGGTATATCGGGCGATATTGGAAATTTCCTGGTTACCGGTCTGACCCCATGATACACGAAGTTTCAGGTCATCAAGCCAGGTGGCTTTCTCCATGAATTTCTCCTGGCTGATGCGCCAGCCGACGCTGACTGAGGGGAATGTACCATAGCGGTTGTTGCGACCGAAGCGTGAGCTGCCGTCATGACGTACTGTCAGGCTGGCCAGGTAGCGGTTGTCATAGGTGTAGTTGGCCTTGGCAAAGAAGGATACAAGGGTGTAGCCTTCTCCTGATCCGTATGCCTCTGCCTCGCCTACGCCGGCATTGGGCCACATATAGTCGGGGTTCAGTACGAAATAGTCATACTTCTTTCCGCTGAAGTAGGTGTCATCCTCGCGGTTCAGCTCCATACCGACGAGAGCGTCGGCGCGGTGCTTGCCAATCTCCAGATTGTAGCTTGCCACGGCGTTCCACATCCATTTGGTCCAGTGTTCCTGCTTGGCTTCTACACCGTTTGTGGGGGTGGCTACTGTGCCTTCGGTGACGGGGTACTGGAAGATACGCTGCTGTTTCTGGGCATAGTCGAGTCCGAAGGTGGAGCGTATATTCAGATTCTTGATGGGGTTTATGTTGATGAAGGCATCGCCGAACATACGCCAGTAGGTGTAGCGGTTGTCGCTGTTACGGTTCAGGCGTGCCAGGGGGTTCTCACGGTCGGGATAACCGCCTACAGGACCGGCATACTCGCCACTGGTGGTATAGACGGGCAGTGAGGGGTTGAACTGGAGGACGTTCTCCAGGAATCCGCCGGGGGCCTGCACTTCGCTGGTGCGGTTTACGGTGAAGTGCTCACCTACTGTGATGATGTCACGGTCCTTCAGCTTGAGCAGTTTATAGTCTGAGTTTATTCGGGCTGAGAAGCGGTCGAAGTCGGACTGCTTGATGAGGCCCTTATTCTTGTAGTATCCGACTGAGAAGTATGCCATGCCGCGTTCTGAGCCGTTGCTCAGCGATACATCGTACTTCTGGATCAGGCCGGTGCGTGTGGTCTGGCTGAACCAGTCGGTATCTGCTGCAGGTGTGGTGCCTGCGGGGTCCAGGTACTTATTCATCATGATGCTATTCAGTACGGGTACGCCCTGTGCGTTGTACGCCCAGTCATATCGATAGCCAAGTCCGTTCTGGTTGGGATCCAGACCGTCATTTACGTAGCCCTGCCACATTACCTGGCCGAACTGCTTGGCATTAAGTACGTTCATCTTGTGCGCATAGGTCTGGATGGCTATGCTGGCATCGAAGTCAATCTTTACCTTTCCTTCCTTTCCTTTCTTGGTGGTGATGATAATAACACCATTAGCAGCACGGCTACCATAAATTGAGGCTGAGGCTGCATCCTTGAGCACTTGGATGCTCTCGATATCATTGCCGTTCAACTCGTGCATACCAGCCTTGGTGGGAACTCCGTCAATGATGTACAAAGGGTCATTGTTGTTCAGGGTTCCGATACCGCGGATGCGGACGGTTGCCGCGCCTGAGGGTGATCCGTCGGCAGAGATGTTCATGCCTGGTACACGGCCCTGCATGGCTTTGATGGGGTTGTTCTCGTTCTGTTTGGCCAGTTCATCTACGCTGACTACGGAAACGGCACCGGTCAGGTCGGCTTTGCGCTGCACCTGATAACCTGTTACCACCAGTTCGTTCAGTTCTGTGGCGGACTCGCCCATTGTAACGGTCATTCCGTCCTTGGCTGCTACTTCCTGCGTCTCGAACCCGATGAAAGAAATAACCAGTGTGGCACCGTCGGCAACCTTCAGCGTGAACTTGCCGTCCAGGTCGGTAATGGCACCGTTGTTGGCATTGCCTTTCTCCTTCACTGTAGCACCGGGCAAACCTTCGCCGAGGTCATCAAGCACGGTACCGCTGATGTTCACTTGCTGTGCCCAAAGTACTGTGCCAGCAAGAATGAGCGCGAAGCTCATCAACATTCGTTTAAGTTTTTGCATAGTTTTTGTTGTTGTTAGTGAATGATGTTTTTTTGGTTTTGCTGACACAAAGTTCGCATCTATATAAAAAGGTATTGATAAAATATCGTTCATCCCATGCAAAATATGTTGCAATGTAACATTTTTGCTATGAAATGAACGATATTTTCTACGCCCGCTTATGACGAGGCGGCATGTGATTCACTTTCAACTACTCACTTCTTGACGTCTCCGGGTAACATTCCGTAAACTTCCTTGAAGCATTTGGTAAAATAAGAGGGAGCGGTGAAACCGACGGCATATGCTACCTCGGAGATACTCTTGTCGGTGGTAAGCAACAACTGGTAGGCTCTGTTCAGCCGGGCTGTCCGCAGCAGCTCAATTGGTGAGGAGCCTGTAATGGATTTCACCTTGCGGTAAAGCTGTACCCTGCTCAGGTTCATGTCGGCTGCCAAGTCCTCAACGCTGACGTTGCTGTCCTTCAGGCGGGCCTCTATGACTTCCTTGAACCGGGTGATGAAAACTGAAACGGCTGCCGGTTCATTCTCTGTTACGGGGGATTCGCCGGTTGTGTCCTCTGCTTTGGTCTCAGTCTGTTCCTCCTGCGCATACTCCGGCTTCATGTTCCATAATGTGTTGACAATACGTTCGCGCTGAAGGGCTATGTTCCGGAGGTGATAGAGGTAGAAGAGGATGATTATTATTAATAATAAGGTAATGGTACTGAATGAAAGCCAGTTCACAACCCGCTGGGTGTCCAGTTTATGCAGATAGGCGTCGGCTTTACGGTGCAACTGGTCCAAACGGTCGGCCTGGCGCATCAGTTCCTCGCTTTGCATTCGCACTACCTTGGCATTGTCGCGGGTCACAAGTGCTGACATCATCATCGTTTCCTTCTTATAGGGCTTGCCTTCCAGGATGCTGACTGCCAGGTTGATTATCTGGTCGCCATGGGTGGGGTAGATGTATGAGGCATCCAGCAGGGAGTCACAAACCAGGCGGATGCCGCCGTTCGGTCCGGGAAGGCCGTCTATGCCGCAGAACAGGGGGAGTCTCTTTCCGGGCTCTTTGCCGGAGGATTCCTGTATGGCCCTCCTGGCTCCCATTGCCGTGCGGTCATTGGCACCGAATACCAGATCTATATGTGCGTCCTTGTGACGGGCAATCCACGACTTTGTTATCTTATAGGCTGTCTGTTCCGTCCAGTCGCCTTGCAGGGAGCCTGCTACGTTGATGCCGGGCGCTTTTCTTATGGCATCCATGAAGCCGTTGTGCCGCTCGATGGCGGGTGAGGAGCCTCCCAGTCCCATGATTTCCAGAACATTGCCTTTCCCGCCGATCTGGGAGGTGATGTACTCGCCCATGACGTGTCCCATCTCATAATTGTCGGCACTGATGAAGGCGGTGTATTTCTGTGAGCTGGTCTTACGCTCGAATACAATCACGGGGATTCCCTTGTCATAAGCCCGGTCAATGGCCGGTGATATGGTCTTGACCTGGTTGGGTGCTACAATCAGCAGGTCAATGCCGTCGTTTACCAGGCTGTCTATCTGCTGTACCTGCCGTTCATCGCTGTCATAGGCTGCCGCGAACTTCAGTTCCACATTCCCGTGAAAGTATGCTCCCATCCTCAGTTCCGCATTCTGCTTGTCGCGCCAGATGTCGTCTGAACACTGTGATACACCAATGCGGAATTTTGTGCTTTCGTCCGAGCATGAGACTAGTATGACGGCCAATATTATCAGATAATGGTACCTTTGTAGCATTTTTTTTTCTTGATTTTGGAGTTGCAGTCTGATTGGGGTGTCTGGTATTCCGGTGTCCTAAAACCCGTCGGGGAGCACCAGTTCCTGTTCTGTGATGCCATTGCTGAGGCGTATCCAGGTTTTGAAGGATGTGCTGCCTTCTGTGAGCTCGAATACGCGGGCTCCGTTGGGCTTCAGGTTGTTATAGACGGTGTCTCCGCCGCTGTACCTGCCGTACATCATATACAGACCTCTCCATTTCATTACGTAGTCGCTGTCATGGTCGTGTCCGCAGCTGACGGCTCTGATGTCGCCTTCCTCTCGCATGGCTACATAGACACCGCTGTTGATGATGGGCGAACAGGGGTTCTCTCCCAGATTTCCGCGTATCTGACGTCTGGAGTCTGAGAGACCTTCCAGATATTCTGTTATGGGTATGTGCATGAAGGCCAGTGAGGGCAGGGGGGTACCCTGATTGCCGGCTCTGAGCTTTCTGCTTGTCTGGCGATACCAGTCAAGCTGGTCGGCATGTATATAGTCGTACGATTTCAGTTCGGGGAATTCCCTGGCTTTATTGCCTGTATCGAACAGGTAGAGTGCCCATTGCTTCTTGCCGTCGGCACCGTTGATGGCGATGACGTCGTTGGATACTCCGTGCATGGGCTTGACGGGCGTATTCAGACAGCCAGGCATCTGCAGGATGTGCTCCATGACTTCTTGGCGCGTGAGACCGAACTCCTCGTCATGATTGCCCAATGCGACGGCAAAGGGTATCTTGCGCGCTGTAATGAGCGACAGGATGTGTGTCAGACTCTCGCGTACGTTTTTGCCGAAGATGATGTCTCCTGTGTGGATTACCAGGTCCGGCTTCTCGGCTTCCAGAACAGTATTTACGTTGTCGAGTGCTCTCTGTGAACGTGCATCGCCCTCAATGAAGTGGGTGTCGGTAAGCTGCAGGATCTTGAACTTCCCGTTATGGAACTGTAGGGAAGGAATTTCCGCTTCCCCGGTTTTCTCCGGTTCTGTACTTTTACGGTTGTGTGCTACAGTAACATTAGATGTTGCTATGGCAGGGACGGCAATGGCCGCCGTGCGGATAAAATCTCGTCTTTTCATGTTGCAAAGTTACAAATAATTATATTTCTTCAAACAGTTTACGTGAAAAAATCAATGACAAGGTATTAAAAATAATCATTGTATTTTGCATAAAAATGCAATAAATCTTTGTTTTGACTGCATATTCTTTGCATATTTCCGATGCTGTTCCGAAATTATGTTGTACCTTTGCACCCGAAATATGAGAAGGATATGCAGAAAAGACAGGATAAAAAGACCCGTTTGCAGGCCATCAGGCTGATTGTCAGTTCGCAGGCCCTTGAAAGTCAGGAGGATTTGCAGATTGAACTGGACAAAGCCGGCTTTCCCTGTACACAGACTACGCTGAGCCGTGACCTGAAGCAACTGCGTATTAGTAAGGTACGCGGCAGAAACGGCCACAGCGTGTATGCTTTGCCCCGAGAGGGCATGTTCTCGCCTGTTATGACACGTGAGGAGAAGGATAAAAGGTGTTGGCGTGTGGTCTTCTCGGGCAATCTGATGGTGGTACATACGCCGCCCGGGCATGCCAGTATGGTGGCCTACGACATAGATAATGCCGGTAGTCCTTACTTCCTGGGAACCGTTGCCGGTGACGATACGGTACTGGTGGTATTGCAGGAGGATGTGAAAAGAGAGGTGGCCCGTGAGGCAATAGGGGAGATCGTTTCCCAATTAGCCTGATGGAAGTGAAGAGTGAAGAGTGAAGAATGAAGAGTGAAGAATGAGGTTGACGTTATCGTTAACGTTGACGTTAGCCCGCAGGGCATAGATTATGAATTAAGTATTAGCAAAGCAATGAGCGAAATAAAAATTGAGGATATAAAGATTGTTGTGGCTGCTCCGGAGCATGAGGTTTATGTGGATACTATTCTGGACACGATACGTGAGGCTGCCAAGAAACGCGGTACGGGTATTGCCGAGCGTACACACGAGTATGTGGCTACCAAGATGAAGGAGGGTAAGGCTGTCTTGGCCCTGCATGGTGACAAGTTTGCCGGTTTCAGCTACATTGAGACGTGGGGTAATAAGCATTATGTAACTACGAGCGGCCTGATTGTCCACCCTGATTATCAGGGCCTGGGCATTGCCAAGCGTATCAAGGACTATACCTTTACACTGGCCCGTCTGCGCTGGCCGCATGCCAAGATATTCAGCCTGACCAGCGGTGATGCCGTGATGAAGATGAATACGGCACTGGGATATGTGCCAGTGAGTTTCAACCAGTTGACTGACGATGATGCCTTCTGGCATGGCTGTCAGGGTTGTGTCAATCATGATATCCTGGAGGCCAAGGGGCGTAAGTTCTGTGTTTGCACAGGTATGCTGTGGGATCCTGAGAAACATCATGGAGAACCTACCTCGCTGGAGGTTATCAAGGATGTGATGAGAACATTGGTGCTGAGGGGAATAGAATAAAAGCCCCCTCCCTAACTCTCCCCCGTAGGGGGAGGGAAGATAAAATTCAAAGTGAAAAGATAAAATCGAAAAATAATATGGGAAAAAAGAAAGTTGTTGTCGCCTTCAGCGGCGGTTTGGACACTAGTTACAACGTGATGTATCTGACCAAGGAGTTGGGTTATGAGGTATATGCGGCATGTGCGAATACGGGCGGTTTCTCGGCCGAGCAGTTGAAGAGAAACGAGGAGAACGCCTACAAATTGGGCGCTGTGAAATATGTTACCCTCGACGTGACTCAGGAGTATTACGAGAAGTCGCTGAAATACATGATCTTCGGTAACGTGCTTCGTAATAACTGTTACCCTATCTCGGTAAGCTCTGAGCGTATCTTCCAGGCCATCGCCATTGCGCGTTATGCCAGGGAAATCGGTGCCGATGCTATTGCTCACGGTTCAACAGGTGCTGGTAATGACCAGATCCGATTTGATATGACCTTCCTGGTAATGGCTCCCGGTGTGGAGATCATAACTTTGACCCGAGACCGTAACCTGACTCGTAAGGAGGAGGTTGACTACCTGAATGCTAACGGCTATTTTGCAGACTTCACCAAGCTGAAGTACTCATATAACGTCGGCATCTGGGGCACATCTATCTGTGGCGGTGAACTGCTTGACCCCACACAGGGACTGCCTGAGGAGGCTTATCTGAAGCACGTTACGAACCCTGAGAAGGAGTCGTTGCTGAAGATTCAGTTCGAGAAGGGCGAAATCGTTGCTGTGAATGGCGAGAAGTTCGATGACCATATCAAAGCTATTCAGAAGATTGAGGAGATTGGTGCTTCTTACGCCATCGGACGTGATGCCAATGTCGGTGATACTATCATCGGTATCAAGGGCCGCGTTGGTTTCGAGGCTGCGGCTCCCAAGCTTATCATCGAGGCACACCGTTTGCTGGAGAAGTCTACTTTGAGCAAGTGGCAGCAGTACTGGAAGGATCAGGTTGCCAACTGGTACGGCATGTTCCTGCATGAGAGCCAGTACTTAGAGCCCGTTATGCCCGATATTGAGGCTATGCTTACAAGCAGCCAGCGCAATGTAACCGGTACAGCCATTCTGAAGCTCCGTCCTTATGGCTTTGAGACTGTTGGTATCGACAGCGTCAACGACTTGACGAAGAGCAAACTCGGTGAATATGGTGAGACGCAGACGGGTTGGACTGCTGATGAGGCCAAGGGCTTTATCAAGGTCTCAAGTACGCCTCTCCGCGTATATTATGGTATCCATAAAGACGAGAAGAGATGATAAAGGTGGGGGTTTTAGGTGCTGCCGGTTATACTGGCGGTGAGCTGATTCGCTTGTTGCTGAATCATCCGCAGGCTGAAATTGTCTTTGCCAACAGTGAGAGTAATGCCGGTAATCCTGTAAGCGAGGTGCATGAGGGGCTAATAGGCGAAACGGACCTCTGTTTTACTTCCGAAATGCCGTTTGACATGGTGGATGTGGTATTCTTCTGCTTCGGTCACGGTAAGAGCGAGCAGTTCCTGAAGGAGCATACCATTCCGGCGAATGTGAAAATCATTGACCTGGCTCAGGATTTTAGAGTGAAGAACGAAGAGTTAAAAGTGAAGAATTATGATTTCACTTATGGTCTTCCGGAAACACACCGTGAACAAATCAGAATGACTCAGCATTTGGCTAATCCCGGTTGCTTTGCCACCTGTATCCAGCTGGCTATGCTGCCTGCCCTGAAGGCCGGTATCATCAGCGGTGATATCCATGTGAACGGTATCACTGGGAGTACAGGTGCCGGTCAGAAGCCCGGGGCCACTACGCATTTCTCATGGCGTAACGATAATATATCAGTCTATAAGACGTTCACTCATCAGCATCTGCTGGAAATCAATCAGACGGTGCAGGAACTCTGTCCCGGTTATGACGGCAGGGTATTGTTCATCCCTCAGCGCGGCTGCTTTACAAGAGGCATCTTCGTGACGGCATACGCCAAGTGTGACAAGTCACTGGAGGAGGTTCAGCGGATATATGCTGACTACTACGGGGACGCTGCTTTTACGCACTTTGTTACCAAGAGTCCTGATATGAAGCAGGTGGTGAACACCAACAAGGCTGTGGTCTATGTGGAGAAATACGAGGATCAGCTCTTGATGATCAGCTGTATCGACAACCTTCTGAAGGGTGCCGTAGGTCAGGCTGTTCAGAATATGAACCTGATGTTCGGAATCGACGAGAAAGCCGGACTTCAGTTGAAGGCTTCCGCTTTTTAGGCATGGAGCCAATATATATATATTAATAAGGTATAATAAATGCTGCATTATTACGGATTAGAGGAAATTATTTGTAATTTTGCAGCACTTTTTCAATAATAAGGTATTATGAATTTGTTTGATGTATATCCTCTCTTTGATATAGCCATAGAAAAAGGCAAGGGGTGTCATGTGTGGGATAGCGAGGGACAGGAGTATCTGGACTTGTACGGCGGACATGCCGTTATCAGCGTTGGGCACGCTCATCCGCATTATGTGGAGGCTATCAGCAGCCAGGTAGCTAAGTTGGGTTTCTATAGCAATTCAGTACAGAATCCCTTACAGAAGGAACTGGCAAAGCGCCTGGGTAAGGCTTGCGGCTATGAGGACTACAGTCTGTTCCTGATTAACTCGGGTGCCGAGGCTAACGAGAATGCGCTGAAGCTGTCTTCGTTCTATAACGGACGTACCCGTGTGCTCAGTCTGGAGAAGGCTTTTCACGGACGTACCTCTTTGGCTGTTGAGGCAACCAACAATCCCAAGATTATTGCACCTATTAATGCCAACGGACATGTAACCTACCTTCCCCTTAACGATATTGAGGCTTGGAAGAAGGAGATTGAGAAGGATGATGTGTGTGCCTGTATCATAGAGTGTATTCAGGGTGTGGGCGGTATCCGCATGGTCAGTGCGGAATTCCTGCAGGCTTTGCGTGAGTTGTGTGACAAGCATAATACGGTTTTGATTTGCGATGAGATTCAGTGTGGCTATGGCAGAAGCGGTAAGTTCTTTGCTCATCAGCACTTGGGCGTGAAGCCCGATATGATTACCGTTGCCAAAGGTATCTGTAACGGATTCCCCATGGGTGGCGTATTGATTTCTCCTAAGTTCACTCCTGTCTATGGTCAGTTGGGAACAACCTTCGGCGGAAACCATTTGGGTTGTGCCGGAGCCCTGGCCGTTCTGGATATCATGGAAGAGGAGCACTTGGTGGAGAATGCTGCCAAGGTGGGTGCTTATCTGATTGCCGAACTGAAGAAACTCATTGGCAGCTGCCATGTGGTGGATGTTCGTGGCGAAGGCCTGATGATTGGAATAGAACTGGATATCCCCTACAAGGAGCCCCGTACTCGTCTTATCAAGGAGGAACATTGCTTCACGGGCTGCTCTGGCACCAATGTGATTCGTCTGCTGCCTCCCTTGTGCCTAAGCATGGATGAGGCTCAGCAGTTTATGGAGAAGTTCAAGAGAGTATTGGCATGAGGAAACGTATAGTAGTAAAGGTAGGCAGCAATGTGCTGACCATGGCAGAGGGTAAATTGAACATCACCCGCATGTCGGCTCTGGTGGACCAGATAGCATGGCTCCGCTGGCATAACTATGAGGTGATACTGGTCTCAAGTGGTGCCGTAGCCTGCGGACGCAAGGAGTTGCAGGTGGATCACATGCTGGACTCGGTAGAGCAGCGACAGCTCTTCTCGGCTATGGGTCAGGTGAAGTTGATAAACCTCTACTACGACCTTTTCCGCGAATACGGCATACACATAGGGCAGGTACTTACCACCAAGGAGAATTTCTCTACGGAACGTACCTTCCTGAATCAGCGTGCCTGTATGCAGGTGATGCTGGAGAATGGTGTTATCCCCATTGTCAACGAGAACGATACCGTTAGTGTAGAGGAACTGATGTTCACGGACAATGACGAGTTGTCGGGGCTCATTGCACAGATGATGGATGCACAGACGCTGGTGTTGCTGAGTAATGTGGACGGTATTTATACGGGTAATCCTGCTGATTCGGACAGTATGGTAATACGTACGATAAAGCCGGGCGAAGACCTTTCGCAGTATATACAGTCCGAGAAGAGTAGTGCGGGACGTGGCGGTATGGCATCCAAGTACAAGACGGCCAGCAATGTGGCGGCAGCAGGTATCAAGGTCATCATTGCCAACGGCAACAGAGAGAATATATTAAAGGATTTGGCAGAAAAGCCTAAAGAGACAATTCATACGGAGTTCTCTGGAAGTTGAAAGTCGAAAATTGAAAGTTGAAGTTGAACATGTGCAGTACATCTGATATTACGCCCTCTCTCTTGGAGAGGGGTGGGGTGAGGCTCCTGTTGCAAAACGTAAAGGAGGCCAGTAGGATTCTGGCACAAGTGGACGATACACGGCGCAACCTCCTGCTGGAGCATTTGGCTGATGCTATATCGGCTAATCAGCAACTGCTATTGGAGGCGAACCGGAAGGATCTGGAGCAGATGGATGCAAAGGATCCTCTGTATGACCGCCTGCTCCTGACATCCGAACGTCTGCAGGGTATCGCCTCAGATATGCGTCATGTGGTCTCCCTGCCTTCTCCATTAGGTATCATCACCAAGGAAAGGACCTTGGAGAATGGCTTGTATCTGCGTAGGGTGAGTGTTCCCTTCGGTGTGATAGGTGTGATATACGAGGCACGTCCCAATGTCAGTTTCGATGTCTTCTCGCTTTGCTTCAAGAGTGGAAATGCCTGTATCCTGAAAGGGAGTCGTAATGCCCAGTACAGTAATGAGGCTATCGTGAGCCTGATTCATCAGACGCTGCAGGCAGATGGCTTGCCCGTTGATGTGGTGGCGCTGATGCCTTCCACCCATGAGGCAACGGCAGAATTGCTGAATGCTGTTGGGTATGTGGATCTCTGCATCCCTCGCGGCGGTAAGAATCTGATAAAATTTGTGCGTGACAATGCCCGTGTTCCCGTTATAGAGACGGGTGCCGGTGTGGTGCACGCATACTTCGATAAGGATGGTGACCTGCAGAAAGGTATGGCCATCATCAATAATGCCAAGACGCGCAGGGTAAGCGTTTGCAATGCGCTGGATTGCCTCCTGGTTCACAAGGATAGGGTGGGGGATTTGCCTGCTCTGTTGGCTCCTATGAAGGACAGGGTATGTATGCACCAACCCAAGGAGGGCGAGCCCTTCGACTGGGACAGAGAGTGGATGTCGTACGACCTGAGCATCCGTGTGGTGGACTCCTTGGATGAGGCCTTGCTGCATATTCAGGCGCATGGCTCCGGTCATAGCGAATGTATTATAACAGAGAATGATGAGGCTGCCTTGCGCTTCCAGCGTGAGGTGGATGCTGCCTGTGTATATGTGAATGCTCCTACCAGTTTTACAGACGGGGGGCAGTTTGGCCTCGGTGCCGAGATTGGTATCAGCACGCAGAAGCTTGGGCCCCGTGGTCCCATGGCATTGGAGGAAATGACTACCTACAAGTGGCTGATAAACGGAAACGGGCAGACTAGGAAGTGAAGAGTGAAGAATGAAGAGTGAAGAATGAAGAGTGAAGAATGAAGAATGAAGAATGAAGAATTTGCTGCCGCTGTTCTCGCTAACCTGTCAACTATGAACTATGAACGCCGAAGGGGGCGTGAGCGGAATGAGAGCGAAGTGGCAATTATGAACTATGAAGAATAATATGATATGTTAGAGAAGTTCCTAAAGCAAACGAAGTTCAGGGATTATGCCGATTTTATGGCTAACTTCAAGGTAGAAGTACCTGAGGACTTCAACTTCGGATATGACGTGGTGGATGCCTATGCCGAGTCGGATCCGGAAAAAGAAGCTATCTTGTGGACAAATGAGAGAGGTGACGTTAAGCACATCAATTATGCGGAATATAAGCGTCTCTCTGATGCGGTGGCATCATACTTCCTGACCTTGGGCATAGGCAAGGGCGATTGTGTAATGCTGATTCTGAAGCGCAGGGTGGAGTGGTGGATTACGATGGTGGCGCTACATAAGATAGGTGCGGTGGCTATTCCCGCTACTCATCTGTTGACTGACAAGGATATTATCTATCGTTGTCATCAGGCAGACATCAAGGCTATTGTAGCGGTGGGTGATACTATTGTGCTGAGGAATGTAATCAGAGCACGTGTTTACTGTCCGTCGCTCAAGCATTGTATATCCATAGGCCCTGCTGTTCCTCAGAACTGGGACAACTTCTGGCAGGGAGTTATGATGGCTCCTAAGTTCAAGAGCCTGAAGGGGCAGAATAAGTCCACCGATGATTTCCTGCTCTACTTTACCAGTGGCACCAGTGGCGCGCCCAAGATGGTGATGCATGACTATTCATATCCCCTGGCTCATATCTTGACGGCCAAGTACTGGCATAATGTGGATGAGACATCCCTGCATCTTACCGTTGCCGATACGGGATGGGGCAAGGCTGTATGGGGCAAGTTCTACGGACAGATGATTTGCGGTGCCACGGTGTTCATATACGACTTTGAGGGACATTTCGATGCTGAGAAGATGCTGAAGGTAATCCAGGACTTCAAGGTTACATCGTTCTGTGCACCTCCTACTGTTTACCGCTTCATGATCAGGAAGAATCTGGATAAGTTCGACCTCTCCCACCTGCGTTACTGTACCACGGCCGGAGAAGCTCTGAACCCGAATGTCTTCATGGAATGGAAAAAGAAGACGGGTATCATGATTTATGAGGCTTACGGACAGACCGAGACTACGATGGTACTGGGTACCTATCCTTTTGTGGAGCCTAAACCGGGCTCTATGGGGTTGCCCAATCCGCAGTTCCCCGTATCCGTTATAGATGCTGACGGGAATCCCTGCAAGCCGGGTGAGCATGGACAGTTAGTCATTCATACTGAGGATGGCAAGCCTTTGGGTCTGTTCAAGGAATACCATCTGCAGAAGGAACTGACCGAGAGGAGCTACCATGATGGTGTCTACTTTACAAAGGATGTGGTTTATTATGATGAGGACGGTTACTTCTGGTTTGTATCGCGTTCTGACGATGTTATCAAGAGCTCGGGTTACCGTATCGGCCCCTTCGAGGTGGAGAATGCGCTGATGACTCATCCCGCCATTGTGGAGTGTGCCATTACGGGAGCGCCCGATGAGGTCCGGGGAATGGTGGTCAAGGCTACCATTGTGCTCTCTGATGCCTACAAAGGTAAGGAGGGGCCGGAACTGATCAAAGAACTGCAGAACCATGTGAAGCAGGAGACCGCTCCCTACAAGTATCCCCGTGTGATAGAGTTTGTGGATGAATTGCCTAAGACTATCAGCGGTAAGATTCGCCGTGTGGAGATAAGGGATAAAGATAAAAAGAGTTGAGAGTTCAGTGTTTAGAGTTTAGTGGAACAGAAATGAGAAATTTTTTAAATGTACAGGATTTAGGTGATCTCAGTCAGGCATTGGCTGAGGCCCGGGAGATAAAGAAAGACCGTTATAAATACGTAGAGCTGGGTCGTAACAAGACGGCCTTGCTTGTGTTCTTTAATAATAGCCTGCGTACCCGTCTCAGTACCCAGAAGGCTGCGCTGAATCTGGGCATGAATGTGATTGTGCTGGATGTGAATGCCGGTGCATGGAAGTTGGAGACGGAGCG
>CACYMI010000024.1 GCA_902775385.1 uncultured Bacteroidales bacterium
CTGATTGCACTCAACTCATTCGTGCTGAACATCTTGGGCAGGGAATACTTCATCGCCGCTCAGTGGATGATTGTCTTTGCCCTCAGCCCCATTGCCATCTTGCTCTTCGTTCTGGGCTACATCGGCTACAGGCGTTCCTTCCGAGTGGAACAGTTCCTTGCCGACAACCCCGACGAACCTCTTCCAGTCGCTCCTGCCGACAACAAGGAACTGGGAGCAAAGATAGAGCACCTGATGGTGACCAAGGCGTACTATCTTCAGCATAATATCACGCTCACGGACGTGGCCCGCGAGGTCGGCTCTTGCCGCACATACGTCTCCAACTACATCAACAAGGAGATGCATTGTTCGTTCTCCGACTACGTGAACCGCCTGCGCATCGAGCACGCCAAGATGGTCATGTTGCAGCACGCCAGGCATGGCGACGCCAGCAAGTTCTCCGTCATCGCCATCGACGTCGGCTTCTCCGGCGAACAGTCCTTCTACCGCAACTTCTCCAAGTTTGTCGGTACTCCCCCAAAAGTATGGCTCGAAGAACAACGCCACAATAAATCTGTTTGAAGGAATTGGGGAGAGCCTTTCTTACTTTTACAGTCTCTTCTTTTAAAAAAAATGTTTTTTGCTTTATTTTGCAAAATAATTGCACATTCTTATCATAAATTACAAAATATTTGATACTTTTGTGACCAAAATATTGTAATTAAGCCTAAAAACAGATGAAAATTTATCTTTCCTTATTATTCTTTTTCTTTGCCGGTTTACTGTGGGCGGACGAGCTTCGTGTTCTCACAACACCCGAGGAAGGTTGCTTCACCATTTCCGGGGCAACAGCTACGGACAAATGTATTATCCTGTACGATTCAAACGATGGTGAGGTAGTTCAGACAGTTCTTGAATGCCTTATTTCGGACCTCAAGGCAGTCACCAAGAAGACGTTCCTGAAGTACAGGACCGAACCAAGCTCATTGAAGAATCCCATTATTGTGGGAACCATCGGGAAATCAAAGCACATCGACCAACTTGTTGCAGCTGGTAAACTGGACGTAAGTGATGTAGAGAATAAGTGGGAAGCATACGGCTTGCAGGTTGTTGAGAACCCTATGGAGGGAGTGGAACGTGCCCTGGTCATTTACGGGTCTCAGCCACGAAGCACGGCTTATGGCATGTTCGAGCTAAGCAGGATGATGGGCGTTTCGCCTTGGATATGGTGGGCAGATGTTACACCTACGGTAAAGACGCAGCTCTATGTTACACCTGGGAAAAAGGTTGTGGGAACCCCCTCAGTGAAGTTCCGTGGTATTTTTGTCAACGACGAAGATTGGGGCTTGCGACCCTGGGGGGCAAGGAATCTTGATACAGACCTTAACAATTTCGGCCCCAAGACCTATGCTGTTATCATGGAGCTGATTCTGCGTTTGCGAGCCAACACCCTTTGGCCTGCCATGCACCCTGGCACTCGCGCCTTCTGGTACGAAAAGACCAATATCCCCCTGATTACCAAGTACGATATCTATATGGGCTCCAGCCATTGCGAACAAATGCTTTGCAACAACGAGTACGAGTGGGAGCGCTTTGGCGGTCATCGCGATGAGGACTGGGTATGGCATTCCAACAAGGATATGATCATGCGCTACTGGGGTGCCCGCATCAGCGAGAGTAAGGACAAGAACGGCATCTATACTTTGGGTATGAGAGCTGTGCACGATGCAGGTATGAATGGTTACAATACTATAGAGGAGAAGGTTGCCGCACTGACTGACATCATAGATCACCAACGCCAGCTTATTGCAGACAGCATAGGTGACCCAACTACTGTGCCGCAAATCTTTATACCTTATAAGGAAGTACTGACGGCATACAATGCAGGTCTGAAGGTTCCTGAGGATGTCACCCTGATGTGGGTGGATGATAATCACGGTTATATCCGTCAGATGCCTACCCCAGAGGAGCAGGCTCGCTCAGGCGGTAATGCCATCTATTATCATCTTTCCTATTGGGGAACGCCCTGTGGCTATTTATGGCTGAGCACCATTTCGCCTTCGCTCTGCAGTTACGAACTGAGCAAGGCTTATAGTCAGGGAATGCGCAACCAATGGATTATTAACGTTGGTGACATTAAGCCTGCCGAGGAGGAACTGGAGTTTTGTATGGATTTGGCATGGGATATAAACAGTTGGAAACCAGAGGATGCCTACAAATATACAAGGGCATGGGCGGCACGAACCTTTGGAGAGGAATATGCTGATGAGATTCAGGAGATTAAAATGGCATACTATCGCCTTGGTATCGCAGCTAAGCCCGAACATGTTCACCTCTGCTATTTCGACCATTCCAACCGTCAGATTGACGAGCGCATTGCAGAGTATCAGGAGCTATATAATAAGGTAATAGCACTGCGTTCCCGGATTCCTTCCACCTTGAGTAACGCATACTATGAACTTATCGAGTATCCTGTCTGTGGTTGTGCTGATCAGAATATCAAGATTCTGAGGGGCCGTCAGAGTTTCGTCTATGCTTGGGCAGGACAAGGGGAAAAGGCACTTTCCTATTCAACTGCAGCACAATCTGCCTATGACGAGATTGTTTCCATGACCAATAAGTTCAACACATCCATTGCAGGTGGTAAGTGGAACTATATGATGAGCTACAAACCCAACAATATGAGTCAGCATCTCATGCCGGCTGTAGCTTCTTCTTCTGATGTGGGAACCATCGAGAGTGGCATTGAGCAGCCTGACATCACAATACTGCCGGGTGGCAGCTATCGCACGGCAAGTAACGGTGTGGTCTCGTTGACAGGCTTGGGGTTGGCAGGAAGCACAGCAACTGTCTGGCCATTAGATCTGACTGCTTACACCTCGTGCAGTCAGGCACCCTATGCCGAATATTCCGTCCCTGTTCAGGAGGGTCTTAACGTTATTCAGGTGAGATGTCTGCCTACTTTCCCTCTTAATACCTCATACGACCTGAGAGTTGGTATCTCTGTTAATGGGAATACACCTTCTGTTATTTCTGTCAAGACAACGGCAATGACTACTCCCTGGGATGAGACTGTTGTACAGGGCTACACTCGGGCAGCTGTTCACTATACCAGTACCAAGGACCAGACGGTGCCTGTCCGTGTTTATTTCATGGACCCAGGTTCTACGGTTAGCGCCTTGGCAAGTATTCCTTTTGGGAGTGATGCTCAGGATCTGACAACCCATTTGCTCACAAATGCCGATTTTGAGTACAACTCTTCCGGTGCGCTCAATGCACAGGACAATACAGGAAGGGGTGTTCCCAAAGGATGGACTGCGACGGGTAAGATGAAGGGCAACTCGTGGGGTATCAATCAGGATGCCAAACAGATATACGGCATCAATAGCTATTGGGCAACAAGTACGCCCATGCCCGAGGTCTATGAACTCTCACAGACCATTCCTGCAGGAAAACTGGAGGCAGGTACTTACTTGGTCAGTTGCTTGCTGGGAACGCTCAAAGACAAACTGGGTACATGCAGGCTTTTTGCCAACAATGTTGTCCAGTACTACGGGAAGGAAAGCGATTACGTGTCGGACGTCTTCACTTCAGGCGAGTCTCATACCTTTGCTAACTATGTTGGCTCGGGTGATGGCAGGATGATCCTGAAGCCGATGGAGGTTATGGTGACTATTTCAGAGGGTGAAAGCCTGAAACTTGGTATCCGTACCAGTAACCATAGGGGAGACGGAACACGTGTCACCGGCAATAATCATGGATGCTTTAAGGTTGATCACTTCCGCATTCAGAAGATAAAGCCTGTTGATGGTGAAACCGCCATTGAATCAATTCAAAATCCAAAATTCAAATTTCAAAATGATGGGGCCATTTACGACCTGAGTGGTCGTATGATATTCAAGGGAAAACTCTCAAATAGTTCTCCCCTCCCATTGGAGGGGACGGGGAAGGCTTCTCACTCTTCACTTAAGAAGGGCATCTACATCGTCAATGGTGAGAAAAGAATTGTCAGATAGTATCAGCATATTAGGAAATAACAATACAAAATAATCATAATGAAAACAAAAAACCTATTAACCCTGCTTCTCATGCTTCTTGCCTTGATGGCAAAAGCTGATGATATGCAGGTAGTGACTTCTCCACAAGATGGCTGCTTCACCATTTGCAGCTCAGTAAGCGCAGACAAGTGTGTAATTGTCAGCGATGCCAACGAGGCAGAAGTGGTTAGCACGGTTGTTACATGCCTGAAGTCAGATCTTAAGGCGGTGACCCGAAAGACATTCTACAGTTATAACACCGTGCAGGAAGGGAAGAATATGATTCTGGTTGGTACCATCGGACAGAGCACCTATATCGACCAGCTGATAGCTGACGGGAAAATCGACGTCAGCGATGTACGGGGTAAATGGGAGGCTTTCGGACTTCAGGTGGTGGATAATCCCATGGAGGGTGTGTCTAAGGCGCTGGTTATCTTTGGTTCACAGCCCCGTGCTACTGCCTATGGTATGTTTGAGTTGAGTCGTATGACGGGCGTTTCGCCTTGGATCTGGTGGGCCGATGTGGCTCCTACCATCAAGACGCAGCTCTACGTCACACAGGGTAGAAAAGTCTTTGGCTCCCCCTCGGTAAAGTTCCGTGGTATCTTCCTGAACGACGAGGATTATGGCCTTCGTCCCTGGGCAGCCAAGAATATGGACAAGAACCTGAATAACTTCGGTCCCAACACCTACGGCGCCATCATGGAACTGTTGCTTCGTCTGCGTGCCAACACCCTCTGGCCCGCTATGCATGCCGGAAGTCGTGCCTTCTGGTTCGAGAAGACCAATATCCCCCTGATTATGAAGTACGATATCTACATGGGCTCCAGTCATTGCGAGCAGATGCTGCGCGACAATGAGTACGAGTGGGGTAGGAACGGTGATAAGTTCGGTGGTCATTATAATGACGACTGGGTATGGCATTCCAATAAGGAGATGATTAAGCGCTACTGGGCCATCCGTGTAGGGGAGAGCAGGGGCAAGAACGCCATCTATACCCTGGGTATGCGAGGTGTGCATGATACGGGTATCAATGGTTATAACACTACAGCTGAGCGGGTGGCTGCCCTTACCGAGATTATTGCCTATCAGCGTCAGTTGCTGGCCGACAGTATCGGCGACCCCACTACAATTCCGCAGATATTCATCCCCTATAAGGAGGTGCTCGACTGCTACAATGCCGGTCTGAAGGTTCCCGAGGATGTTACCCTGATGTGGGTGGACGACAACCACGGCTACATCCGTCAGATGCCCACGCAGGCCGAGCAGGCACGATCCGGTGGCAATGCCATTTACTATCATTTGTCTTATTGGGGTTCTCCCGATTCCTATCTGTGGCTTAGCACTATATCCCCCAGCCTATGCTGTTACGAGTTGAGTAAGGCCTATGATCAGGGCATTCGCGATCAGTGGATTATCAATGTGGGGGATATCAAGCCTGCCGAGGAGGAACTGGAGTTCTGTATGGATTTGGCATGGGATATCAATAGTTGGACACCGGAGACGGCCTATCTGTACTCACGCGACTGGGCTGCCCGTACCTTTGGCGAGGATTATGCTGATGATATTCAGGCTATTAAGATGGAGTACTATCGGCTGGGTATCGCCTCTAAGCCCGAGCATGTGCACCTCTGCCACTTTGATTTCTCCAACGGGCAGATCGAGGAGCGCCTGAACCAGTACAAGGAGCTGGTGGCTAAGGTGCAGACGCTGAAGAAACGTATCCCCGCCACTCTCAGGGATGCTTACTATCAGTTGATTGAATATCCCGTTATTGGTTGTTCTGATATGAATATCAAGCACCTGCGTGCCCGTCAGAGCTTCCTCTATGCCAGAGCCGGACAACGTGATTTGGCACTCTCCTATGCCAAGCAGGCACAGACGGCCTTCAACGAGATTGTCTCTTCTACCACCAAGTACAATACGGGTATTGCCTCGGGAAAATGGAACGGCATGATGGACTATAAGCCCAATAACTGGAGCTACCACCTGATGCCCGCCGTTGCCACCTCTTCTGATGTGAGCGAGACAGAAAGCTCCATCCTGCAGCCAGAAATCACCATTGTGGCGGGTGGCAGCTATGAGGCCGCCTCCAATACCGTCAGGACGATCCAGGGTTTGGGCATCAGAGGCACCACATGAAGGCCTATACCAATGCTTCTCAGGCTCCTTATGCCGAATATACGCTGCCGGTACAGAAGGGACTGAACGTCATTCAGGTGCGTTGCCTGCCTACTTTCCCCATCAATACCTCCTACGACTTGCGCGCTGCTATTTCTGTTGATGGCGATGCTGCCTCCACCGTCTCCATCAAGACCACGGCCATGAGTGCAACCTGGGACGAGACTGTTGCGCAGGGCTACTTCCCGGCTGCCGTCCATTATGTCAGCACCGAGGATAAGAGCGTCACCGTCAGGGTTTCCTTCATGGATCCCGGACTGACCGTCAGCGCTGTTGCCAGCATCCCCCCGTCCATTATGTCAGCACCGAGGATAAGAGCGTCACCGTCAGGGTTTCCTTCATGGATCCCGGACTGACCGTCAGCGCTGTTGCCAGCATCCCCTTCAGCTCGGGCATGGAGGACCTGACCAACGTGCTGCTTACCAATGCCGATATGGAATATACCGCCGCCAATGCTCTGAACAAGCAGGGTGTGACCTCGCGCGGCTATCCCCGCGGTTGGCGCAATACGGGGACGTTGAGCGGTAATTCATGGGGTGTCAACAATGATGCCAAGCATATCTATGGTATCAGTTGCTTCTGGGCTTCTGCCAGTCCGCTCCCCAATACCTTTGAGCTTTATCAGACCATTCCCGCCAGCAAGATTGAGCCCGGCACCTATCTGGTAACCTGTAACCTGGGTGTCTTCAAGGAGAAGCTGGGCACTTGCCGCCTCTTTGCCAATAAGAGCGTGCAGTACTATGGCAAGGAGAGCGACTATCTGCCGTCCGTCCTTACCTCTGGCGAGACCAATACCTTTGCAGGTTATGGCGGTAGCGGTTCGGGTAAGATGACGCTGAACCCCATGCAGGTCATTGTAACCGTCAAGGAGGGCGAGAGCCTGAAACTCGGCATCCGTACCAGTAACCACAAGGCCGATGGAACCCGCTCCACCAATGACAACCACGGCTGGTTCAAGGTGGACCATTTCCGCATCCAGAAGGTGAATGCCGTGGATGATGAAACGGGAATTCCCTCCGTTCAGAAACAAATAGTCAGGAATCAGGATAACAGGTTTTATGACCTTAGCGGACGGTTGGCAAATTCACAAATCAAAAAGGGGGTTTACGTAGTTGACGGGCGTAAGGTTGTGATGTAAATCCTGTCAATGATAGCGCTGACGATCATATCGGCGTTAGCTGTTCTGAAATTAAAGCCGGGCTTACAGCTCGGCTTTAATACAATGTTCAGGATTGCGGCTTAGCGTTCGTATCTGAAGGGCCTTGCCACGCTTCTGTAGGATAATGACTGCGGCCTGGTTGATACGCGGGCCGTCGCCGTTCACTACGGGATAGGCGGCGCCTTCCATTCCCTTGGCGGCATAGTGGAACTTATGTGTATGGGCAAAGATGGCGGCATCAAAGGGCTGTGATTTCAGTAACGGGCCCCACGCCTGTGAACAGGGCTGGTACTTGTCATCATTGCCGAAGACGGGGATGTGACTGATGAGGATACGCCGCTTAGCCTTACGGAAAGCCTTGCTGCGCAGTTCCTGACGGATAAAGTCCGTCTGCTCAGCTCTTAGTTGCGTAAAATCGTTGAAACCGGCATATTCGCGATGTTCATCGGGCTTATCCTCGCCACAGTCCAGTATCATGAAACGGGTATCTCCCCAACTGATACCGCCGTAGGTTTTGTCGTTAGGATAACCTATCAGCCGGTGCATGCCGGCCGAGTAGAAATTGCGTATCTCATGATTACCGCGGATAAAGAAGACGGGCGTTTCGGCACCGCCGATGGGATCTGCCAGACTGTGTATCATGCGCATGGCATGGGCGCGGTCGTAAGGCTCGGGCAGACAGTCACCGTTGAATACGATGAAATCGGGTGAAATACCCTCCTTTCGCAAGGTGTCACACAGGAAATCATAGGTATCCTGATGCTCGTGCAGGTCATTGAATATGACGCAGGTAAAGTCCGTGCCGCTCTCTTGTGGCGTACGGAAATGATAGAGTTGTGTACGCAGTGTATCACCGGTATGGAAACTGTAGGCGTGTTTCTTTAGCAGGTCCACTACACAAACACGGTAGTAATACCACTGTCCGGGCTGCAGGTTGTCCAGCGTTATGCGGTTCTCGATATCAAAGCACACCTCCTGCCCGTCCAGCAGGGCACGCTTGCGCTGCAGGTTGTCCGGGTCTGTGCCGTACTCCACCCAGCAGTGGGCAGGGGCAGTTGTCTGGAACATCACGGTCATTTGTGTGGGTTGAGGGTCCTGTAGGTAGGGCAGGGTGGTCATCAGCTGCTCAGCCTTCAGGGGCAGTCGCAAACTGGCAACCAGGGGACAGTGGTCCGATACATCCGGTGCGCTGATGACAGACTGGCTCAGTGTGGTGGCCTGATGTCCGTTATTGAAGGAGGCGATGTAGTCAATGCAGATACGGGGCTTGTCTGCAGGGAAGGTAGCCTTGTTCTTATCGGTATTGATAGTGAAGTATTTCTTCAGTTCTGTCAAAAGCCTGGAGTCGGGCTCATCGTTCCAGTCGCCGGCTATCAGAAAGGGCTTCTGCCACTTCTGCGCTTCCTTCAGGATAAGGGGAATAGATGCCAGGCGGTTCTCCTCGGCAAGATCCAGATGCGTACAGGCCATCACATAGTCCTGCAATTCCACCACCAGCAGCACACGCGGTTCTTTGCCGGGTAGGGGAATACGGCTGATGCTCAGAGGGCGTTGCCGTGCCAGAATACCTAAGCCGTACTTGCCGCCGCCATAGCTGATAGCACTGGCATAGACGGGATAGTACAGCGTGCGCCTTGCCAGCTCGTCTATCTGGTTAATCCCATCGCTGCGCCTGGTCACGCTGTCCAGTTCCTGCAGCGCTACTACATCGGGCTGCTCACGGATGATGACATCCGATGTACGGTCATAGTCAATTGCTTTGTCCAGCCCCGCACAGTGCTGCACATTATAGCTCATTACTTTCACTTGCCAGGGCATACCGGGCTGGTTCTGGGCCTCTGCCGACAGAATCACAAGGATCATCGCGGATACAAGGGCAATTCCCTTTCTGAATGTGTTGTTTTTCATAACTGATTTGTTTTTAGCTGCCGCAAAAATACAAAAATATTCAAAGAATTGGTCCTGATGGATACAGAATTCCATAAAAATATACCAAATAAATATTTTTTTATTAACTTTGCGCAACTTAAAGTAAAGAAATGAAGAAAGTTTTTTTAGCCATCCTCTTTTTCTGCATTATGCAGGTATTGGCCGGATTCGGGGCCCTGATATGCCTTGAAGCGTTTGACATTCCCCCCATCAGTCTCATAGGTTCCACCATCATGGCACTGGCAACGGTCATCTCAGGCGTGATAACGGTTTTTCTCTGCTGGAACGTACTGAAGATGATTCAGTTCTCCACTGCGTTCAACGCATCGGACATTAGCTGGAGGTGGGCGCTGAAGGCCATAGCGGCCTCTGCCGCAGCCATTTTTGCCGGTGACTTGCTCTCCGAGATGCTTAGCCTGCCGGATGTCATAATCGACCAGGTAATAAGTATGGCCAACACCTACTGGGGCGTGGCGGCCATAGCAGTGATAGCTCCCGTCATAGAAGAGATTCTGTTTCGTGAGGGTATCTGCGGCCATCTGCTGCGCAGCGGCTATTCTCCGCAGAAAGCCGTCTGGATTTCAGCCGTCTTGTTTGGTCTCATCCACTTCAACCTGGCTCAGATTCCTTTTGCCATCCTGATGGGGTTGATACTGGGCGTAATATACGTAAGAACCGGCAACATTGTGCTGACCAGTATCATCCATATCCTCAATAACTCGGTGTCAGTCATTCAGGTTCATGTCCTGGGCGAGGAAGTAAAGGATTTCAGTATAGTGAAATGGACGGGCGGCAATTTCGTTGCCGGCATCTGCATAATAGCAGGGTTCACCCTCTGCTATATACTGCTGAGAAAAAGCCTCCTGCCGGATTCAAAAGTTGAGCGTTGAAAGTTTAAGTATAATGTTTATGAGTTCAAAGGTTTCAGTCGTCACCGATTCCTGCCGCCGGTGCGGACGCTGTGCACAGGTATGCCCCGCTGCTGTATTTACGTATGAGAGGGGGATGGTGCCGGTGGTACGCAGAGCCGGGAACTGCATCCAGTGCGGCCATTGTGTGGATGTATGCGAGGCAGATGCCTTGCGGCATAGCGCTTTCGGCCCCGGACAGATACACCTCGTGCGGAAAGAACTGATTCCATCGCCGGAATCGCTGATGGAACTGATGAGGAGCCGTCGCTCTAACCGTACTATAACCGATAAGCCGATTCCTGACCGGGCAATGGCTGATATCACAGAGGCGGCATATACCGCTCCTACTTCCGAGAACTCCCGTAAAGTGCTGGTAACTGTGCTTGAGGGTCCTGACATCCAGGCTGTGGAGGATACTACCATGAAGTTCTTCCTGCGTCTGGCCGGTGTGCTGATGTCCAGACCCGTCCGTCCGCTGACCAAGCTGTTGCTGCGCGACCTCTATAACGAGGCTGCCGAGCTGTACCGGTTTGAACGTAAATGGAAGGCAGGACTGCGCCCCTGCACCTGTAATGCCAGGGCCCTGATGGTCTTCAGCGCACCCAAGAAGTATGACTTCGGCTGGCAGGACTGCAATATGGCCTACCAGAATGCCTCGCTGATGGCTGAGGCCCACGGGGTGTCGCAGATATACATGGGACTGGTGCAGATGGCCTTCAGATTCATCAGTCAGCGCCGCACGGAACAATTGCTGCACCTGCCGTCCGGTCACAAGCCCTTTGCCCTGATGGCCTTGGGCATGCCGGCATTCTATTATCCCAAGTATTCCGATAAACCCAATCCACATTATAATGAGAAGACTAAACTTGCTGCTGACGCTTCTGATAGTTAGTATCCCGGTGGCTGCCTCTGCTCAGGACCTGACGCATGAGGTGGAGGCCGATACGCTGAAATGGCCCGTTCCATCGGTAAAGAAGGAATGGAAACTGGAGTATATGCCGCATAACAATGCCAATCACAACGTATATGTCTATAAGGATAAACTGTATGACGGCCTGTTTACCCGAACCCTCGGTTGGAACGGCGGAGACGGCGTACAGACGGCCATGCTTCCTGACGGCAATGTATTCTGGTCCTTTAATGACAGCTTCTACGGCAAGGTAACGTCCAGCACTAGGGCCCGTGGCAACTGCACTTTCCCGCGTAACAGCATCATGGTACAGACAACAGGCGAGGACGGCCGGCCAGGCACCAAAAGCAGCAACCTGGTGTGGCTGGCTGACTGGATAGCAAAATCACAGGGAACCTGCCGTACCCACCTGCGCCATCCCAAAGGAGAGAAGACCGAGGCGCAGATCAGGGCAGGCGAGATTGACCAGCAGTGGCTTTACTGGGCAGGCGATGCGACCGTGGTGGACGGTCAGCTGCAGATGTTGTGGGCCGGTGTATATAATGGTACGGAGAACCTTATGCGCAACGAGAACCGGGCCCTGGCCATCTACTCGCTGGAGGGAAAGCCTGGGGATGAGACCTACCTGAAACTGCTGAGTGTGGACCATGACTTTCTGGAGCAGGACCCCATCGGCTACGGACAGACACTTTGGGAGGATGAGGACGGACACACGTATCTGTATTCATGTAATCAGTACAAGAAGAATCCGAATGACCAACTCAATACCTCATCCCCTGTAGTAGCCCGCAGCACCACTCATGACCTGCGTTCCCCTTGGGAATACTATATCGCTGATGAAAAGGGCGTTTTTCACTGGCAGAGCACCTATCCTACAGCCGAGGAGGTGAACCGTTCAGCTATATCAAGCCGCTCGGTATCCACGGCCTGGGTGTTCAGGGAAGGCGACTACTATTATATGACGGCACAGGGTTTTGTCTTCGGTAAACAGCTGTATATCATGCGCAGCCGGACCCCTTGGGGCCCCTTCGAGGAGTGTCATCAGCTGTGGACCATGCCATGGGTTCTGGATAAAAAGGGTACGCGTACGTACCAGAACTTTTATATGCCGCACTTGCACCAGACATTATCACGTGAAGGTGAACTGGTGTTCTCTACCAATACGGACTGTAAGGAGTGGAACGATAACTTCAACGCTACAGGCTCGGCAGACTTCTACCGCCCCTTCTTCTTCAGGGTGTATAACTGGAAAGCTGTATTTGATGAATAAGGTCCCCTCCGTCCCCCCCCTTAGGAGAGGCCCCTTTTAATTCACAATTCAAAAATTCAAAATTCAAAATACTGTATCCGATGATAACATTACATAAGAATAAAATATCCTCCCTCATCGGCGGGAGGCTGGTGGTGGAGCTTGCTTTGGTTGTGTGCTTGCTAACCTCATGCTACAAGCTGATAAGTACCTCGGTACCCAAGCTGGCTGAGGCCGGCAGCACCATAGAAGTTAGTTTCACGGTGGTGGATGACGGCTCGGATGTGCAGAATTTTGTAACGGACTGGTCATATGCCGGCATACGAGTGCCTGAAGGCTGGGAAGTGAATGTACCCAAGGGTGCCCATCAGCAGTTTGCCGAGGACTGGGTGTATTACAGCGACGGCAGCAAGGTGAGCAGCCGGCATGACATGGTAGTATGCGGCAAACTCTCCGACTTTTACAATGCCGCCTGCCGGAAGACGGGTTACAGCTGGCACGGATTCCAGAGCCAAAAGAAGATACCCAAGAATATATCGGCTTGCTGGCGAAACGGTTGCGACTCCATCCGTCTTACCTTCCTTGTGACTATCCCGCAGGATGCAAAACCCGGTAAATATACCATCGATTTCATCGGCGGAGACGAGGAGGATGACGCTGGTATCGACAAGTATGGCAGTTATACGGATGCCAAGGACTCGCGTCTTTTCCATGTGGGAACCGTCAATAACTCCTATATCAGTAACAAGGCCACTGCCTTGTCCTGCCAGATACAGGTAACGGAGAATGAGACCGGCATCGGCTCTAATCAGCATTCCGCATTCGGGAATCAAAGTGTTGATGCTTATGACCTTAGCGGCAGAAAGCTGAAAGGGACAGGGTGCATGGGACAAAAGAATAACTCTGTGTCCGGCAGGATCATAATAAAGAACGGCAGGAAAGTACTCAGCCGTTAGCTGAAATGCGGACTTCCGCTCTGTCCTACGCTGCAACGTTACAGCAGCGGGCTGGAAGTTTGTCATCGGTCTTGCGGCTCTGAATCTGTCTTTTCCAACGTTCCTGCGATAACTGATATGGTTAATTTTATGTAAAACACTGCGATTTATTCATATCATCTGTCATTATACAAGTTTTTTTTGTAATTTTGCCGCTCGTAAGCCGTAAAAACAGTTGACCAGGCTTGCTAATAGACAGCTGAATGAAGAAGTATTACGTTAAGGATGGCATGACCAGGGCCGGGAGCTTTGTCAAGCGTACGCTGGACATTATAGTGTCCCTGAGCGCGCTTGTCATTACCCAGCCGCTGTTCCTGCTTTGCTGGCTGGCTATCAAGATTGACGACGGCGGGCCTGCAATCTTCAGGCAGGAACGTATCGGACGTAACGGCAAGCCTTTCACTATCTATAAGTTCCGCAGTATGAGGGTGGATGCCGAGAAGGACGGTCCTGCGCTGTACGGACATCATCTGGACACACGTATGACCCGCATCGGCACTTTCCTGAGGGTGCATCACCTGGACGAGCTGCCTCAGCTGTATAATGTGCTCAGGGGTGATATGTCGCTGGTGGGGCCGCGCCCTGAGCGCAAATATTACATTGACCAGATTATGCGGCATGACCCCCGCTATGTCTTCCTCTATCAGGTGAGGCCCGGTATCACCAGCTATGCTACGCTGTATAACGGCTATACGGATACCATGGAGAAAATGCTGCGCCGCCTGGAGCTGGACCTTTACTATCTGGAACACCGTTCCCTATGGTTCGAGGCCAAGCTGGTCTTCTTCACCCTTTTCAACTTGCTGACAAGCAAGAGGCTCTGACCCTTCCCCCTCTCCCGGGGCGCATTTATGGAACCGGCTGCTTTGTGACCTGGCTTGTCTGCGCATGAGGCCGATAAACTGGCTTTTCCAATAGTTTCTACCCTGAGGCTCCGTGATTTTTCTCTGCTTAGGCTAATGCTGTAAGGATTTTTTTGTACCTTTGTGCCAGAGAAGACTGAAACAGCCGGTATGGCTTGTTAAAGGACAGTGAAATGAAGGAATATCTCTTTATGGGCGGTACGCCCCGCACCGGTACTCTCCTGCGGGTCCGTTATCCGGACGAGCGGCCTTAGCGCTATGTGTTCCTCTGTCGGGTAAGCCGATTCCGCCCCTTTGTCGCATAACCTATAAAATCTGACTCATGATTACATTAGTGTTCTCACTTCAGCTGATTATTGTTCTGGCCATGATTTTCATCGGGGCCAAAGTAGGTAGCATCGGACTGGGCATCTATGGTATGGTAGGTGTGTTCATCCTAGTATTTTTCTTTGGTCTGGAGCCGGGAGAGGTGCCTATTGATGTGATGCTTATCATCGTGAGTGTTATCACAGCCTCCTCTGCCCTGCAAGCTGCCGGCGGACTTGACTATATGGTCAATAGGGCAGAGCGTTTCCTGAAGAAGCATCCCAGCCGTATTACATTCTATGCTCCGCTTACCACGTGGCTGTTCACGTTGTTGGCTGGTACGGCGCATACCTGCTATGCGCTGCTGCCTATTATCTCGGAGATTGCCCGTCGGGAGAAGGTGCGTCCCGAACGCCCCTTAAGTGTTGCCACCATCGCGGCATCGTTAGGTATAACCGGCTCCCCTGTCTCGGCTGCTACGGCGGCCGTTCTGTCCGGTTCTCTGCTGGGCAGTCAGGGGGTGGGTATGGCGGATATCCTGTTGGTTACCATACCTGCATCGTTTATTGCCATATTGGTGGCGTCGCTGGTGCAGAACTATGTGGGCAAACCGTTGGAGAAGGATGCTGAGTATCTGCGGCGTGTCTCGGAAGGACTGAACTGTGAGCCGGAACCTGCCTGCGGAGAAACCGTATTGATTAACCCGCGTGCCAAGTAGGCTGTGGCGGTTTTCCAGCTGGGCGTGCTAATGGTGTTGCTATTCGGCAGCTTCCCTGCCCTGCGTCCGTCCTTTCATGGTGAGGTTCTGGGCATGAACGCTACTATTGAGATGGTGATGATGAGTGTCGCCGCCCTGATATTGCTGGTCGGCAAGGCTGATGTGCGCAAGGCAGCCGGGGGCAATGTGTTCGGCTCGGGCATGAACGCTATGGTTTCTATCTTCGGCGTAGCCTGGATGGGAAGCACTTTCTTCAAGGGCAACTGTGATGTCATACTCGGCAGCATACAGGGTGTGTTTACGGCCTGGCCTGTGCTGTTTGCCATTCCGCTGTTCCTGTTTAGTATCATGCTGTTCTCGCAGGCCGCAACGGCCAGGACTCTCTTTCCTGTCGGACTGGCAATGGGAATCCCCCCGCTGGTACTGTTAGCGCTGTTCCCGGCGGTGAACGGTTACTTCTTCCTTCCCAACTATCCTACCGAGGTGGCTGCCATCGGCTTTGACCGTACCGGTACCACGCGTATCGGGCGCTATGTCATCAACCATTCGTTTCAGCTGGCCGGCTTCATCACTACCTTCGTATCCATAGGCGTCAGCTATCTGATGATAGCCGTATTGTACTGAGATGTTTTGTTATTTGTTGATTACCTATGCATTTGTCGGATGAACAAAATGTTTACGCATTGTTTACGCAGACATTAAAAAAGGAGTTGCGCTAATGGCGTAACTCCTTTTCTTCAGTAGTGGACCAGCTTGGGCTTGAACCAAGGACCTCCAGATTATGAGTCTGTTGCTCTAACCAACTGAGCTACAAGTCCGATAAACCGTAATCCGGTTTTCCGGGTGCAAAAGTAGAGATTTCCACTGAATTATCCAAATGTGCGACAGAAAAATTTGGTCAGCAAAGTATATTTGTCTAATTTTGCACTCGCTAATGGAGAGACAGTGTGTAGCAACAATAGGATTTTTTGACGGTGTCCACCGCGGACACCAGTGTCTGGTAAGTCAGGTTAGCGGACTTGCCCGTGAATTGTGCTGCCCGTCTATGGTCATAACCTTCGACAGGCATCCCCGCCAGGTCCTCCATTCTGACTACATTCCCCAGTTGCTTTCTACCCTTGAGGAGAAGATGTCGCTGCTGACAGCTCAGGGCATTGACCGTCTGGAAGTGCTCCCCTTTACTGAGGAGCTGGGCCGTATGACCGCCCTGGAGTTCATGCGGCAGGTACTATGTAAACAGCTACATGTGCAGACGTTGGTGATGGGATATGATCATCGTTTTGGTAGCGATGGCGGTACCTTTTCCCAGTATGTGGAGTGGGGCAGACAGGCCGGCATAGAAGTTGTGCTGGCCCGTGAGCTGGAAGGAGAGAAAGTCAGCAGCAGCCGTATCCGCCGCTTTCTGGCCCAGGGTGATGTGCGTATGGCCAACCACCTGTTAGGCTACACCTACTCCTTGGAGGGTGAGGTGGTCAGCGGCCATCAGGTAGGCCGGTATATCGGCTTCCCCACCGCCAACCTGCAGGTGCGGAATGACAAACTGCTGCCCGCCCTCGGCGTATATGCCGTCAGGGTAACAGTCAGTGACGGCACCACGTATGGCGGCATGCTCTGCATCGGCCACCGGCCCACCCTGAACAATGGCAGTGAGTTGTCCGTAGAAGCCAACCTTTTTGACTTCCGGGGCAACCTGTACGGCCAGAAGGTGAAGCTGAGTATGGTGGACCGCCTGCGTGACGAACAGTCCTTCCCCTCCGTTCAGGCCCTTCAGCACCAGCTGGAGCAGGATGCCGTTCAGGCCCGGCAAAGGTTAGAGAATCAATGACAAACGCTGAATTCATATTACAGCACCGGACTGAGGATGTGCGTAAACTGGCCCTGAGGAAAATGCCCGAAGGGCTGGATGCTCCCTTCTGCCTACAGCAGATAGAAGGGTGGCAGCTGGCACGTAAGAAGATTCCCCAGTGGGCAGCCACCGATGGCCTGCTGTACCCTGTCCGCCTGTCAATGGAACAGTGCAGCAGCCAGCAGACAGCCCTTTACAAACGCAGCGTCGTAGAACGTCTGCTACAGGGCAGTACCGATAGAATGGCAGATTTGACAGGCGGCTTCGGAATAGACTTCAGCTACATTGCCCCCCTGTTCCGCGAGTCCGTTTATATCGAACAGCAGGAACAACTCTGCCAGATAGCCCGCCACAACTTCACCCGGCTGGGCCTGACACATGCCCGCATCCTGAATGCCCGAAGCGAGGAAGCACTTAAGGACATCGGCAACACCTCCCTGATATATGCCGACCCCGCCCGCCGTGACAGCGCCGGCCGTAAAGTCGTCCTGCTGCAGGACTGCCAGCCCGATGTCGTAGCCTTGCAGGATGAACTTACAGCCCATGCCCGGGTTGTGATACTCAAACTCTCCCCCATGCTGGACATTCAGCAAGCCCTGCGCCAGCTGCACCATGTCCGCGAGGTACATGTAGTCAGTGCCGACGGCGAGTGCAAGGAACTCCTGCTGGTACTGCACCGCAAGGAAGAACCGCTCCGTTACCACTGCGTAAACATAACCGACCCCGTGCAGGAAATCATAGTAGAGGAGGGGACCTTCAGGCCCGTCATCTGCCAGCAGGAAGGAACCTATCTGTACGAACCCAACGCCTCCATCCTAAAGGCCGGCGTGCAGGACGCCCTCTGTAATATATATAAGGTACAGAAACTGCACCCCTTCAGCCACCTCTTCACCTCCGACCACCTGATAGGGGACTTCCCTGGCCGCCGATTCCGCGTCCTGGCCCGTAGTGACTTCAGCAGACGGGGACTCGGGGAGCTGCTCGCCGGCATCAGGCAGGCCAACATTACGGTCAGGAACTTCCCGGCAACCGTTCAGGAACTCCGTAAGAAGCTGAAACTCTCTGACGGGGGCGGTGTTTATCTCTTTGCTACTACAATGCAAGACGAGTCTCACACCCTCCTCAAGTGTGAGAAATGTTAAATAGTATGTATTCTTTTGTAATTTTTGCGCAAATTGTACAAACTTCGTGATTATTTTTGCTAAATTTGCGGCAGAAATAACTTAAAAACCTACTTAAATAACCTAATTTATGTCTACAAGGAGAGATTTTTTAAAGGGTATGGGTCTGGCAACAGCAGGCCTGACTTTGGCTCCAGGTGAGCTGTGGGCTGATAAGAAGAAGAAGGCTCAGCCTGCCCCCGCCCCCAAGAGCGAGAAGGTGAAGATAGCCTACATCGGTATCGGAAACCGCGGTCAGCAGAATATAGAGGAATTTGCCAGGACCAATATGGTAGAGGTGGTTGCCCTATGTGATGTGGACCTGCAGGGCAAGCAATGCCAGAAGGTGTTGGGCATGTACCCTAATGCCAAGCGCTATACTGATTTCCGCAAGCTCTTTGACGAGTACAGCGACCACTTTGACGCAGTAGCGGTAAGTGTGCCGGACCATACACATTTCTTCGTCTGCATGGCAGCCATGAAGCACGGCAAGCACGTCTATTGCGAGAAACCCCTTATCCGTACCTTCCAGGAAGGCGAGATTCTGATAGAGATGGCCAACCGTCATCCCGAACTTGTTACTCAGGTAGGTAATCAGGGCCATTCCGAGGCCAACTACTTCCAGTTCAAGGCCTGGATGGAAGCCGGTATTATCAAGGATGTTACCAAGGTCGTAGCTCACATGAACAACGACCGCCGTTGGCATAAGTACGACTGGAATATGACCAAGATGCCCGAGGGTGATCCCATCCCCGCAGGCATGGATTACGATACATGGCACGGTGGTATCCGTTACCACAACTTCAGCAAGCTCTACCATCAGGGCGACTGGCGCAGCTGGTACGACTTCGGTATGGGTGCCTTAGGTGACTGGGGTGCTCACCTCCTGGATACCGCCCATGAGTTCCTGCAGCTGGGTCTTCCTTATGAGATAAACATGAAGTACGCCAAGAACCACAACGAGTTCTTCTATCCCTTCAGCAGCACCATCGAATTCCGTTTCGGTGCCCGTGGCAATATGCCTCCCTGTGATGTGATATGGTATGACGGTACCGACAATCAGCCCCCATTGCCCGAAGGCTATGGCGAGAGCAAGCTGGCCGATGGCATTCCCGCCAGCGGACAGGGCGAATACACCAACCAGAAGCTGAACCCCGGTAAGATTATCTACGGACGCGACCTTACCTTCAAGGGTGCCAGTCATGGCAGTACCCTGGAGATAATCCCCAAGGAAAAGGCCGAGGCCATGAAGGACAAGCTGCCTCAGGTTCCTAAGAGTCCCAGCAACCATTACGTCAATTTCCTGCGTGCCTGCAAGGGTGAGGAGAAGACACGTTCCCCCTTCCAGATTGCCGGTGTGCTGTGTCAGGTGTTCTGCTTGGGAGTTATTGCCCAGCGCCTGAACACTCAGTTGTTCTTCGACCCCCGCACCAAGAAGTTCACCAACAACGAGTTTGCCAACGCCATGCTCTCCGGCATGCCTCCCCGTCGTGGATGGGAAGAGTTCTATAAGATAGATTAACGCTATTTGTCGTTATTTCGTAATATTGCTATAACATCATAACGGAATAAATAACAACAAGATGAAGAAAATAATATTAGCAATGGCTGTACTGGCTGTACTGCCTGTAGCCGCAAAGAAGAAGATTGTTACAGAAACTCCCGCTCCCGTTCCTACTACGGATAATGTGCTTACTGAGCAGGAAAAGCGCGACGGATGGAAACTCCTCTGGGACGGTAAGACCACCGAGGGCTGGCGCGGTGCCAAGCTGACCGGCTTCCCCGCCAAAGGCTGGCGCATCGAGGACGGTGTGCTGAAGGTAGAGGCCGCCAACGGAGCCGAGAGCGGTAACGGCGGTGACATCGTCACCAACAAGAGCTACCATAACTTTATCCTGAAGGTAGACTTCAAGATTACCGAAGGCGCCAACAGCGGCATCAAGTACTTTGTTGACCCCGACATGAACCAGGGCGAGGGCAGCGCCATCGGCTGCGAGTTCCAGATTCTGGACGACCTGCGTCACCCCGATGCCAAGTTAGGCGTGAAGGGCAACCGCAAGTTAGGCTCGCTCTATGACCTGATTCCCGCTCCCGAGAACAAACCCTTTGACATCACCGACTGGAACACAGCCACTGTCATCGTGAAGGACAACCACGTAGAGCACTGGCTGAACGGCATCAAGCTCCTGGAGTACGAGCGCAACACCCAGGAATGGAATGCCCTGGTAGCTTACAGCAAGTACAAGAACTGGCCCGACTTCGGCAACCGCGACGGCCGTATCCTCCTGCAGGATCACGGCAACGAGGTATGGTTCAAGAACGTTAAGATCAAGGAGTTTTAATAAAGAAGTCTTAATATGAGCAGCAGGAGGCGTAGTCCCTCCTTTGCCCGTATAAAGCGTGTTGTCAGCTTTTTACATAAGAGAACTCAAAAATAATAACCAACTAAATCAAATTAATTTAAAGTGAAAAAGATTGTATTACTTGCGTGCGCCGCATTCATGACAAGCATCGGCGCCCGTGCTATTTCAGATCCTGTACAGTATGTAAATCCCCTGGTAGGCTCACACTCTACGGGCGGCCTGTCCACCGGTAACACCTATCCCGCCATCGCCCTTCCCTGGGGCATGAACTTCTGGACTCCCCAGACCGGCAACATGGGTAACGGATGGTGCTACACCTACGATGCGGAGAAGATCCGCGGGTTCAAGCAGACCCATCAGCCCAGCCCCTGGATGAACGACTACGGGACATTCAACATCATGCCCGAGTGCGGTGACGACTATATCTTCAACGAGGACAAGCGCGCCAGCTGGTTCAGCCACAAGGCCGAAGTGAGCAAGCCCCATTACTACAAGGTCTATCTGGCAGACTACGACATTGTGACAGAAGTGGCTCCCACCAGTCGTGCCGCCCTCTTCCGCTTCACCTATCCCGCCGGCAAGAGCTACCTGGTAGTGGATGCCTTCGACCGCGGCTCATACGTGAAGATTATCCCTGGTGAGAATAAGATTGTGGGCTATACCACCCGCAACAGCGGCGGCGTTCCCAAGAACTTCAAGAACTACTTTGTCCTGCAGTTTGACCGTCCCTTCACCCTTACCGCCGTCTGCGATGCCGGTCAGGAGAACAAGTCGGCCCTGGAGACCCTCAGCAAGCATGCACAGGGCGTGGTAGGCTTCGAGACCAAGCGCGGCGAGCAGGTAAACGTACGCGTAGCCAGCTCCTTCATCAGCATTGAGCAGGCCGAGCAGAACCTGAAAGAACTGGGTAACAGAACCCTTGAGGAAGTAGCCGAGGCCGGCCGTCAGGAGTGGAACAAGGTCCTCTCCACCATCGACGTACAGGACGAGAGTGACATAGACCGCCTGCGTACCTTCTACAGCTGTCTGTACCGCAGCGTACTCTTCCCCCGCAGCTTCTACGAGATCAATGCCCAGGGCCAGGTGGTACACTACAGCCCCTATAACGGTGAGACGCTGCCCGGCTACCTCTTTGCCGATACCGGTTTCTGGGATACCTTCCGTGCCCTGTTCCCCCTGGTCAACCTGATGTGGCCCTCCATGAGCCAGAAGATGCAGGAAGGCTGGGCCAACGCCTATAAGGAGAGCGGCTTCCTGCCCGAATGGAGCGCCCCCGGCCACCGTGCCTGCATGGTAGGCAACAACTCCGCCTCCGTAGTAGCCGATGCCTACCTCAAGGGCATCCGCGGCTATGACATCGACGCCCTGTGGGACGCCGTCAAGCACGGCGCCAATGCCGACCTGGCACATACCACCAGCGGCCGTAAGCAGTGGGCTACCTATAACAAACTGGGTTACGTACCCTATGACAGCATCAACGAGAGCGCAGCCCGTACCCTGGAGTACGCCTTCGATGACTGGAGCATCTACGTGTTAGGTAAGGCCCTGGGCAAGCCCGAGAAGGAAATAAAGGTCTATGCCGAACACGCCATGAACTATAAGAACCTCTTTGACAAAGAGCACAACCTCATGCGCGGCAAACTGGCCAACGGCGAGTGGGCCCCCAACTTCAACCCCTTCAAGTGGGGCGACGCCTTCACCGAGGGTAACAGCTGGCACTACTCCTGGAGCGTCTTCCACGATCCTCAGGGACTCATCGACCTCATGGGCGGTACCGACACCTTCAACCACATGCTGGACAGCGTATTCATCCTGCCCCCCATCTTTGACGACAGCTACTACGGAGGCGTCATCCACGAGATCCGTGAGATGCAGATCATGAACATGGGCAACTACGCCCACGGCAACCAGCCCATCCAGCACATGATCTACATGTACAACTACAGCGGTCAGCCCTGGAAGACCCAGTACTGGCTGCGCGAGACCATGAACCGTATGTACAACGCCCATGCCGACGGCTACTGCGGCGACGAGGACAACGGCCAGACCTCAGCCTGGTACATCTTCACCGCCATGGGCTTCTATCCCGTATGTCCCGGTTCCAACCAGTACGTACTGGGCGCTCCCTACTTCAAGAAGATGACCCTGCACCTCGAGAACGGCAAGGACGTAGTAGTCACCGCCCCCGAGAACAGCGATGTGAACCGTTATGTGCAGAAGCTTACCGTGAATGGTGCCGAGCATAAGGTTAACTACGTAAACCACGCCGATCTGCTGCAGGGAGCCCGTATGGATTACGTGATGGGTGCCAAGGCCAACGAGAACCGCGGCACCGCCCCCGAGGCCGCTCCCTATTCCTTCAGCAAGGAGTACAAGGTAGCCTCCAAAAAGAAATCCAAGAAATAAAAGCCACATGAAAAAGATATTAACCGTATTGTGCGCAATAGCCTGGGCCGGCATCATGCCGGCTCAGACCTTCACCATCACCGACTCCATGCAGTGGAAGGCGTACGACGACTTCAATACTGCCCTGCTGGACAAAACCAAGAACATCTACAAGGCTGATACCGAACAGCCCAGTGCCGACCACCGTGGCAACGGAGCCCGTGACAAAGATTTCTCCGGCTGTGCTGCCGCCATCTGGTGTCAGGCTATTTACTATGATATGGTCATCAACGCCTACAACCGTGCCAAGGAAGAGGGGAATGAGGAACTGATGAAGAAGTACAAGACGCTGCACAGCCGTATATATAACGGAGAGAAGTCGCACTATGTCAACTTCAACTTTGACGATTCCAATACCAACAACGGCTGGTTCGTCTATGACGACATCATGTGGTGGACCTGCGCCCTGGCACGTGCCTACGAGGCTTTCGGAACCAAGGCCTACCTTACCTATTCCGAGAAAAGCTTCTGCCGTGTATGGTACGGCTCATCCAAGGTAGGGGATGACGGCTCGTATGCCGATCCCGCCCGCTTCGAAGGTGCTGCCGGCGGCGGAATGTTCTGGGAGTGGCAGCCAATAGCCAAGGCCAACCCCCATAAGGCCGGCGACTTCCGTTCGGCCTGTATCAACTTCCCCACCGTCATTGCAGCCTGTCTGCTGCACCAGCTCGTTCCCGAGGGGCGTAACACTCCTACGGCAGCAAGACCTACGCAGCAGACCAAGGAGTGGTACCTGGAGAAAGCCAAGGAGATTTACGCCTGGGCCGACAAGACCCTCGTCAACAGCAGCGGACGTGTAGCTGACGGTATCCATGGCGGCGGTCCTGAGTACAGCGACCACCTCTACAATCAGGCCACCTATATCGGTGCCAGCTGCCTGCTGTATAAGCTGACGGGTGAGAAGACCTATCTGACCAAGGCGCAGAAGGCCGCCGACTATGTGATCAGCAACATGTGTACCAGCAGTATCCTGAAGTTTGAGAACGGATATGAGCAGGGAGTCTATACAGCTATCTATGCCCAGTACATGAAGATGCTGATTTACGACTGCGGTCTGAACAAGTCATATACCAATAAGTATCTTAAGCATATGCAGCGCCAGATGCAGAAGGGCTGGGACAACCGTGACCAGGAGCGCGGCATCCAGGCCGGCAACTTCTCCAAGAAGACCGAGAGTACCGATGTGGTAGAGAGCTACGGCGGCAGCGGCCTGCCCGCCCTCATGCTCATGTTCCCCGCCCACATCACGGTGGATGATATCATGGATGATGTAGAGGAAGTTCCTGCCGCTCAGGCCTCTGTGAGTTCTGACATCTATACCATTGACGGCCGTCTGGTAAAGAAAAATGCCACCCATGGACAGGTGGCAAGTTTAGGCGAAGGCCTCTACATCTATCAGCAGAAGAAGCTGTTGGTCAGGAAATAAGGCCCCGGATCTCACTCCAGGCCTCGTCTGTCATACGCGTACCCACCACCTGAATCACATAACCGGACAGCAGGGCACCCGTCTGCAGACACCGCTCCAACGGGGCACCCGCACATAAGGCATACAGGAACCCGCCGGCAAAGAAATCCCCCGCCGCCGTAGTATCCCTGACATCCACCTTAAGTGCGGGTGCCTCTGCTTTCTGTCCGTACTGGGGAGATGATGCCCCCCACATGGCCATGGCCCCCCTGCCGCCCAGTTTCACCACCGCCAGCCGGCACTGTGAGGCAATCTGTCTCAGCCCCTCATCGGGATCATCCGTCCCCGTATAGGCCGCACACTCCTCCTCGTTGGCAAAAACAATGTCCATGTACTCCGTAATCAGATGCTCATACATGGGACGCATCGCCTGCACCATATTATAGCTGCCCAGGTCAATGCACAACGTCAGCCCCGCCTCCTTAGCCGTCCGGCAGATCTTCTCCATCAGCTCAGCGTTCAGCACCAGATACCCCTCAAGGTACAGGATATCATAACCGCTGAACAGCTCCGCCGTAATCTCCTCAGGCACCATCTGCGCCGCCGCCCCCAGGTAAGTCCCGAAGGTACGTTCCCCGTCAGCCGAGATAAAGGTATGAGCCACCCCCGTGGGCGTTTCGCACAGTGTCAGGCAAGTCCTGACACCCAGTTTCCCGAACGTATCGGCAAAGAAATCCCCCGTCTCATCCCTGCCAATCTTACCGATAAAGCCGGGGCCCGCACCCAGGTTGGCCAGTGCCAGTATAGTGTTGCCTGCACTTCCGCCCGTAGCCCGGTACGGACAGAGCTCCTGCATGTGTCGCCTCAGCTCCCGCATACGCTCCTCATCAATCACCGTCATACCGCCCTTGGGCAGCTGCAGGAGGGTCAGCAGCGAATCGTCCTTCATCTGTACCAGCACATCCACCAGCGCATTGCCTATACCTATTATCTTCTTCATATCGCATCTTTTTTTTGCAAAGATATGAAATAAAACCAATGAAAAAGAGAAAAAAACACATAAAACATAAAATTTTGAATTATGAATTTTGAACTTTGAATTATTTGTCGTACTTTTGCACCGCATTTGCGACACAGACTTACATACTGCTTCAGTAGCTCAGTTGGTTAGAGCACATGACTGTTAATCATGGGGTCGTTGGTTCAAGCCCATCCTGAAGCGCAAAAGCCGGGCAAATGCAAATTGCTTCAGTAGCTCAGTTGGTTAGAGCACATGACTGTTAATCATGGGGTCGTTGGTTCAAGCCCATCCTGAAGCGCAAAAGCCG
>CACYMI010000025.1 GCA_902775385.1 uncultured Bacteroidales bacterium
ACGCTGGGAACCGGTTTCGGTTGCGGTGTGGTGATTGACAAGGTGCTGCTGACGGGTGATAACGGTTGCGGCGGCGATGTGTGGTGTATGCGTAACGGTATGTATCCCTTTGTCATTGCCGAGGAGAGCGTGAGCATCCGTGCCGTACGCCGTGTGTATGCCGAGATGTCGCATGAGCCTGTGGGCGACCTGACTCCCAAGGATATCGGTGAGATCTCCAACGGCCAACGTCCGGGTAATATGAAGGCAGCCCAGGAGAGTTTCCGCCAGTTGGGACAGGTGACGGCCGCGGCATTGGTGAATGTGCTGAACATTGTGGACGGTATTGTGGTGATAGGCGGCGGCTTGTCGCATAACGCCAAGTGGATTCTGCCCGGTATGATGGAGGAGTTTGCGCGTCCGGCAGGTACGTTCTCGGGCAGTCTGCTCCCCACGCTGCAGAGCGAGGTGTATAACTTCGAGGATCCGGAGCAGCGCTCGCTCTTCCTGGAGGACAAGGATGTGTTTGTGGATGTGCCGCACAGCGACCAGAAGGTGCTGTACTGCGCCCAGCGCAAGGTGGCTGTCTGTGTGTCCGAGTTGGGAGCCAGCAAGGCCATCAACTTAGGTGCCTATAACTTTGCATTAAACCAACTGGGAAAGTGAAAGAGTGAAAAGTGAAAGAGTGAACAATATAAATTACTGAACTTTCGGAAGTAAAATTGGAAGTTATAATGGAAGTTAAAATGGAAGTTAAAAGGACAATACCAAAACAGATAGCCAGTCTCCAAAGCTATCGTCCAGCCAGCCTGCTGGCTTAACTTCCTGCGCGCAACGCATAACTTCCTATTTAACTCCATCTTATAACTCCCGAAACTTAAATAAACTAATTCAAAAATCAAGAATAACCCTCTTATGAAACCATTCAAATCGTTATTGTTGCTTGCCTGTGCCATAGGCGCCTTGGTAAGCTGTGATACCCCTGAGACCATCCCGCAGTGGTACGCTGATTATGTGGAGCCGCGTATCGGAACGGCTCATTGCCGCTATTTCCACTTCGCCCCCGGCGCTATGCCCTTCGGTATGGCCAAGCCCGGTCCCAGTACCAACGGACACCTGGGCAACAAGGACGGTTGGGAAGCAACGGGTTATGATTACCGTGACAAATCCATCGAGGGTTTCCCCTGTACCCATGAGTTCCAGGTGGGCGGTATCGTGCTGATGCCTACCTGCGGAGCGCTGAAGACTGTTCCCGGAGCCGTCGATTCCGAGGGCGAGGGCTACCGCTCCAAATTCTCGCACGACGAGGAGGAGGCCACGGCCGGATACTATTCTGTGATGTTGCAGGACTATGGCATCAAGGCCGAGGTAACGGCTACCCCGCGTGTGGCCTTCCAGCGCTATACTTATCCCAAGTCGGAGGAGAGCCGCATTCTCTTCGATATCGGTAACCGCTCGGGTGAGAGCGGAGCCGTAAAGGATGCCCATGTGGAGGTTTGCGAGGACGGCAAGACCATAGAGGGTTATGTGATTACGCTGCCCGAGTACGTCAAGAAGTATCAGCCGGGTGCTGAGGTGCCCATCTACTTCTCGGCCGTGCTGGATAAGGAAATAGCTGGCACAGGTGCCTTCAACGGTGCGGATGTACGTGAGGGCGAGAAAGAGGCTACAGGTCCGGGTGCAGGAGTCTATGTGACCTTCCCCACCGAGGAGGGCGAGAAGGTGACCGTGGCTGTGGGTATCAGCTATACATCGGTGGAGAATGCACGCCTGAACCGCGAGACGGAGGCTAAGGATATGACCTTCGATGAGGCCCGGAATTTGAATGAAGATGCCTGGCAGGAGATGCTGGGCCGCATAGACGTGCGCTTCGGCAAGGACGAAGACATGAAGAAGTTCTATACGGGTCTGTATCATGCTATCCTGGGACGCGGCCTCTGTAGCGATGTGAACGGAGCCTATCCCCGCCATGACGGCGGTGTGGGTCAGCTGGAGCTGAAGGACGGCAAGCCCGTACATAATATGTATAATACGGATGCCTTCTGGGGCGGCCAGTGGAACCTGGGCCAGTTGTGGATATTGGCTTACCCCGAATATACATCGGACTATATCAGCAGCCACCTGCAGGTATTCAAGGATGCCGGCTGGCTGGGCGACGGTCTGGCCAACAGCCGCTACGTATCGGGTGTGGGAACCAACCAGCTGCCGCTTATCATCAATGCTGCTTACCAGTGCGGTATCCGCGACTTTGACGTGGAACTGGCATACGAGGCTTGCCGCAAGAATGAGCTGGAGGGCGAGAACCGTCCCTTCGGTGCCGGTAAGTCTGACACGAAGGAGTTTGTGCAGTACGGCTATGTACCCCATGTGGAGAATGCCGACGGGCCTGCCGAGAAGTTCCGCTTCTCTGCCTCGCATACACTGGAGTACAGCTTTACCTCATGGGCTACCGCTCAGTTGGCCAAGGCCCTGGGTAAGCCTGAGTATGACCAGCTGATGAGCCTCTCCAAGGGTTGGGAGCGCATCTATGACGAGCAGGAGAACTTTATGCACCCCAAGGATGCCGAGGGTAACTTCATCCCCAACTTCGACCCCATGGAGGTGTGGCGCGGATTCCAGGAGGGCAATGCCTGGCAATATACCTTCTATGTTCCCCATGATGCCAAGGCCCTGGTAGCCAAGGTGGGCGAGGAGGAGTTCAATGCCCGTCTGGACAGCATCTTCACCCTGTCTCAGCCCAAGATTTTCAGCGGCGGTACGGAGGTAGGTGCCTTTGCCGGACTTCGCACCTTATATAATCAGGGCAACCAGCCTTGCCTGCATATCTCCTGGCTCTTCAACGAGGCCAACCGTCCCTCCAAGACGCAGAAGTGGGTACGTGCCATCCTGAACGAGTTCTACGGCACGGACGGTATCCACGGCTACGGCTACGGTCAGGACGAGGATCAGGGTCAGCTGGGTGCGTGGTATGTGATTTCCAGCATCGGCCTGTTCGACGTGACGGGTCTGAATGCCACCAATCCCTCGTTCTCGCTGGGCAGTCCGCTCTTCGACAGGATTGTTATCCGCCTGAGCGACAAGTACTATTCCGGCAAGAACTTCGTTATCCAGACTTATGAGTCATGGAATAATAGGCCTGCCGAGGATGAGATTTACGTGCAGGAGTATCGTCTGAACGGCAAGAAGCTCACTGATCCCCACATCTCCTTCGCTGATGTGGTGAAGGGCGGCAAGCTGCAGATTAAGATGGGTAAGGAGCCCGTGGACTCTTATAAGTGAAAAGTGAAAGAGTGAAAAGTGAAAGAGTGAAAAGTGAAAAATATTTTTTAGTGAAGAGTGAATAATAAAAAGCTGATTCCCGTTATGCTGTGCTTCTTTGCCATGGGGTTTGTGGACCTTGTGGGCATAGCCAGCAATTATGTGAAGGCCGACCTGAATCTTAGTGATTCCATGGCTAATACGCTGCCTTCGCTTGTGTTCCTGTGGTTCCTGATCTTCAGCATTCCCACCAGTCTGCTGATGAACAGGATAGGGCGTAAGAATACCGTGCTGCTCAGCCTTGTGATGACGCTGGCAGCTCTGGTGATTCCCGTCTTTACGCTTGACTTCGGTATGCTGCTTGTTTCCTTCTCCCTGCTGGGAATAGGAAACGCCATTATGCAGACATCGCTCAACCCGCTGGTGGACAGCGTGATGAAGGGCGGTGCATCGGCCAGCACGCTGACCTTCGGGCAGTTCATCAAGAGTATTGCCTCCTTCCTGGCTCCCATTATCGCCTCTTGGGGCGCTACCACCAATGCGTTCGGTTTTGGCTGGAGGGTGCTCTATCCCATCTACTTGGGCGTGGGCATACTGGCTACCCTGCTGTTGTTTGGGACAAGACCCCCCTCTGACTCCCCCGTGGGGGAGAATAACAACGTGCCTGTGGGAAAGCAGTTTGCCGGTTGTTTTGCTTTGCTTCGCCCAAATCATCGCTCCCCCTCGGGGGAGAAAGTAGGGGGTTTTGTGCTCCTTTGCTTCCTGGCCATTGTCTGCCATGTGGGAATTGATGTAGGTGTCAGCGTAACGGCTCCCAAGATTCTGATGGAACGACTGGGAATGAGCCTGAACGATGCCGCCTATATCGCTACCGTCTATTTCGTGGCCAAGGCAGCGGGTAGCTTCAGCGGCAGCTTCATCATGAAGTTCATGAAGGACTGGACCTTCCTCTTTGTCAGCGTTGCCATGATGATAATAGCCCTTATAGGACTATATGCCGGAAGCACCCAGTGGGAGATTTACGGAGCCGTGGCCCTGATGGGATTCGGTAACGGCAACCCGTTCAGTATCATCTTTGCCCGTGCCCTGCAGGCTGTGCCCGACAAGAAGAACGAGGTCAGCGGTCTGCTGATCATGGGTATCTGCGGCGGTGCGGTCTTTCCCATGCTGATGGGTGCCGCCAGCGATGCCGTAGGCGGTCAGGCAGGTGCCATTGCTGTTGTCTCCGTCGGTGTACTGTACATGTTGGGCTACTGGATGACGGGATTGCGCAAACGTGTATAATCCCTACTTGTTATTTATTATAGGTGTTCGCTGCAAAGGCATGATGTTATCCATAAGCTGGCGGATGGCATCTTGAAGATAGTTATCGGTACGCTGCTGCTCCTTGGTGGGAGTGGTAGCGTACTTCGATTTATTGGAAAGCCAAAAAGTCGGGTCTCCGAAGGCAATGCGTTCCTCGTCCTGTGTCCGCTTAACAATATTATTGCAAACCCATAGGGTTGAGTCAAAACCAACCTTATCTATCGCTCGTATCATATTATCACCAACACGAGCGGACTTGTTGAATGTAATCTTCTTGTCACCCAGGTTGTATAGCAACTGGCGGACTTTGACGCTATCCTTAGTGATGATACCTGACATATTGTTGATTTCGGTAAAACCGTGATCGTGCCTGTAATCTACGTGCATGCTGTACTCTACTCCAGTATAGAAATATTGCTCTCGAGCTTGGTCGTAGAGTAGGATTGACAAGCCGTGTATTTTCCCATCGAAACGTAGCAGCCGAAGTTTCTTGCAATCGACGTACAATGTACCATCCAAAATGGGGTGCGAGATAATGGCGGGGTTTCCTGTAACTTTTATCTTACTAATCTCTGTTCCGTCTTCTTCAATAAACTGAACGCAAGTGACCTCGTATAGGTTTTTTATGCGGCGGAGGACAATATCGGCAGGAACGAAAGTGTAGTCCCAAATGTCGAAATTTACCAGGATGGGCGACAAACGCAGGAAAATGTGCAGGTTCGTCCTACCGAGACCTGTCAGGCTGGGACCATCAAGTTGTTCGCCTCTCAACTGACCACGACTGCCACTATGGAAGGTGATGTCGCGAATCTGCACACACGATTTGGCTGTCATGAATGCTTCTACCAGTTCATCGGTACCTGGATACTGTGTGGTCATACGAAAGAAATATTGCCCTTCTTCCTTACGCTTCTTTCGGGCTTCACGCTGCATTTTCGTCACCAGTCGGTAAAGGAGGTCGCTACCTCCCGTTACGGTAACCTCCTTGAGCATGGCGGAGGTGGGCGTCAACCGGATGACAGCGGGAAGTTCTGATGCCCGATAGCTGACGCGCTGATAACCTATGTAGGAGATATGGATGCTTTCAGAAGGAAGACATTGCAGGCAGAATTCACCATCGTCGTTGCTGATGGTGCCACAGGTGGAAGATACGTACACATTGGCATATTGTATGCGTTCTCCTGTTTCGGCATCGCAAATAACAGCACTAACGGAGTCAAGTTTCTCCTGAGCCATAAAAATGCCTGGCAGACTTAATAATATTACGAACAGAAAATACTTCATGAATCCTCGATCTTGAATTAAAAAACTGATTTCCCCCTTTTTAGCGGTCTTCCGGATAACTGATGCCTGTAAGAATCTTGCCTGTGGGAGTGATGCCTTCGGCACTCACGCTGATGCTGGTGGTTGTGCTGTTATTCCAAAGCGTGACGTGGGCACAACCCTTCTCATCCAATTCAAGGTTGGGATTCCAATAGAGTGTTCGTCGGTAATCTTTCGTGTCGGGAAGCGGACGGTTGCGATAGCATGGGCTGTAGAACTCCTGACTGACATCAAAGCCTTGAAGGATAAAGTGACGGTCACGATACGTTATGCGTTTGCCGTCCGTCAGCAGTTTAAAGCCTACATCCACTGTAGGCTGATCGGTTCCTATATAGCGTGGGCTTCCTTCCATACGTGGAGCATAGTCGGTAATGAGTTTTACCGACCTTAATGAGTGCAGGTAATCCAATTGGATGGTGGCGTCGTCCATTCCGGTAAAAGAATAGGAGAACCTGTTAGATGTGTTCCAGTTTAAGTCAGCATTGAACCTTACTTTATCGGTATTGAGCCGTCTCAAGTATGGATCGATAGGATCTTCCCATGCATAACGCTGTGTTGTCGTGCCATCAGTTGTGGGAGTATCTCCCCGCGAGAAGGAACGATTATTTCTACTGGACAATCCTTCGTAGAAAGAACGAAGATGATTATCTTCATACGTCATGTATTGTCGATGCATATTCATATCTCCCACTAAAAGTCGTTCGACCCATCTTGCAAAAGGGTTCTTTCCTGCAAACCATCCAGGTGTAAAGCCAGCATCAACGCATTCGTTGAAAATCTGATAGGCATCACGTGTTATGGCAGGGTGTGAACTGTCAAATGCATGCAATCCGCCATGCTTGCTGCGTACCGTAACTGTTTTCAGCATCTGACCGTCTCTGAGTCCGGAGATTAGTACGGTTCCTTTTCTTGGCGGGGCTACATGGGTGTGATAGAAACTGAAGGGCTTACAGAAACGAGGGTAATAAGGTGTCAGACGGACGTAGAACTCGGGGTAATCAGTCTCGGTAGGCTTTACCCATTGGTGTTCCAGACTTGGAACTGCTTTTCCCTTCTTCATCAGTTTTTCCCGTTTACGAAGCAACCTGCGTCCCTTGCGGGTGGTAGTCAATGGTTCTTTCCATTTGGTGGTGTCTGAGGCAGATAAATCCAAAGTGCAACGGTTGTAGAAGCCGGGGAACTCCAAGACAAAACGACCGTTTTTGGTGGTAAGCTCGCCAAAGACACTTTCTATGCCCACATCGGTTGGTTTATGATATTCGGCATGCACGCGAACTTCGTAGTTCAAGTTGCCTTCGTCGTAATAGTTTCGCCCATCAAAGGTGGCCGACTCATTATCTTTTAGCAGATAGCTATATGCATTATGTTTATCTCGTGCCTCGCTTGCATTTCCTAAAAGTGGAATAATGCCTTGCGGTTTGCGCAACTTGCTGTGTGCGAACCATTCGTTTCCTCCGTAGTGTGAGAAATTGTAGTGTTTAATCTTCTGGTCCATCATATTTCCCCAGCCATGATAACCTTCGTGTCCGATGGCCATATAGCGATAGACGGCACCAAAGTAAATGGGGGTCTTTTCAAATGGATGGTTAATGCGGAAGATACCCGGCGTGGCCATCGTTATCCAGTTATGGCGTCTCCAGCCTTGTACCATCAACAGGAGATCGAGGTGGCGGCGGTGCGTCTCATCATCTTTCTCGAAGTAATAATCGGGTTGCTCTACAAAGCCGCGAATCTGACTGCATAGCAGCATCTCGGTAAGAATGTTGCTGCTGTCATATAAGTATTCTGACGTGGATGCATCCCTGACGGCCAAAGAGATGGTTGAACCGGCAGCCTGGGGATTCTCTATAGCAACATGAATGGAGTCAAAAGGTTCGTATGACTGTTGTATGCAGGAGAATTGTATCTTAGCGGACTTAATGTCCTGCTGGTGTTGGATGAAACAGAGACGGTCGCTGTACACGCGCCCCTGTGCATTATATACAGTAACCTGCGCCACGCCTGTAGGCAGGGAGTCGGTAGGGATGCTAATTTGTGTGTCCTGAGCGCGGAATTTCTGAAAATAATGCAAGGCTCCGCCTACGGTTACTGTAACTCCTAATGTCTCGTTTGCTGCCTCGCCTCGTGGTTGTAAGGTAAGCAAAAGTTGCTCATCCTTGATGTCGGTCCGAACGGCACATCCGTCTTTCTCCGCCTTGGGCAGACGCTGACGGATTACTTGATTGTCATCGCTGGTAAAGATTGCCGTGTAGGTAACATCGGGGTCGTAAGTGAATTCTAACGTACCACGGCCTCGATTTTCAGTTTGCTGCTCCTGCAAAAGTTGCCCGCCCCTTCCGTATAGCCGCATGATGCCAGAGATGTGCTCGCCATCGGCCTCGTTGGCCTCAAAAGCAACTCTTGCACGTGTGCCTTCTACGATCACGCCACCCTCGGGGTACAGGGTTACAACGGGAGGCGCTTTCTTGATATCTGTGCTGAAATAACGCATGTGGGGACGTTCTGTCATATCGTGGCTATAGAGGCCGGGAGTCTCGGGCTTATCGTAAATGGGGAAGATGCGACAGTAGAGCTTCTCGTAGTCGCGGTAGAATTCCTTAGCCATTTTCTTGTTGAAGAACCATTGCTCTGCGTCCCATGTGTGCGGATGCTGGTACTCGCCCCAGTTGAGTTGCCAACGGGTGTAGGCGCGCAACTCGTAAAAACCACCGTAGAGCGAATCGTTGAGGACAAAGGAGCCTGTACCTTGTCCGTCCTTCAGTTTTACCAGATGACGTTCCAGCATGTAGCCTTCCTGATTCCACAGCTCGGTGTATAGCAACTGGCTGAGGTTGGTTAGTTTTCCTGTATCACTCCGACGGACGTAAGCCTTGAAGAAAAGCGTATCTCCTGCAAAGTAGCAGGTGTTGTCCATGTGAACAAATACTTCTTCTTGGGGTATGTTCTTCCCGAAGAGTTCGAGGTGGTTCTTCCAACCTTCCAGAGAAGAGGGGAGGGCAGGTGCCTCCTTGCTGTCTTGGAAGAGGTCTGTGAAGTTCCATTGCAGGCTATCCGCTTCATCGGCATGAGCGTGGGAGAGGGCTGTCAGGACAAGTAAAAAGAATAGAGCCCCTCTTTTCGCTCTCCTAAGGGGAAAAACTTTAGATAATGATGAAATGGGGAAGTATGTTGTTTTCATTTTTCTGGTTGTTTTTTCTGGAAATACTGTTTTATCTGCTTCAGGCTGGCTTTACCCTCGATGTAGATGAGGGTGAGGGCCTGTCCGTTGTTTCTGTAGAGGATGTAAGAATGCATACCTTTGCGCTGTGGCAACTCGTAGAAGCTGTGCGCTGAGGTTTCTTCTTGGGTTATAGCCTGTGCAGCATCTGTCTGAACTAATGACGTGATGCGCTGACGATCGGCAGCTGATGGATTCTTGATTTCCAGACTGTGGAAGAGACTTAGGTGGAAGTCTTTCAGCCTTTTGCCGCTCATTATTACCTCTGTGGCGTTTTTCCTTACTGCCAGTTCATCGAAGGCTGCTTGTATGGCCAACCCCTTCTGTGCCTGCAAGCCAAGGTGCGGGCTCAGTATGATTAGTATAAGTGTGAGTATCTTTTTCATGGGTTGTTATGGGTTGGTGGTTGAAAACATTTCTGTCAGCTGCTGTTCCATCAACTGGGTTGCATCGGCTTCGACGGTCTGACCGGCAATGCGCACGCTGCTGATGTCCTGCTGCTGGTGTTGGTGCCAGCCAAGGAATACTATGGCGCTTAGGCAGGCGGCAACGGCCAGCGCACGGAGGAAATATCCGGTGCGTGGGGGCTGCTGGGTCTTACAGACATCCAGGTAGGAGAGTGTGGCCCTAATCTCGTCGAAACGGGCATCCTGAGACTGGCTGGTACAAAGGAAACTACGCAGCTTCCTTTCCTCCTCCTCGGTGGTTTCTGCCAGGAAGTAACGTTCTGTCATTTCTTCCCAATAAGATAAGTCGTGCTGTGTCATTTCTTTGTTTTTTTATATGTTTCTCTGATTATGTTTCGAGCTCTGCTCAACTGCATCCTGACGGCCGCTTCCTGCATCTTGAGGCTTTCTGCTATTTGTTTGTACGTTTCATCGTTGATGTCGTGCCTTGTGAGTATCTCCTTTTGGAGTGGTGTAAGTTGGTTTTCTATCAGTAGTTTTATTTGTTGGAATGTTTCCTGAGCGTCTGTATCGGGCGGCGACTGGACGATGTTGGTATTGTCGAGCGATATCTGCGGGTGGGTTCTCTCTTTCCTCCAGATGCTTATCTGTCTGCGGTGCGTGGCGGTTGAGAGTAGCTTTTCTCCTTCGGTGGCCGACGCGGGGTCGTATGGCCCTGCCCACAATTGGCAGAAGGCATCGTTGAGGGCGTCTTCTCCGGAATGAAAGTCTCCGTGCCGCAACCGTTGTTGCAGCTTCTGGTAGGCTCCTATCAGGAAGTTTCTGCTCATCTTTTATGTACCGCTTTTTCTATAATAACGCACAACTTTTCTTTTTGTAACAGGGAAAGTGTGGTTTTTCTATAAAATGACTCCAAAGGTATGTATTTCCTTGTAAACTTTACTGCCACACGTGGGAAATTTTGCTGCCACGTGTGGAAAAGAATATTTTCAGGAAATATTTTGGAGGGAATACAACTTTTTTTATAAATTTGCGGGCAAGATGAAGTATATCTCACTACCTGCGAATCTGACGGAAGACACCCATTTGTCCTTCTTTCTGGCCATGGAGGAGTATGTGGCACGCTATATTGACGAGGACGACTGCTTCTTTATGTGGCAGGTGGAGCCCACCGTTATCTTCGGCAGGAATCAGGTAATGCGGAACGAGGTGAATGTGCCTTATTGCCGCGAGCATGGCATTGAGATCTTCAGGCGCAAAAGCGGCGGCGGTTGCGTCTATGCCGACAGGGACAACATTATGCTTTCCTTTATCACCCGGGGCGACAATGTGCCGTTTACCTTCAACCGCTTTATGACGATGCTGATCTTCGTGCTGCGGAAACTGGGTGTTGAGGCGGTAGGAACCACGCACAACGATGTGATGATTGGCGACCGTAAGGTGTGCGGAACGGCCTTCTATCAGTTGCCGGGGCGCAGTATCGTGCACAGTACGATGCTGTATGATACTAACATGGAGCATATGCTGCATGCCATTACACCCTCGGCTGAGAAGCTGCGCAAGAACGGTGTGGAGAGTGTGCGCCAGCGCGTCACGTTCCTGAAGGAGTACGTCAGCCTGAGCATCGGGGAACTGAAGGACTTCATTCGTCAGACACTCTGTCATGGGGAATTGCAACTGACCGGGGCTGATGTGGAGGGTATCCGTAGGATTGAGCGTGAGTATCTGGATAAAGCGTTCATCCAGCGGATGTAGGGAGCCCGGCGGGGGCGGTTAAAAGATTAAAAGATTAAAAACCCTCAACCGTAAACTAACAATTCGTTAACTGAAATAAAAACCTTAAATAGTAACAATAAATAATGAAGAGAACTTGTCTTTATGAAAAGCATGTGGCACTGGGTGCCCTGATTTCGCCGTTCGGCGGTTTTGAAATGCCTATTCAGTATGCGGGCATTACCCCTGAGCATATGGCTGTACGCGAGAAAGTAGGTGTCTTTGACGTCTCTCACATGGGTGAGGTGACCTTTAAGGGCAAGGATGCCGAGCGTTATGTGCAACATATCTTTACCAATGACATCGCAGGTGCGCCTGCGGGTAAGATATACTATGGTATGATGTGCTATGAGAACGGCGGCACGGTGGATGACCTGCTGGTGTACAAGATGGGGGAGAATGACTTCTTCCTGGTTATCAACGCGGCCAATATTGATAAGGACTGGGCGTGGATGCAGGAGAATGCCAAGGGCTTCGACATCGACTTGCAGAACCGCTCGGACTTCTACGGTCAGATTGCCGTTCAGGGACCGGATGCGGAGAAGACAGTTGAGCAGGTGCTGGGGCTGAAATGCTCGGAGCTGACGTTCTATACCGTTAAGACCATTGGCGATGTGATTGTCAGTCGTACAGGCTATACGGGCGAGGACGGATTTGAGATCTATGCCTCTCATGCCTATATTCAGGAGTGTTGGGACAAGCTGATAGCGGCTGGTGTTCAGCCTTGCGGTCTGGGTTGCCGTGACACGCTCCGCTTTGAGGTGGGTCTGCCCTTGTACGGCGACGAGCTTTCAGAGGAGATTACTCCCATTATGGCTGGCTTGGGCATCTTTGTGAAGCTGGACAAGCAGGAGTTTATCGGCAAGGAGGCGCTGGCTAAGCAGAAGGCTGAGGGGCCTGCCCGTAAGATTGTGGGCATAGAACTGGCTGACAAGGCTATCCCCCGTCACGGCTATCCCGTACTGAACATGCAGGGCGAGACGATTGGCGAGGTGACAACAGGCTATCATACCCTCTCTACGGACAAGAGTGTGTGCATGGCGCTGATTGATGCCCAGTACGCTAAGCTGGATACCGAGGTGCAGATACAGATTCGCAAGAAGGTGTTCCCCGGCAAGACGGTAAAGAAGCAGTTCTATAATAAGAGCTATAAGAAGTGACCCCCCTCCGTCTTATGCCCTCCGTCGCGAATGGGGATTCGCTCCCCTTTGTGGGGCCGAAAGCACATTTAGTGCTTTCTCTAAAGACCCCAGTCGCCCGAGGGGGAGGGCTCTTTAATTCAAAATTCAAAATTCAAAATTCAAGAATCAAAGTTCAAATAAGCTATTCGGCTAATAAAATAACAAAAAAACAAACTCAAGAAAATATGGCAAAAGTAATTGAAGGACTCTACTATAGCGAGTCACACGAGTATGTGAAGGTGGATGGTAACGTAGGTTACATTGGTATTACGGATTATGCTCAGCATGCGTTAGGCAATGTGGTTTATGTGGACCTGCCCGATGTGGACGATGAGGTAACCGCAGGTGAGGAATTCGGCGCAGTGGAGAGTGTGAAGGCTGCCAGCGATATCATCTCGCCTGTCAGCGGAACCATCATTGAGGTGAACGAGGCATTGGATGATGAGCCTGAGCTGCTGAACAAGGATGCCTTCGGAAACTGGATTATCAAGGTTGAGCTCTCAGACAAGGGCGAGCTGGACGGCCTGATGGATGCCAAGGCTTACGAGGCGTTTTGTGAAAACGCATAATTCACGACTCATAAATAACGGAGAATAATGTTTAAATACTTTCCTCATACCGATGCCGACCTTCAGGCGATGTTCCGGAAGGTGGGCATCAAGAGTCTTGACGACCTCTATGCCGAGGTTCCCGGGCAGATTCGCTTCCGTGGCGAATACCAGCTGCCCGGGGAGATGAGCGAGATGGAGGTGCGTCAGCTCTTTGACAAGCTGGGCGCTGAGAACAAACAGCTGACCTGCTTTGCCGGTGCCGGTGTATATGACCATTATACGCCAAGTGCTATTCCGCAGTTGCTGAGCCGTTCTGAGTTCCTGACCAGCTATACGCCGTATCAGGCAGAGATCTCGCAGGGTACGCTGCACTATATCTTTGAGTACCAGAGCATGATGGCTGAACTGACCGGGATGGACATCAGCAATGCCTCGATGTACGATGGAAGCACCGCTACGGCAGAGGCTGTGATGATGGCTGTGGCAGCGGGTAAGAAGCAGAATAAGGTGCTGGTGAGTGAGACCATCGACCCCAAGGTGCTGGCCGTTGTGAAGACGTATGCTCACTTTCATGGCATAAAGATAGAGATGATTCCTGCCAAGGATGGTGTGACCGATCTCTCAACTCTCAACTCTCAACTCTCAACTGATGTTGCCGGCGTGCTGGTACAGCAACCTAACTTCTACGGTATCGTAGAGGATTACGGGGGCTTTGCCGATGCCTGCCACAATCAGAAGGCACTCTTCATCATGAACAGCGTGGCTGCCGACCTGGCTGTGCTGAAGACCCCGGGCGAGTGGGGCGCGGATATTGCGGTGGGCGATGGCCAGAGTCTTGGCATTCCCATGCAATGGGGCGGTCCTTATGTGGGCTATATGTGCTGTACGGAGAAACTGATCCGCAAGATGCCGGGGCGTATCGTCGGCATGACACAGGATAACCGCGGCCAGCGTGCTTTCGTGCTTACGCTGCAGGCCCGTGAGCAGCATATCCGTCGTCAGAAGGCTACCAGCAACATCTGCTCTAACCAGAGTCTGATGGCGCTATGGGCAACTGTCTATATGTCCCTTATGGGTAAGCAGGGCTTGAAGGAGGCTGCCGAGCTTTCATATGCCGGCGCTCATTACCTGTGCGACGAGCTAGTGAAGACGGGCAAGTTCACGCTTGCCTATAATCAGCCGTTCTTTAACGAGTTTGTGGTTCGCTATAGCGGAGACGTGGATGCCTTGCAGAAGCGTCTTACCGAAAACGGTATCTTTGGCGGTATTAAACTGGATGCCGACAAACTGATGTTTGCCGTTACCGAGAAGCGTACGAAGGAGGAAGTTGATAACCTTGTAAAAATGGCTGCCTTATGAATAACAGATTATACGGAAATTTGATTTTCGAGCTGTCGCAGGAGGGGAGAAGCGGTTATTCTCTTCCTAAGAATCAGTATGGCAGCTATAGCGTTCCTGCGGAACTTCGCAGAAAGGAGGATGCCGCGCTGCCTGAGTGCGACGAGATGACGGTGGTACGGCACTATACCAACCTGAGTGCCGATAACTTCGGTGTGGACAACGGTTTCTACCCCCTGGGGTCCTGTACGATGAAGTACAACCCCAAGATTAACGAGGAGGTGGCTGCATTGCCGCAGTTCGCCAACCTGCATCCCCTTCAGCCCGCGGAGACTACGCAGGGTGCGGAAGAGGTTTGCCGGCAGTTGTGCAAATCGCTCTGCGAACTGACGGGCCTGTATGCCTTCACGCTGAAACCCTTTGCCGGAGCCCATGGCGAGCTGACAGGTCTGATGGTTATCAAGAAGTATCATGAGAACAGAGGAGATGAGGCGCGCCGTCTGGTTATCGTGCCGGATTCCGCTCACGGAACCAACCCCGCCAGCGCTGCTGTATGCGGACTGGAAATAGTAGAGGTGAAGTCGTTGGGCGACGGTACCGTGGATGTGGAGGCTCTGAAGGAACTGTTGGCACAGCATGGCTCGGAAATTGCCGCCATGATGATGACCAATCCCAACACGTTGGGACTCTTTGAAAAGCAGATTCCAGAGATTGAGAAACAGGTGCATGCCGCAGGTGGCCTGATGTACTACGATGGTGCCAATCTGAATCCTATGTTGGGTGCAGCCCGTCCTGGTGATATGGGATTTGATGTGATGCACATCAATCTGCACAAGACGTTCTCCACTCCTCACGGAGGCGGCGGACCGGGTGCCGGCCCTGTCGGGGTAAGAAAAGGCTTGGAGGGCTTCTTCCCCGAGGTTTCGCCCTATCACGGAAACTTTGCGGTAGCTATGCGCGCGTATGCGTACATTCTCTCATTAGGTCGCGAGAATATCAAGCTGGTAGGGCCCTTGGCCACATTGAACGCCAACTATATCAAGGAAAGTCTGAAGGATGTTTATGAGTTGCCCATTGACGGGCTGTGCAAGCATGAGTTTGTGTTTGACGGCCTGAAGGACAAGAGTACCGGGGTAACCACTATGGATGTGGCCAAGCGCCTGCTGGATTACGGCTATCATGCCCCCACCATCTACTTCCCCTTGCTGTTCCATGAGAGCCTGATGATTGAGCCTACGGAGAATGAGTCCAAGGAGACGATTGACGGCTTTATCGCGGTAATGCGCAAGATTGCCCAGGAAGCCAAGGAGAATCCGGATGAGGTGAAGTCTGCTCCGCATCTCACACCCATTGGTCGTGTGGATGACGTGCTGGCTGCCAAGCATCCGATAGTGACTTTCCGTCAATTGAAGAATGAAATAATGAAAGATTGAGAAAATGAAGGAGGCGAATCTGATTATCATCGGCGCGGGGCCAGGCGGTTACCGCGCCGCTGAATATGCCGCCAAGCAGGGGCTGAAGGTGGTGGTTTTTGAGGGCTCGGAGGTGGGAGGTACCTGCCTGAATGTGGGTTGTATCCCCACCAAAACGTATGTTCATTCCGCCACCTTCGATGAGGCTCGCGAACGGATGGCTGCCGTGGTTCCGCAGCTGCGCCAGGGTGTGGAGGGTATTCTCTCTAACCCCAACATTACATTGGTGCGTGAGAAAGCCCGGTTTGTCGATGCCCACACAGTAGAAGCCTCGCCCTCGGGAGAGGTTTGGAGAGGGGTTAATATTATTATTGCCACAGGCTCAGAAACCAAAATGATTCCTGTGCAAGGCCTTGATGATCCGCGTCTGGTGGACTCTACGGGGTTGTTGGCGTTAGAATCACTGCCCAAGCGTCTTTGCATCATAGGCGCCGGCGTTATAGGAATGGAGTTTGCTTCCGCATTCCAGCGTTTCGGTTCAGACGTAACGGTTATAGAGTTCTTAAAAGAGTGCCTGCCTGCTTTGGATAGCGACATAGCCAAGCGTCTGCGTAAAACGCTGGAGAAGAAGGGCATCACTTTTAAGATGAAAACTGCCGTTCAGAATCTGGCCGATATAGATGCGGATGTCATCCTGATGGCTACGGGTCGCAAGCCTAGAACAGAGGGACTGAATCTGGAAGCCTTAGGAGTCACTTTAGCTCCCAACGGCGCCATTCCTGTCAACGAAAATTATCAACTCTCAACTCTCAACTCTCAACTCTCAACTGTCTATGCCATCGGTGACGTGAACGGCAGGCAGATGCTGGCTCATGCCGCTGAGATGCAGGCTATAAGAGCTGTGAATCATATCATCGGTAAGAAGGACGGTATCCGCTTCGACGTTATGCCGGCTGCTATTTTCACTACTCCCGAAGCGGCTTGTGTAGGTCCCTCAGAAGACCAGCTGAAGGAACGTGGCATTGCTTACACGTGCAGGAAATCCTTCTGGCGCGCGAACGGCAAGGCTCTGGCAATGGATGAGGCGGAAGGTCTTCTGAAGCTATTTGTCGGTTCTGCCGGCCTGATTCTCGGTTGTCATGCCTATGGTGCCCATAGTGCTGACATTATTCAGGAGGTGAGTGTGCTGATGTGTAAGGATACTACCGTCGGGGAGCTGGCCGATATGGTTCATATCCATCCGACGCTGAGCGAAATCCTTCTTGCTGCCGCCGAGGGTTAACATTATATGTATTTTACGATATGGTAAGGAAATTTTTCATTGCTATCTTTCTTGGCTCCGCCATGACGGGCGGAACCCTTGCCCAGGATGTGCTGGATAATGTGAATCTGTACATCGGTACGGCCAATGACTACGGACAGATGTCTCCCGGTGCCTGTGTGCCGTACAGTCAGATTCAGGTTTGCCCCGACAGTAAGCCTCGTCAGCACCCCGGTTATGATTATGAGGTTTCCCGGATTTCCGGATTCAGCATTAACCGTCTCTCCGGAGTGGGCGGTAGCGGCTGTGGCGGCAATGTGTCACTGATGCCTGACGAGACAGGTGAGGATGTGCGCCTGATTAAAAGCACAGAGCAGGCGACTCCCGGCTATTACAGCGTGCAGCTGAGTAACGGCGTGTGGTTTACAGCCACGGCTAACAGACGTATGGCTGTGGAGCGTTTTTCTTTCCCCTCTGCCGGGAAGGCGGTATTGCTCTTGAACCCGGGAACGGCATTCGATAAAGTGTATAAGTCATCCTTTCGCAAGACTGGTGAGAACGTGGGGCAGGGATATATTGACTGTGCCAACACTTGCCGGCGCGGTAATTATCACTTGCATTACAGACTCTATACCTCTGCTCCATTTGAGATGCAGGAGCTGGAGGACGGCAGGAAGAAACTTACCTTCCCTGATCTGTCAGCCCGTTATGTGGAGGTGCGTATTGTGGTTTCCACAGGCCTTGAGGAGGAATTAAATGCGATGAAGGAGTCCGATGTGTGGAGGGCGGATTTCCTTTCTATAGTTGAGCAGGCGAAGCGCCAGTGGCGTCAGCTGCTCTCATCGGTGAAGGTGGAGGGTGGAACCGAAGACCAGCGTACCATTTTCTATACATCCCTGTACCGTACCTTCCACAGTCCCTTCCAGGTTACCGACCGGTTTATGAAACATTATATGGGCACGGATGGCAAGCAGTACGAGGCTAAGGACTTCACCTACTACAGCTCCTGGTCTTTGTGGGATACCTATCGTACCAAGTTCCCGCTGATAACTTTGCTGGATTCCCGCAGGTCTAGTGACATGATGCAGTCGCTCTCTACCTTATATATAACAGGCAAGAAGGACTGGAGTACGCAGTATGAGTGTGTGCCTACCGTCCGTACGGAGCATGCTATCGCTACCTTGCTGGACGCATACCGTCAGGGTATCAGTATCCCGAATCTGCGTGACGCTTATCCTGGTATGGTGGAAGAGGTGAAACGACTTTCGCTGAAGAGTCCCGACCAGTGCCTGGAGGCTGCCGGCGATTTCTGGGCGTTGGGCCAGCTGGCCGGCGAGTTGGGAATGACGGATGATTCGCAGAAGTGGACGGCCCGGGGTGAGGAAATCTTCGACAGTATCTGGCCGCGTGAGTTCCAGAAGATTGACGAATCTTTCCTGAAGATGCGTGGTAACGGCTTGTACCAAGGTACGCGCTGGCAGTACCGTTGGGGGGCTCCCATGTTCCTGGACCGTATGATAAGTATGGTGGGTAAGAAGGAACTGGGTCAGGAGCTGGTTACCTTCTTTGAGAAGGAATTGTATAATCAGGGTAATGAGCCTGATATTCATGTGCCTTTCCTCTTTGCCCGTCTCGGAATGCCGGAAAGGACAGGACTTACCGTCCGGCCCCTGGCCACAGAGGTTGTTACCCATCGCTATGGCGGCAACGATGCCTATCCGACGCCCTGGGTGGGATGTGCCTTCGTGAATGCTCCACGGGGCTATGCGCCTGAGATGGATGAGGATGACGGTGCCATGAGTGCCTGGTATGTCTTTGCCAGCATAGGTCTGTATCCTCTGGTGGTGGGTGAGGCACAATATGAGGTATTCTCGCCTCTCTTTGATAAGGTTACGATGCGTTTAGGTGATAAGGATGTTGTTATCAGCACCAAGGGGCGCATTAACAAGAACCAACCGTTGAGGTATGCCACATGGAACGGCAGGAGACTTCAGAATTGGCGCATTGCTGTCAGTGAACTGAAGAAGGGCGGCCACCTGGTATTTGAGTATTAGACTGCTAAGCATAATGGCATAAAAAAACATGGGCGCGGATTTGCGTCCATGTTTTTTTGGGGTTGGGCTACCCGGGTTCGAACCAGGACTAAGACGACCAAAATGTCTTGTGCTACCATTACACCATAGCCCAATCCTATCCCAATCTTTTTCAGATTGCGGGTGCAAAAAGGTCGGCTGTAGTGACGGCCTTGTTGGGGTCGTCCAGTTTCTCCTTGTTGATAGAGACTCCGCCGCCCTGGGTAAGCTTGCGCATCTCGCCCTTGGAGGCAAAGCAGGCAGTGTGCTCAGCCAGCAGGTCAATGGCCTTCACGCCTTCGCCCTCCAGGAGAGAACGGCTTACCTCGAACTGGGGAACACCGGAGAAGACATCCAGCAGCGTCTGCTCATCCAGTTTCGTCAGGCTTTCCTTGGTTGCCTTTCCGAAGAGGATGTTGCTTGCTTCCAATGCCAGCTCATAATCCTCGCGACTGTGTACCAGAACGGTAACCTCCTCTGCCAAACGTTTCTGAAGAACACGGCGGCCGGGATCCTGACGGTGCTCCTCAATCAGGGCATCTATGGTTGCCTTGTCTAAAGAGGTGAAGATCTTTATGTAGCGCTCGGCATCCTCATCAGCTACATTCAGCCAGAACTGGTAGAATGTGTAAGGGCTTGTGCGGTTACGGTCGAGCCAGATGTTACCCTTCTCGGTCTTTCCGAACTTCTTTCCGTCTGCCTTTGTAATAAGGGGGCAGGTGAGGGCAAAAGCCTCATTGTCCGCACCCAACTTACGACGGATTAACTCTGTACCGGTGGTGATGTTGCCCCACTGGTCGCTACCGCCCATCTGCAGCTTGCAGTTCTTGGTCTCGTACAGGTGCAGGAAATCATAGCCCTGCAGCAGCTGGTAGGTAAATTCGGTGAAGGACATTCCATCCTGCGCCTCGCCGTTCAAACGACGCTTTACACTGTCCTTGGCCATCATATAGTTGACGGTGATGCACTTACCTATCTCGCGGGCAAACTCCAGGAAGGAGAAGTTCTTCATCCAGTCATAGTTGTTGACCAGCTCTGCAGCATTAGGAGCATCGCTATTGAAATCCAGGAAGCGGCTCAACTGGGCCTTGATACACTCTACGTTATGGCGCAGTGTCTCCTCGTTCAGCAGGTTACGTTCCTGGCTTTTACCGCTGGGGTCGCCTATCATACCCGTAGCGCCTCCAACAAGAGCCAGTGGTTTGTGGCCTGCCAGCTGCAGGTGACGGAGCATCATTACACCGCAGAGGTGTCCGATATGCAGGCTGTCCGCAGTGGGGTCAATACCCACGTATGCGGTGACTGTTTCCTTCTCGAAAAGTTCTTCTGTTCCGGGCATCATCTGGTGAATCATGCCCCTCCATTTAAGTTCCTCTACAAAATTCATATGAATGTATATATCTTTTTATGCGTTGCAAAATTATATCTTATCTTCTGAATTTCCAAATATTAGGTGGTAAATCCTATGATTGTGTTAAATCTTGTTAAACACGTAGGGAAAAATGTCATGTTTTCATAATATAATCATATTTTTGCAAACGAATAGCACCTTATAAAAGGTGTACTATGCGGCTAAGTTAAGAATAAATTACTAATATATCGATATAATTATGAAAAGAAAGTTTTACCAATTTCTCCTGTTGGGCGCCGTAACGGTGTCCCTGGGAATGTTTGTATCTTGTAAGGATACGAACTCAGATTTGTACAAGCAACTCGAGTGGCAGATAGACGAGAAAGCCAGCCTTGAGGAAGTGAACAGGCTGCAGCTTCAGCAACTGGAACAGATGAAGCAGTATCTTCAGGAACAGCTGGCACAGATTGAGAAGTGTAACTGTCCCAAAAACATGAGTCAGACCATTCAGGACCTTACTGATTTCATGAATAAGATGAATCAGGCTGCTTCCGACAACGACAATTCATTTGAGACACTGAAGGAACTTCTTCAGGGTATCACCAACAATTACGAGACGGTCAACAATTTCTTTAACAATATGGGCGTCAGCGAGCAACAGCTGAACAATGCGGTTAATGATTTGGAAGCAAAGATCGCTGCCATCAAGAAGTGCGAGTGCGATCTTTCCAAGCTTTCTCAGATTGAGCAGGCTGCCCAGCAGGCATACGATATGGCAACAAAGGCCGACTCTACCGTTAAGGTAGCCATGAACATTGCCAATGCTGCCAAGACCGCTGCAGAGACTGCCTCAGGTCAGGTGCAGACATTGTCCACCCAGGTTCAGCAGGCTCTTGACAAAGCCGGTTCTGCCGAGAATATCGCCAAGGAGGCTAAGTCTCTTGTCGCCGACTTGGATTCTATCGCAAAGGCCGCTGACAAACTCTCTAAGGAAAATGCCGAGAAGATTCAGCAGAATTCCGATGCTATCAAGGACATGAAGATGCAGATGGTGTCAATGAGTGACTCTTTGAAGCATGCCTATGAAACCGCAGACAAGGCGTTTACTCAGGCATCGGCAAACAAGACTGCCATCGAATTGATTGATGCGCGTGTTAAGGCGGATTCTGCTGCTATCAAGGGTCTTCAGACCACTGTTGCCGACATGAAGACTGCTACAGACAAGATTCCCGGACTGGAAACAAAGGTGAACGGCATAGAGACTTCTGTTACTACATTATTTAATAAGGTGGACAGCCTGGGTGTTGAAATTGACACACTGAAGGTTAAGGTCAACAAGGCATATGACTATGCGGATGCCAAACTTCTGGAGGCAAAGAAATATACTGACTTGGAAATCAGTCTCGTCAAGGCTGCCCTTACAGACTCTATTGCTGCCGTGAACGGCAGAATTGACGGTGTGGTAACCGATGTTGATTCCATCAACAGCAGAATCGGTGCCATTAACATCAGTATCAAGGATCTTCGCGACCAACTTGACGATGAAGTTGACGACCTGTGGACGGAGATTACCAAGCTGCAGCAGAAGGATGCCCAAATCAGCGACAACCTGGCGGCTTACAAGGATTCTATCAATACAGTGACCGATAAGAATGGCAAGGATATTATCAAAGCCCTGGGTGATATCGTAAAACTGAATAACGCCGTTGATCTGATTAACGATTCATTGGGCGTACTGGGAAGCCGGATTGACGGCAATACGGTACTGATTCAGGAGTTGGATGACAAGTTGGATTCAGCTATGGTTGATTTCCAGGATAAGATTGACATCCTGCAGGCTGAGATTGACTCTCTGGGTAAATGTGTTGCCCAGAATACCGATGCTATTGAGAAGCTGACCGGCGCGTTTGACCTCCTGCAGGAGAATCTGAAGCGTCAGGTAACAGGTATTATCGTTCAGGGAACCTATAATCCTGCCTTCGGTACTATTAACCTGCCCGTGGGTGTTCAGTCTAATGTGCTGCTTACTTACTACGGCGAGGCACTTCAGAAAGTGGAATTCCCCACCAACAGTACTGTAAACTATGTGGATGACAAGCATGCCCTGACTGCTAAGGATATGGAAATGCTGGGCCTGAAGGGCAAGGATCCCCTGTACAAGGTTGAGGCCGGTGATATTATCCTTCAGAACGAGGAGAACAATGCGGGTACCCTGTTCCTGACAGTTAACCCCAACACCGTTGACTTCTCTAAGCTGCAGTTGAGTCTGGTAAACAGCCAGGATAAGGAGTCTTATATCAAACTGGGCGAACTGAAGCGTAGCGACAAGACCCTGCAGCTGGGTTACTCACGTGCGGCTGATAACGGCTTCTATGAGTGTGCCGCCAACCTGGATGCCGCTGATGTAAATAAGGTTCAGAAGGTTAACTTCAATACATCGGCTATTAAGGATGCTATTAAGGAAATCACTGACAAGCAGACAAATGCAAGTATTTCCAGAATCGCTTCTGATATGGCCGAGGTTATCAGAGGTCTCAGAATCGATGCCAATGCTGTTAAGTGTGAGTGGACTGACTCTGCCAAGGCAGGTGAGACACCTCAGAAGCATGCCGTTTACTCTAACTACAATATGGCTGCTACAGCTATCAAGCCTCTCTCTTTGCAGACTGCCAAGGACTTCCATTATGTGACAGTTCCCGGTTACGAGCGTGCTATGGAGTTGCTGGATTCTGTTTCCAAGAGTCTGCACGGCGCAGTTAAGACTGTTTATAAGGAGTTTAATAGCTCTGACCTCATTAAGGATGTTGCTGCCCTGAAGATTAAGCACGTTGAGGTAGCAGACCTTACTGAGAGTCAGAAGGCATTGTTCAAAGTGGAAATCGATACCACTATCGAGATTAGTGGCCTCTCATACCACTTGGATTTGAACGAGACAGTTCACGTTCCTGTTAAGTTCAATAAGGATGTAACTGTTCCTATCCATATTGATGAGGATGTTGCTATCGACATGTCTAACCTGAAGGTTAAAACTCCTACAATCGTTGTTACCACAGATGTAAAGAATAATAAAGATAATAGTGCAGTATTGGTTGTTCCCGTAAAGGACAATGATGGCAATCAAATTGGTAATGCAACTGTTAATCTTGACCAGATAGATGTTGATGCAAATGCTAAAATCGACGGTGGAACTATTACCCTTGACGGTACAGCTGTTGCTCACTTTACATACGATAAGAATCAGGTTGTTAACATTGATGTAGATGAAACAGTACAGACCACAGTCAACATCGAAAAGTGGATTTACTTTGGTGATTACAAACTGGATGCTGACGGTAATATCGTTTACGATGGCAATGGCAACCCAATACACACAGATAAGAAGAGTTTTCGTATTTGGGTGAAGAAGGATTTGTCTAAAGCCGCAGAATCTCTCTGGGGTAGTGCTCAGCAGGCTATCGGCGGTGTTAACGACATGCTTGACGATCTGAACAATATTGTTGATGATGTCAACGACATGATTGCTAAGATTAATAGCTATCAGGAGAAGATTGACACCAAGATTGACACTTACATGGATAAGGTCGTTTCCTTCGTGAACAAGATCAACAAAAAGATTGTGGGCTTTGTCAACAGCACTAACCAGCGTCTGCAGCCCACACTGATTGCCAGTGACGGTACAGGTGCCAAGATGCTGAGCGAGGCCAAGAACTATCCTACCGTGTTTACCGGATCCAACGCGAGGCCAAGAACTATCCTACCGTGTTTACCGGATCCAACCTCAGTCTGGTTCCCACTACATGGACCTTGGAGCTGGTTGTTCCTATTGCCAAGAAGCACGTTGCAGTAACCGATGTTATCTATGGCACCAAATCCGCTAAGGGTGGTGACAGTACATGTAAGGGCGAACTGAGCCGCGTGAATGAGTCACCCACTTTGAATGTACTGCTCTCAGGCGAACAGCGTCGTGCTTACGCTACTAACCTGAAGTCCGGCTATACCTATGAGATTGCTTATTCTGCTCTCGACTTCCATGGTAAGATGGCCACCAGAAAGTACTACATTACGATTAAGTAAAGGATTTTACGTAGAACTCTAAAATTTGATTCGAAATGAAATTCAGAAAATTATTATATACCGCTTTGTTGTCTGCCGGATGCATGAGCGCATCTGCGCAGGCACCGGAGACGGTGACTGTAGAGGCATTTAACCCTCATTGGTTTGTGCAGGCTCAGGCCGGTGCCCAGTACACTTTGGGTGAGGTTTGTTTCGGTGATCTGGTAAGTCCTAACATTCAGGTTGCCGGTGGTTATCAGTTTACTCCTGTATGGGGATTGCGTCTGGCTGTCAATGCCTGGCAGAGCAAGGGTGGTTCTACCCTCCCTGCTGGTACCACTTATACATGGAAGTACAATTACGTAGCTCCCACCGTTGACTTTACCTGTGATCTGGTGAATCTGATTTGGGGCTATAAGCCCGACAGGGTTTTCACCGCAGGTATTCTGGGTGGTGTAGGTGTGAACGTAGCCTTCAACAATGACGAGGCCATAAGTGCGGACGGATTGATTAAAGCTGAGCTTAGGAGGACATCTTATGCCCCTCATGGTGACGTTATGTATCTTGATAATTTGTGGGACGGTACTATTGCCCGCTTCAAGGGCCGCTTCGGTGTCTATGCTGACTGCCGTGTATCCAAGCGTGTCTCTCTGGGAGTCGAGGTTAATGCCAACACCACAAGTGATATGTACAACTCCAAGGACGCTTCAAATCTTGACTGGTACTTCAATGCGCTGGCCGGTGTAAAGGTTAGGTTGGGTAAGATTACCAAGCAGGTTGAGAAGAAGGCTTGCTGCGGCCATGAGAAAGTTGTGGAGAAGATCGTGGAGAAGATTGTGGAGAAGCCCGTAGAGAAGATTGTATATCGCGACAGGGAAGTCATAAAGGTCGAGCCTTTGCGCAAGGACATCTTCTTCACCATCAGTAACTCTGACGTATCCCGCGCTGAGATGGTCAAGGTAGAGGATATAGCCACATATCTGAACAAGTATCCTAATGCGAAGGTTACCATTACCGGCTATGCCGACAAGGGTACCGGTTCTGCCAAGATCAATGAGAAGCTTGCCAAGAAGCGTTCAGAGATTGTAGCGGAGTTGCTCAAGAATAAGTTTGGAATTGCTTCAGATCGTATTACAGTTGAATCCAAGGGTGATACCGTACAGCCTTTCGAACAGAACGACTTGAACCGTGTTAGTATTTGTGTTGCCGAGTAATCGGTTAATAGGATAAGAAAGATAAGCCGTCCTTGCTTACCGGTTGTATTCAGCCGGTAGCAAGGATGGTTACCTTTATATATATGAGAAGATTATTATACCTGCTCTTTTTCCTTGCTGCGCTGACATCTCATGTGTCAGCCCAGTTTACTTCTGACGGTTTCTACCGTGTCCAGAATTTCGGAACCAAGCGTTACCTGTACCTTACTGATTGTACGGGTTACTATGACATGAATCGTGATATCGGTGACTTCGGTGCCCTGCAGATGTTTACCGGAAAGGATAAGACCGTGTCGGATGCCGCCAGTATTATCTATATCAAGAAGTACGGTTCGCAGGTAGATATTCAGGGACAGGGTATAGGTATATACAAGATTGTGAGCAGATATGTGGACCTGAACTATATCAGCTCTGGTGCCTTTAAGGGTACCTATACTGTCAGTGCCACTGAGCAGGGTATCACCAAGTATCTGGACGACGAGGAAACCAATAAGGACTTTGAGAAGGGTATTGTAGGTACCAACCGTAACTCTCCCTACAGAAACTGGCTGATTTACCCTGTTAACAGCAGTACGGATGACTATTTCGGCATTAAGCCCTTGTTTTCCCTTAACGGCAAATATTACTATCCCTTTTATGCGGCTTTCCCCTTCAAGGCCGCTTCATCGGGAATGAAGTTCTACAGTATCAGCAAGACTGATTCTGAGTTGGGTTATGCCGTACTGACCGAGATTACCGGTGTTGTTCCCTCAAAAACGCCTGTGCTGGTGGAATGCTCCTCGGATGCGCCTGCATCCAACCGCCTTGACCTGATTGAGTCCTCGGCATCTCCTATAAGTCCCAACGGCCTGTCAGGAACGTTTTTCTGCAATTATGAGCGCAGGAATAAGTCCGAATACTCTCTTATCTCATTCAATCCTGCCAGGATGCGTGTGATTGGTGTAACTGGTCAGGGTAAGTTGGGTTTTGTCACCAGTACCCGGTATCTTAACCAGATAAACGGTGACTATTACATTCCGGCCAATACCTCGTACCTGAATGTTCCTGAGGAAAGTCCTGCTGACTTTACTATTGTTACGGAAGAGGAGTACAACCAGATTCTGGCTAATCATCAATACACTGTCACCTTCATGATTGACGGTACTGTGTACAGGACTGAGAAACTGAAGGCCGGCCAGCAAATCAGCGCTGACACTCCTGTGCGTGAGGGCTATACCTTCAGCGGCTGGAGCGGATTACCCGCTACCATGCCTGCACGGGATATTACCGTAACGGGTACTTTTACAATCAATAACTATAATATCACATACAAGCTTGACGGCTCGGTTTATCAGGTAGTATCCGTTCCCTACGGCTCAACTGTCACGCCTTTGAAAGTCGAGAGGGAAGGATATGTCTTCAGCGGTTGGGACGGATTGCCCGCCACCATGCCTGCACATGATGTTACTGTAAACGGCTCTTTCTCCATAGCCAGTTTCAAACTGACTTATATGGTGGACGGTGCTGTATATCAGACGCAGACGGTCACATTCGGTGCTACAGTCGCACCGCTCGACAATCCCATACGTGAAGGCTATACTTTCAGCGGTTGGAGCGGATTGCCTGCCACCATGCCGGCGCATGATGTTACCGTAACCGGCAGTTTCACGCCTGTCGTATATACAATCCGGTATATGCTGGACGGTCAGCTCTTCCTGCAACAGGAGGTGTCTTTCGGACAGACAATCACCCCTCCGGTTCCGCCGCAGAAGACCGGCTATGCCTTCAGCAGGTGGGAGGAGCTTCCTAAAACCATGCCTGCGGCCAATCTGACCGTGACGGCTGTTTACGAGCCCATTAAGTACACCCTTACCTACCTTGTGGACGGTGAGGTGTATAGGACCGTTCAGGTACCCTACGGCGCTCCTCTCGTCCTCATAGAGGATCCAGTAAGAGAAGGCCACATATTCAGCGGCTGGAGTCAGATTCCCGCAACAATGCCGGCGGAGGATATCAGCGTTTCGGGTACATTCGCTAAGGGTACGTACAAACTTGAATACATTCTTAATGGAGCCGGATTTAAGGACCATGTGTTCTTCTCCACAGAGTATCAGTACGGTCAGACCGTGGTTCCCTATAGCCGTTCACCCAGATCCATAACCGGATATACCTTCACGGGATGGGGTGAGGCACCGGCCAAGATGCCGGGACATGATGTCAGGGTGTACGGAACCTATAAGGGAAATGACTATGTTGTTACCTATATGATTGACGGCAAGGAATACCGGAAGGTAACGGTGGCTTGCGGTGATACCATTCCGGAACTGCCGTTCCGGCAGGAGGGCTATACCTTCAGCGGCTGGAGCGGACTGCCCGTCACCATGCCTGCCCAGAATATTACCGTAACGGGCAAGGTTAGCGTCAATTTCTATATCCTGAAGTATGTGCTGGAGGTAGGCGAGAAGGGTGGTACCCAACTTTTCCGCACAGCTAGGTATAGCTACGGAGCCGAGGTTCACGCCCTGGCTTCTGCGCCTTCACGTCTTGGATACACATTTACCGGATGGGAGCAGATTCCCGCTACGATGCCGGCCTCTAATGTCACGGTACGGGGCAGGTATCAGGCCAATATATATAAGGTAAGGTACTATGTAGGTGACCGTATGGTTTATCAGCAGGATGTCGCCTGCGATGACTCTATACCCGCCTATACCTATGAGACAGCGGGCTTCGTCATAACGGATGCCGACTGGCAGGGAACCCGTTATAGCACCATGCCTGCCAGGGATGTCACATACAATGTCTCTCAGGAACTGATAGATGACCTGAATGCCATACATTCCGACGAGGAAGAGCGCAGGATGGCGTTTGACCTCTCTGGTCGTCGTGTGTCAGCCGTAAAGCCGAACGGGCTCTATATCGTCAATGGGAAGAAGATCTTAAAACGCTAATCAGTACTTTAACACAGAACCAAACTATATTGCAATGATTAAAAAAAGATTGCTCACAGTTTCCGCTCTTTTCGTCACGCTAAGCGTGTCTGCTCAGGATTATTTCAATCATATGGACCTCGGCGTCAGTGTGTCCAGTACAGGTATCGGTGCTGATATCGCTATGCCCGTAGGTGACTATGTGCGTCTCCGTGCCGGTTTTACCTATATGCCCAAGTTCCATCTCAACAGCAGCTTCGGCATTGATTTCATGGGTGACATCTCGGATGACAAGCTGCGCCGGATGAAGAATGTAATGCGAGATTTCTCGGGACAGGTCATTCGTGATAAGGTTGATATGCAAATGAAACCCACCTGGACCAGCTTTAAGTTCCTTGTTGATGTTTTTCCTATCCCCAACAACAAGCATTGGAGTATTACAGCAGGTTTCTACGCCGGTCCTTCACGTATCGGTGAGGCCATAAACGACGAGAGCGCCATTCCTATGCTTGCTGCCGTTAATATGTATAACAATATATACGCTAAGGCCTGCTTGGGTGAATATCTGTACAATGTGGAGTTCGAGGACGGTTCCATGCATCACGGCGACATTCCTTTCCCTAACGAGTTCATCAAGACGGGTATGATGGGAATGCCGCTGGGACGTTTTGCTGACGGAGACAGGGCTGTGATGGTTCCCAGCGAGAACTGTCTGGCCAAGGCTGAAATGGAGGTCAGCAAGTTCCGTCCCTATATAGGATTAGGCTATAACACCACTCTCTCCAAGAATGCCAGGTGGAAGATGGCCGTTGACGCCGGTGTGCTTTTCTGGGGAGGAAAGCCCAAGGTATATGTCGATAACGTCTATAAAGTCAGAAGCATCGAGGAGGATAGCCAGTACTATTACTATAACACAATATGGCTGCCAAAGGACGAGTACGGCGATTATTGTTATGACGGTGAAGGAAATCTTATCAGTATAGATGCTCCCACCCAGCGTATCGACCTTATCCGTGACGTTACCGGCATCCCCGGCAAGGTAGGTGATATGGTGGATACCGTTAAGAAGTTCAAGTGCTGGCCTGTAGTCAGCCTGACCTTCTCCTACAAGCTGTTCTGAGGCACGCTCTGTTACAGATACAATAAAGCCCCGTTCTGAAGTGAGCGGGGCTTTGTTTGTTTAATGGTAGGTTACTTTACTTCCCAGATATCGTTGGTCTCTAAGAGTTCGGCAAAGTTATGGTATTTCTTCTGTGCTTTCACCTCTTCAATCTGAGCTGTTACGCAGTCGTCATAGGTAGGAGCCTCAACGTCACGGATAACGCCTAAGGCTACGGGCCATTCCATCTCTGCCAACTTCAACTGCAGGGTGTTGTCCTCGCATTTGGCATCGTGAACTAGTACGTCAGCCTCTGTGTAGCCGTCCTCGCCCAGTTTCACGGCTTTTACTCCAAAACCTTCCTGAACAATACCGTACTCGTTGTTCTCACCGAAGAGCATCTTCTCGCCATGTTTCAGGTAGATGGCATTCTTGGCACGTCCGGCCTTATCGTAAACGGCATCGTGTGTACCGTTGTTGAAGATTACACAGTTCTGCAGAATCTCGCAGACGCTGGCTCCCTTGTGCTCGTAAGCGGCTTTCAGTATCTCTATGGTGCCGGGGGCGTCTGTGGCTACGGCACGGGCAAAGAAGTGGCCTCTGGCACCGAAGCAGAGCTCCGCAGGGCGGAAGGGGTCCTCTACTGTTCCGTAGGGTGATGACTTGCTGACAAAACCTCTGGGGCTGGTGGGACTGTACTGTCCCTTTGTCAGACCGTAGATACGGTTGTTCAGCAGAATCATGTTCAGGTTGATGTTCCTGCGGTTAGCATGTATGAAGTGGTTACCGCCGATGGCCAGGCCGTCACCGTCTCCGCTTACCTGCCATACAGTCAGGTCTGGGTTGGCAACCTTGGCACCCGTTGCAATGGCAGCGGCGCGGCCGTGAATGGTATTCATGCCGTATGTGGCCATATAGTGGGGCAGACGGCTAGAGCAGCCGATACCGGAGATGACAGCTGTATTCCAGGGATCAACACCAATCTCTGCCATAGCCTTGTGAAGCGATGCCAGGAAGAAATGGTCGCCACATCCGGGACACCAGCGTGGCTGTCCTTTCTTGAAATCATTCTGAGTATATGCCATAATGAATATCCTTTCTTTATTTGTTCATCAATTGTGTGAAGTTCTCTACTAACTCTGCGACCACGAAGGGTTGGCCCTTTACCTGGTTGAACTGGCAGGGAACAAAACCGTCCACTTTCATGCGCAGCCAACCGGCCAGCTGACCCATATTCTGCTCAGCAACCACCACCTTGGGATACTTCTTCAGTACCTCGGCGGTATTCTTGGGCAGCGGGTTGATAAACTTGAAGTGAGCCTGTGCCACCTTCTTGCCTGCGGCACGCATCTCATCCATTGCCGCATGCAAGTGACCGAAAGTGCCGCCGAAGCCTACTATCAGCAGTTCTGCATCATCCTTGTCGCCCAGCACTTCCAGGTCAGGAACCTGGATGGCGTCTATTTTAGCCTGACGCTTGCGTGTCATCAGGTCATGGTTCTCAGGGTTTGTGCTGATAGCGCCCGTCTTGTCGTCTTTCTCCAATCCGCCCAGAATATGCTCGAATCCCTGACGTCCCGGTACGGCCCAGTAGCGGGTTCCGTTCTCAGCACGCATATAGGGAGTCCAGGTTCCTTTCATCTCCTCGGGAACGTATGGGGGATTGATGGCGGGATAATCGGCCAGATTAGGCAGCTTGAATGCACCTGAGCCGTTTGCTACGTATGCGTCTGTCATCAGAATAACAGGAGTCATGTGCTCCAGAGCTATCTTGCAGGCTGCATAGGCTGCATCGAAGCAGTCTGTGGGGCTGGAAGCGGCAATCACAGGCATGGGACTTTCGCCGTTACGGCCGAAGAGAGCCTGCAGGAGGTCTGTCTGCTCACTCTTGGTAGGAAGACCTGTGGCAGGGCCTCCACGCTGAACGTCCAGTACTACCAGCGGCAGCTCCATGATTACAGCCAGGTTCATCGCCTCGCTCTTCAGACAGATACCGGGACCGCTGGTACTGGTTACAGCCAATGCTCCGGCAAACGATGCGCCCAGGGCAGATGCGCAGCCGCTGATCTCGTCCTCGCACTGAACGGTTGTGACGCCCAGGCTCTTATGCTTGGAGAGCTCGTGCAACACGTCCGTAGCAGGAGTTATAGGGTAGGAGCCCAGATACAGTTTCAGACCGGCCTTCTCAGCAGCGGCAATGAAGCCGTATGCCGTAGCCTTGTTACCCGTAATGTCCATATAGCGTCCGGGTACCTTATTCTTGGTCTCTATACGATATACGTTGGCCACGCTGCTGTGCGTGTTGTGTCCGTAGTCGTATCCGGCCTGGATAACCTTGATGTTTGCCTCGGCAATACCGGGCTTTTTGGCAAATTTCTCCTTCAGGAAATTAAAGGCGACGTTCAGATCGCGGTCGAAGAGCCAGCATACCAGGCCCAGGGCAAACATATTGCGGCACTTCATCATGCTCTTCACATCCATACCGCTGTCGGCTAGGCAGTCCTTTACCATAGTTGTCAGAGGGCAGGCAATCACACGGTCGGGGTCTATGCTCATCTCGCCCAGATAGTCCTCCGTCTTGAACTGGGCCTTTTCCAGGTCCTTCGGTCCGAAGCTGTCTGTATCGATAATGATAGCAGCATCGGGTTTGGCAAATTTGTACTGGGTTTTCAGCGCGGCGGCATTCATAGCCACCAATACATCACACTGGTCACCAGGGGTAAATACCTTGCCTGCGCCGATGTGAACCTGAAAACCGCTCACACCCGTCAGCGAGCCCTGCGGGGCGCGTATGTCTGCGGGGTAATCGGGGAATGTACTGATGCTGTTACCAACGGTAGCAGAAACGGTAGAGAAGATGTTTCCGGCCAACTGCATTCCGTCGCCAGAATCACCAGAGAATCTTACAACTACAGATTCTTTTTCCTTAATTTCCATGATTGTTCTGTATTTTGTTCCTAAATTTCCACTAATACCATAAAAAAAGTACCCCCGCCGGGAATCGAACCCGGATCGACGGTTTAGGAAACCGTTGTTCTATCCATTGAACTACAGGGGCTTTTCTGATTACGGGTGCAAAGTTATGAAAAAAACGATAAACAAAGCACAGAACTATGCAATTTATTTTACCGAACGTGGTAAAAATGACATTTTACCGCATATTGTCCCTACATTATATATATTATAAAAGGGCTGTAATTTCTTACAGCCCTCGCCATTAGATTTTTCTAGCTATGGTCATGCATCGCTTGTTTGCACATGGCAAATGTATGCCTATATTCTGCATTGCGAAAATTATTTCGACAAATACAATATTTCTATAGACGGATTCTGTAATTCTGTCTTTTTATGCATTTCCTCCCGAATTTCCGACAGGTATGGTTTTAGCCTGCGGTGTGCGCTTGAAGCTGATATTATTCTGTAGAATCTGTCCTGGGTTGATAAGGGGCAGTATCTGCTTGGGCAGACCGGCTTCCTCGCTGCGTATGGCCAGGATTCCGCGGGCGGCTCCGATGGTCATGTCGGCAATATGCTGAACCAGCCCTGCAGGCAGCACCCATTGGTCCCCATTCAGGTCATACATAGCGCTCCATCCTTCGCGTGCAAACTCAAACACTGTCTGCACGCCCAGTATCAGCTGGGTAATGTCGTTCTTCTTGTATTCAAAGTTTGTCACGCACCTTATCAGTCTTTTGTCCGTTTCACAGTTGAACTGCAACTGGTTGTTCACCTGAAGCTCGCCCTCAGGCCACTGCTTGGACAGGTTTACGAATTGCAGCTCCTGTACATCTACCAGCCGGAACTGGATCTGAATCTGTTTCTGTTGTTCCATGATCTTTATCTATGTGTTTTAATTGTCATTGCGTTCAGGTAATAGAACTTATTCTTGTTATTGTTTCTCTCGCCCGGGGCTATGGTGATGGTGATTCTGCCGTCTGCCGTAGGCTGTACATTCTTAACGTGGGCCGTATGGCTGATATTGTTGGCAGCTTCCAACTTGTCGGTGTGCGTCTTGATACCCTGGACGCTGAATGCAGTCTCTCGCCAGTCCTTGCAGTTCTGCCGCGAGGCAAAGAATGTAAAGTCATACTTCAGCTCAGGGTTCAGATGCCCCAGCGTCAGGATACAGGCCTTCTTTGCCTTCTGAGTGCCGAAACTTTCCGCAGCATAGCCCCACATACATGTCTGTGACACTTCCTTCGGCATCAGCATATTGGTAGTGGTGTAGGCAGGCCCGTTCGCATTAGTTCCCAGGAAGGCGTCTGAGCAAGTCAGCGTTATGCCGGTAACATTCCCGTTGGTATCCGTAATCCATGTAAAGGTGCGCATCTGGGGCGTTATACAGTTCCAGGTAGCTTCGGTATCCGTCCTGTCTCCGAAGTTAAGCCTTACCAGTCCTGTGGGGGTGATGTCGTTCTGCTTCTTAAAGCCCTCTTCATGCAGTTTCGTTATCTCAAAGGGCTTCTGAACAGCTGCATGGGCTGCTACCTGGCAGGCATGGGCAGCTGCCTCGTCCACTCCCTCGGGCTTGTATTTCAGACCTACAGGTGATATACCGGTCAGTGTCTCCAACCAAGTGCAGGCCGCCGTGTATCTGCCGAACTTCAGGTCCAGGTGATAGCCGTCGCGGTTCATGTTGTCCCCCAGATAGGTAGTCCGCGCATTCTGGATAGCCGTTCCGCAGGGCACCATAAACGAGAATTCCGGGTGCAGAATCTGTGTCCATTGTACCGCATACCGGATACTGTCATACATCGCTTCCTGGCTGCGGTTGTAGTTGGCAAAACCTCCGTGCCCAGAATCTTGCGAGTATGCCCATGTCATGTGCCATCCATAGCGTACATCCTGCCCCGTCTTGATACTGTCAGTGTACTGTATCAGTTGTGAAAGATAAGGCTCGTATGTCGTTGTCAGACCGCTGTAGTGGCTTGCTTGCTGAAAGCTGATGAAGTCCCATTGCTCATCCGTGATGATAGGCGGCAGCAACGCATGGGGTGTATTGTTGCGTATGCCGTTCACCACCTTGCGGTATTCATATACATCGTGTTCCTGAGTCAGGTCCGTCCAGTGCTGCTCCAGGCTTTGTCCTCCCTTGTAGGCATTGCCTATAATCATGTGTACACCGGCTTCCTTGGCCAGTTCGTACAGATATTGCTCCACCGCATCTTGCGAGAAACTATTGCCGATGGTCAGCAACCTGATGGTATCCTTTCTGACCGGTTCTGTTATCATCACCTCTTCCTCTGCGTGTGCACAGAGTGCTGAAAATACAGCAATCAATATGAAAATATTGTGTTTCATCTCTTATGTTTTGTTTACGACTGGCAAAATTACGATTAAGTGAGTGATTTTCCAAATTTATTTGAGAAAATCCGAACGTGAGTAATTTCGGGAAACTTCCCAATGTTACGATTAAGTGAGTGATTTTCCAAATTTATTTGAGAAAATCCGAACGTGAGTAATTTCGGGAATGTTGTCCCATTGTTACGGTTGAGCCAGGCTTGACATTTAATAACAAATAGCAACAGGCCGTTTCGCTCCTGACGAAACCCCGTAGCAGGTTATCGGTGACCCTCCAAACGTTTTTCCGTCAATAATAATTACGAATACAATGGCTTGGCAGGCCCCTTTTCATTATTATACGTTGTCATCCAATGCTATTACCCATTCAAACTTCTTTTCCCATCGCCAGATGGTAACACGGGCAATATCCGTCATATTGATAATCTGCTGCTTGGACAAGCCTATACGTATCAGGTAGAGTACTCTCATCTCCTTCTCGCTGACACGCTTATGTTGCTTCAGGATATCCTCATGGAAGGTTGGATACAACTCATCCACTGCATTGTAGAGTTGCTTCCATTCCGCCAATGACATTTCTTTCTTTCCCTTGGAAGCCTCGCGGACAGCGCGGATAACATCCTCGGCTTTCCCCTCGAACTCTGACTGGTGCAGCAACTTGATGAACGTCTTGTTCTGTTCCTTCTTCTCCTCCAGCATCTCCTCTGTCTTCCTGAGTACATCATTGTTCTCCGAAAGCTCCTGGTTCACCAGTTGCAGTTTCTGTTTCACCTCATCCAGTTCGCGGGATGACTTCTTCAGGGATTCCCTGGATTCTTCCAGCACTTTCTCCTTACGCTTGATATTCTCGCGCAGCTCCTTGTCCGCGTCAGACAGGCGCTGCAGCTCGGTAGAAAGTGCGGCCACTTCCTTCAGATGCCGCTGCTTACGCTTAAAATTCAGGATGTAACCTATACTGGATATTAGCAGGGCTACCAGGAATGCGATAACAGATATACTCTTGTACCGTTCCTTCTCTTCCTTCAGATCCTGTTCCTTCTTCTGATCCAGGTGGTATTGATAGGCATTATTAACGGTGGCTGCCAGTTCCTGACGGTTTCCGAAGTCCAGAGAGTCGCTCAGCAGCATAAAGTCGGCGGCATACTGTTCAGCCATACGAATGTCTCCCGCATCATTATACATCTTAAACATCAGCTTGGCCGCATCATATTTAAGATAGACATCATCTCCTTCCTCAAGAACTCTGTTGAAATAGACAGCAGCTGAATCAACCTTACCAATGGACTTGTAGTAAATGCCAAAAGCGATACATGAATACGTAGGTTTACCTTCCAGCGGATTCTCCTCAATCAACTGGATGCAGTCTTTCGCTTTGGATGTCTTATTCAAAACCGTGTAGTTGTCCAGAAGGTGTACGAGTATACTCTTGGATAATTCATTTGTCTTTCCTTCGTTTAATCGGAAAAACACAGAATCGAAAGCGGCTTCCGCCTCATTGTTTTTTTCAAGGGCCTTGTAAGCCGAACCGACATGGAAGAAGGGTATGATGGGGTCAGTCTTCGTTTTCTCGCTTAATTCCAACTCCTTCTGGGCTGCTTTCAATGCCTCATTATAATTCTGTACTTTATATTCCAGATAATTGATATTAGAATAGGTATTACACAGCATAACGCTGTCACATTCTCTGTGGGTACTTTGGGCATACCCCAGAGACTTGAAAAAATGCTCCAGTGCCCTAGGGGTGTCCTGTAAATCGCGATAAGTGCTCCCTGCATAGTGGTGAACCTCCTGCTTGTCGGCAACGGTGCCGTTGTTCTCGAAGTAATTCACCAGTTTCTTTATCATGATATCCGAGGTGGGTGTCTTATATGCCTTGTCATTCAGGCGGATACGCAGCAGGTCATACTTGCTTTTGACGTACTCATTCTCGCCCCTGACCACCACTTCCAACGAATCCAGCATAGCCAGTGCCTGGTTGGGATTACGGTCACCCAATGCCTTGATCTGTTCCATTCTTCCAAGTGAACGGTCACGTGAACAGGCTGCCAAAAGCAGTACTGCGAACACAAAAACAATGCCTGAAAAACGAAATTTCATAACCAAAACAGCTAAATTCGGCAACAAATATACAAAATAAAAATGGAATATAAAGCCTCATTCGGGCAGAAACTTGTTTCATTTTGTTTCATTTTGTTTCATTTTGACGTGTTTCAAATATGAAACAATGGTGTTTCACATTTATATTATACTTTTATATTTCAGACTGTTGCAATGTTTCATCTTGTTTCATAACATTTTTTAACAAAAAGTGAAACAAAATGAAACATCATTTTTTTTCCGGTTTTACTGATAGCTCGTAATTTTGCATCCGGAACAATTAAAACCAACACAAAACAATTATGAAAACAACTGTAAAATTCTTCGTGATTCTGTTCGCACTTGCCATGCAGGTGTGTAGTGTGTACGCAGACAACAAAGACAACAAGGGTACACCCGTAACTGTAAAGAGTACCAAGGACACACCAACTGTAAGTGGAAATATCGGCCCCAGAAGAGCCAGAGCACAGGTAACAACACTTGATATCGATATATATCTGGATTTGACAACACGTTGTCTGAACTTCTGCGACCCTGAGGGTAGAAACATCACTTATAATATATATAACGAAGACGACTTCCTGGTAGCCGGCGGCACCATTTCATTCGCAGTTGAGGAGGAATCAACCGTATCACTGGCTGACCTGCCGGACGGAATCTACACACTCTCCATCACCTGCGACGGTAAAACCTACGAAGGCGAATTCGGTTTGGAGGAATAACTGATTCCTGAAAACAGTATTTCTGACAAGCGTTATACTAGCAGGTCATCGCACGCTGTTTGGCACAACCTTTTTGATCCTCACATTGTTTCTTTAATTTTCGGGAAGTCTGAATGTCACTAAAAACTGCAGTTCAGACTTCCCCAGTGGGGGGAACAGTCTTAATAAGAAGGAACACAAGAGCAGTCCATGACCGGAAAACTAACAGAAAACAACAGCAATGAAACGTTTACTTATCTATCTGACAGCTATCATGCTATTTCCGCAGTTAATATCAGCGGTAATACTTGTACATAAGCCCGAACAATCATTTTCCGTGTCTCAGACATGTGTGGTTACGCATAAGACATGCAAAAAGCCAAGTTGTACGGCCCCTCATATCTGGGTAGCCTACAATGCACATAAGCAAACCGGATCCCAGGTGCTTAACAGGAGCCTCAGAAGGCAGAAGCCTGCAGAAAGGGCTAGGTATCTGGCTCGTGGAAATGCGTCACAAAGGACTAACAACAGATTGGCTCAGGCACAATAAACCCGTATAAAGACAACGTAAAGACACACACGCAGAAGGTTTTTTGTAAAGAAAAGAATGTTTAAGGTAAAGTGTTGGTAACGCCTGCCATGCTCCTTGTATTAAGGGAATAGGCAGGCTTGCCTTCTTTTATCGGGATTAGCCCCGATTCCTGAATTTTCATACCTCCCGTGCAGTCCCGAAGAGGGGCTTCGCTTCGGAAAAACCCAGATAAATTTGTTTTTTCTCTCGGTTTGCACTAACTTTGAGGTTATTGTCCCGAAATTACTTCATCTCGGCATAAAAAAGAAAGGATTCTTTTGTTCTGCTCTCGATTTTTCGAAACTTTGAGGCTGTCGCCTCGAAATTACTTCATCTCGGCATAAAAAAGAATAAATTCTTTTGTTCTGCTCTCGATTTTTCGAAACTTTGAGGCTGTCGCCTCGAAATTACTTCATCTCGGCATAAAAAAGAAAGGATTCTTTTGTTCTGCTCTCGATTTTTCGTAATTTTGCAGCCCGATATTTATATATAATAAGGTAGAATATGGAAATAGCAAGCAAAATAATGGTGGCCGTACAGGCTGTAATTGAGGAATTGTACGGCGTGCAGGTACCCTCGAAGATGGTGCAGTTGCAGGAGACCCGTCCTAGGCAACGGCTCAGGAGATAGGCGAGCAGCTAGTGGCTAAGGTTCCCGAGGTAATCAGTAAGTTTAACGTAATCAAGGGCTTTCTGAATCTGACAATCAATCCCGCCCAGTGGATAGAGCTGTTGGAGAGCATTCAGCAGAATCCCACTTTCGGCTTTACACCCGTTACGGATGAGAGTCCGCTGGTAATGATTGAGTATTCAAGTCCCAATACCAACAAGCCCCTACATCTGGGTCATGTGCGTAACAACCTGTTGGGTTGGGCGCTGGCCAATGTAATGCAGGCCAACGGTAACAAGGTGGTGAAGACCAACATTGTGAATGACCGTGGTATTCACATCTGCAAGAGTATGCTGGCATGGCTGAGGTGGGGTAACGGCGAGACACCCGAGAGCAGCGGCAAGAAGGGCGACCATCTGATTGGCGATTACTATGTGGCCTTCGACAAGCACTATCGTGAGGAAGTGAGGCAGCTGATGGCTCAGGGTATGGATGAAGAGCAGGCCAAGCAGGAGGCTCCGCTGATAAAGGAAGCCCATGAGATGCTCGTGAAGTGGGAGCAGAATGACCCCGAGGTCCGTGCTCTTTGGCGCAAGATGAACGAATGGGTATATGCCGGCTTTGACGAGACATACAAGGCGCTGGGCGTAAGCTTCGATAAGATATACTACGAGAGCAACACCTATCTGGAGGGTAAGGAGAAGGTGGAGGAAGGTCTGCAAAAGGGATTCTTCTACCGTCGTGAAGACGGCTCGGTATGGGCCGACCTGACCAAAGAGGGCCTGGACGAGAAACTCCTGCTGCGCTCTGACGGTACCAGTGTCTATATGACGCAGGATATCGGTACGGCCAAGCTCCGCTTCCAGGACTACCCCATCGACAAGATGATCTACGTGGTGGGCAACGAACAGAACTACCACTTCCAGGTGCTCAGTATCCTGCTGGACAAGTTAGGCTTCAAGTGGGGCAAAGACCTTGTTCACTTCTCCTACGGAATGGTGGAACTGCCTAACGGTAAGATGAAGAGCCGCGAGGGAACCGTAGTGGATGCCGAAAGTACTTCATTCTGAAGGTGGATGCCCGTAAGAATATGCTATTCAATCCCGAGGAGAGTATTGACTTTAACGGAAATACCGGTCCCTTCATCCAATATACCTATGCCCGTATCCGCAGTATCCTGCGCAAGGCCGGTGACGTGGACTTCTCCGCCTTGGCCAGGGATACCGAGTTGAGTGATAAGGAGATCAGCCTGATTCAACACCTGCAGGGATTCCAGGCAGCTGTCAAGCAGGCAGGCACAGACTACAATCCCAGCTGCATTGCCAACTACTGCTACGAGTTGGTCAAGGAGTACAACCAGTTCTATCACGACTTCAGCGTGTTGCGCGAGGAGGATGAGAAGAAACGCCAGTTCCGTATCGCCCTCTCCGCTGCCGTCAGTCAGGTGATAAGAAACGGCATGGGACTCTTAGGTATCGAAGTGCCGGAAAGAATGTAAGAAAAGCCTTTCCCCTGCCCCCTCCCCAGGAGGGAGGGAAACTATGAATTGCGATTATGGATTACGAGAAGCTAAAGGGAATTGTAGATTTCAACGCCATTGCGGTGGATGCCGGCTGTAGCGGCAACCCCGGCCCTATGGAATACCAGGGAGTCTATCTGGGCAATGAGCAGCGGCTGTTCCATTACGGTCCCGTACACGGTACCAATAACATCGGCGAGTTTCTGGCCATCGTCCATGCCCTGGCGCTCATCAAGCAGAAAGGCTGGGACATGAAGGTGTACAGTGACTCGTACAATGCCATTCTGTGGGTGAAGAACCGCCGGTGCAAGACCAAATTGGAGCATACCCCCCAGACAGAAGGCCTCTTTCAGCTGATAGCCCGTGCCGAGGACTGGCTCTGGAAGAATCCGCAACATGCGCCTGTGCTGAAGTGGGAAACCAGTCAGTGGGGTGAGATTCCCGCTGACTTCGGACGGAAGTAAATCCCAGTTCATGATTCGCAATCGGTAACCCGTAAACTGTAATTGAAAGCTGACACAGACATCGGAGAATGCCCAATGGTTAGAGTACTTTACATATTCCGCATGGTAATGTTCCTTACCGCAATTTCGCTGGTGGGGAAGGTGGCTTTTATGCTTTACAATGCCGGAGAATACTGTACGCTGCTGAATATCTGGGATGTGCTGTGGGCCGGCCTGCCGTTTGACTTAAGCATAGCCGCCCTGCTGACATTGCCGGTATGGGCTGTCACGACAGTTACGATGTACCGTCCGAATCTGCGCCTGAGAGCCGTTCTGTGGCCTTATCTGGTTGTCATGACCTTGTTCACGGTCATCGTAACGGCAGGCGACGTAGTAATGTATCACCACTGGAAATTCAAGTTGGATGCCTGCATCTTCAACTATATGTCCTCCCCCGGCTCGGCAGGAGCCAGTGCCCCTATGTGGTATATAGTCACCTGTCTTTCAATGGCAGCGGTTCTGATAGTCGTAACCATCACAGCCGTCATTGTAATGACTCCCAAGCGTATTACCGAAGAGGGGAGGGGAGTAAACAGGACCAACTTTCTGGCCACCGGGGCGCTGCTGGTCTTTACCGTATTCGGGATAACAGGCCAGAGGGTAACGGAAGCCAGCGTGTTTGAGTTCCGCCCCATTGTACTGAATCATGCTGCTGTGAACTCACCGGGGCACATGCTGCATTCCTTCTGGATCTATATGCAGGCTCCCGACAGACAGTTCAGGAGCATGAGTCATGAGGAATGTGACCGGCTGATGCAAGACCTCTATCCCGAGCAGATGGATGACATCACAGACACATTGCTGACAACCACCCGGCCCAACATACTGACCATTCAGTTAGAGAGTCTCGGTGCCTCCTTCGTGGAGACATTGGGCGGAGCGGAAGGCGTTACCCCCGAGTTGTGCCGGTGGATGGAGCGGGGCGTGAACTTTACCAATGCCTGGTCCGGCAGTTTCCGCACGGACCGAGGAACCGTATGCGCCCTGTCAGGTCATCCCTCTTATCCTACCTACAGCCTGATGATGGAGGACGACTGTCTGGGGCATTTCCCCAGCCTGGCCACCACCCTTTCCGGTTTAGGGTACAGAACTGACTATCTGTACGGCGGCAACTCCGAGAATATGAATAAACGCAAGTATCTGCTTGCATCCGGTTTCCGGAAAGTCTGGGATATCAGCAACTTGGACGTGCCGGTAGAGGAGCGGGATGCGTGGGGTGCCAATGACAGCATCTCCTTCCGACGCCTCTTTGATATCCTGACCACGCGGACCGACTCAGCCTGGTACTTCGGCTATCAGACCATTTCCAGCCACGAACCCTGGATGGTTCCCTATCACCGGCTGGACAACGAGGTGTACAATGCCTTCGCCTATACCGACCACTGCCTGGGAGCCTTCCTTGATAGCCTGAGCCGGACACCCGTCTGGGATAATCTGGTAGTGCTGATCTTTGCCGACCACGGCAATATGTACCAGTTGGATTACCAGCACCCGATGTTCTTCAGAATGCCCCTGCTGATGGTGGGCGGAGCCGTCAGGGAACCCAGGACGATGAACATGTTTGTCAGCCAGAGCGATATGGTAGGTACGCTACTGGCTCAAATGCGCATAAGCGGCAAGGACTACCCGTGGAGCCGCAATGTACTGAGCAGGAACTACCGCTACCCGTTCGTATATGCCACCTACCCGTCAGGACTGTTGTTTGCCGACAGCACAGGCATTACAATGACAGACCTGCAGTCAGGCTGCGTGGTATATGACGAAGGCGGGAACGGTGACATGAGAGTAAACCGTACCCGGGCCATCCTGCAACGCAGCTATGAGAGACTCCGGGATATAAACATAGGACACTGATACAGATGAGAAGGCTATTCCCCATATTCTCCTGCCTGCTTGTCGCTTGTAGCATAATGGCTCAGGAGGCTGTTCCGCAGGACAGCCTTGCCGGCGTATGCGGCACGGAGCACAAGTTCAAGGCAACGCAGCTGATAGTGCCGGGTTCGCTGGTAACCCTGGGTGCTGTGGGCATAGCCTTTCATGAAAAATTGGGAGAATGGGGTTCGCCCACCCATACCGGTGCGGATAATTACATCCAGTATGTGCCCGTAGCGGCCAACCTGTTTCTGGGCAGTGCAGGTGTCAGGCATAAGCACAGCTTTGTGGACCGGGTTATCATCTCGGCTACAGCATACGCCATAGAGGCCGCCCTTGTCAACGGACTGAAATATACCGTCAGGGAGGCCCGTCCGGGGGCGGACGGAAGAAAGAACTCTTTTCCCTCGGGGCATTCGGCCACAGCGTTCACCGGTGCTGAGCTGGTCAGGAAGGAATACGGCTGGGGATACGGCTCGGCAGCCTATGCCATAGCCATCGCTACCGGTGTGCTGCGTGTCACCAACCACAAACACTGGTGCAACGATGTGCTGGCCGGTGCCGGTATAGGCATCCTTTCGGTAAATGCTGCCTATTGGCTCTACCCCCTGGAGAAGAAACTGTTCCGTACTGACAGGAACAGGAACAAAAGTCAGGGTGCAGCCGCCCTCATGGTAATGCCCACCTACGAGCCGTTTCACAATACGGTAGGTTTTTCCCTTAACGCCACATTGTAAATAATGAGAAGGACAATAGCCGTTATATTACTTATGTCAGTGGCCGCATCAGTCGTCCGGGCGCAGTCGGAAGGACCAGAGACCTCCATGGTCTCACCCTACTATTTCGGTCCCAATGCCTTCCCGGTTCCGGATATGCTGGACGGCACGGTACAGCATGACCTGCGTGTGGAAATGTCAGGCAGTCATTATTTCGGTACCAGGGGCGACCATACCACAGACCTCACGCTCAAGGTTAACATACCTGTTTTCACGGACCGCGTCAATATCAGCGCCTGGATGCCTCTGGCCGAGTGGTACAGGAATTCGGATGAGAGTCTGCGGGCATACCGCCTGACGGAGAAAGCCCTAACCGATTCCAAGGCCCGCAAAGGCTGCGTCAGCGGTGATGTATATGTGTCCGCCGATGTGCAGCTGTTCCGTCAGAAACGCTATCTGCCCGATGTCGCCTTGCGCGCCGTACTCAGAACGGCCTCCGGGAATGACTTCCAGTATGCCCGTAACTATGACAGTCCCGGCTACTTCTTCGATGGCACGGTAGCCAAGTCCTTCGGACTGGATGCCGGGAAGAAACATAACCTGCGTGTAGCCGCCAGCTTCGGCTTCCTTTGCTGGCAGACAGGCCAGTCCCGTCAGAATGACGCCTGGATGTTCGGCCTGATGCTGAAGTGGACCCATAAGCGTTTCATGTTAGAGGAAACCCTGCGCGGCTATAAGGGATGGGAGCATTTAAGCACCAAGGACAAGGACCTGGCCCATGACCGTCCTTTCGTCCTGAAGACACGTGCCTCCTATCGTGTGGGGCATTGGGAGGCATTGGCCTCCTATCAGTGGGGCATACGTGACTACCCCTTCCATCAGGTGCAGCTGGGCGTAGCCTGTTACATCAATGTACTGGGTAAGATAACAGAGTGGGAGAAAAAGAGAAAATAGATAAAAATATAATATATTATGGAAAAGAAATTCAAGAGAACCCTTGTAACGTCCGCTTTGCCATACGCAAACGGCCCCGTTCATATCGGACACCTGGCAGGCGTGTATGTTCCTGCCGACATCTATGTCCGTTATCTGCGTCTGAAGGGACGCGATGTACTGTTCATCGGCGGCTCCGACGAGCACGGCGTACCCGTTACCATCCGTGCCCGTAAGGAAGGAATCACCGTTCAGGAGGTTGTGGACCGTTACCATAACCTGATAAAGGACAGTTTCCAGAAGTTCGGCATCTCCTTTGACGTGTACAGCCGTACCACCAGCCAGACACACCACAAGCTGGCCAGCGACTTCTTCCGCAAACTCTATGACGACGGCAAGTTCGTAGAGCAGGTAAGCGAGCAGTTCTATGACGAGCAGACCGGCCATTTCCTGACCGACCGTAACATCAAGGGCGAATGCCCCCGCTGTCACGCCCCCGAGGCTTACGGCGACCAGTGCGAGAAGTGCGGCGCGACCCTTTCGCCCGAGGAACTCATCAACCCCTATAATGCCGAGACCGGCAATCCGTTAGTAAAGAAGGCCACCAAGCACTGGTATCTGCCCCTTGACCAGGCACAGCCTTGGCTGGAGAAGTGGATACTGGAGGAGCATAAAGAGTGGCGCTCCAACGTGTACGGCCAGTGCAAGAGCTGGCTGGACGGCGGCCTGCGGCCCCGTGCCGTAACCCGCGACCTTGACTGGGGAATCCCCGTTCCTGTGGAAGGAGCGGAGGGAAAGGTGCTGTATGTGTGGTTCGATGCCCCCATCGGCTATATCAGCAACACCAAGGAATTGTGTGACGCCCACCCCGAACTCGGCTCATGGGAGACCTGGTGGAAGGACGAGGATACCCGCCTGATCCACTTCATCGGAAAAGACAACATCGTATTCCACTGTATTGTATTCCCCGCCATGCTGAAGGCACACGGCGATTACATTCTTCCTGACAACGTACCCAGCAATGAGTTCCTGAACCTGGAAGGCAACAAGATCTCCACCTCTAAGAACTATGCCGTATGGCTGAACGAATACCTGGAGGAACTTCCCAACCGTCAGGACGAACTCCGCTATGTACTGACAGCCAATGCCCCCGAGACCAAGGACAACGACTTCACCTGGGCCGATTTCCAGGCACGTTGCAACAACGAGCTGGTAGCCGTTTACGGTAACTTCGTGAACCGTGCCCTGCAGCTTACCCAGAAGTACTATGACGGTATAGTCCCCGCCTGTGGCGAACTGAATGATTATGACCGGGAGACCCTGACCGAGTTCCAGGGTGTGAAGGAGCGCCTGGAGGCCTTGCTGGAAGGCTTCAAGTTCCGCGAGGCCCAGAAGGAGGCCATGAACCTGGCCCGTATCGGTAACAAGTATATTGCCGACTGCGAACCCTGGAAGGTTATCAAGACCGATCCGGAGCGTGTAAAGACCATTATCAATATATCCCTGCAGCTGACAGCCAACCTGGCCATCGCCTTTGAGCCCTTCCTGCCCTTCAGCAGCGACAGGCTGCGTAAGATGATCAGCATGGACAGCTTCTCATGGGAACAGTTGGGAAGCCTGGATCTCCTGCCCGCCGGCAAGCAGTTGCCCAAGCCCGAGTTGCTCTTCACCAAGATCGAGGACGATGTGGTAGCAGCCCAGGTGAAGAAGCTGGAGGATACCATCAAGGCCAATGAGGCCGCCAACTATAAGGCCGCACCCGTTAAGGACATCATACCCTTTGAGGACTTCGAGAAACTGGATATCCGCGTCGGTCTGGTAAAGGCCTGCGAGAAGATCAAGAAGAGCAAGAAACTCCTGAAGTTCACCCTGGATGACGGCTCCGGCAAGGACCGCACCATCCTGAGCGGTATAGCCCAGTGGTATGCGCCTGAGCAGCTGGTAGGCAAGCGTGTCCTGTTCATCGCCAACCTGGCCCCGCGTCAGATGATGGGCGAGGAAAGCTGCGGTATGATTCTCAGCGCCGTCAACTACAACGGCGACCTCAGCGTCACCACAACCCTTGACGATGTGAAGGGCGGCAGCCAGGTAGGTTAAGATTTTTGTGCAAAATGTTGGCTATTTCGGATAAAAGATGTAATTTTGTCGCGCAAATTAACAGCAAAGGTAACAAAAAGCATATCAAACATGGAAAAGATTCGCGTAGCAGTAATAGGTTACGGTAACATTGGCCGCTATACCGTTCAGGCATTGCAGGCCGCTCCGGATATGGAGATTGCCGGTGTAGTGCGTAGGGCCGGTGCAGAGAACAAACCTGCGGAACTGGCTGACTATAAGGTGGTAAAGGATATTGAGGAACTGGGCAAGGTAGATGTAGCCATCCTGTCAACTCCCACCCGCAGCGTAGAGGAATACGCCCTCAAGTGTCTGGCTAAGGGTATCAATACAGTTGACAGTTTTGATATTCACGGCCTCATCTGCGACCTTCGCCGCAGCCTGGACGCCGCAGCCAAGAAGACAGGTGCCGTCAGCATCATCAGTGCCGGATGGGATCCGGGTTCTGACAGCATCGTCCGTACCCTGATGCAGAGTCTTGCCCCCAAGGGAATCACCTACACCAACTTCGGCCCCGGCCGAAGCATGGGCCACAGCGTATGTGTCCGCAGCAAGGAAGGCGTAAAGGACGCCCTCAGCATGACCATCCCCGTAGGCGAAGGCATACACCGCCGTATGGTATATGTCGAGCTGGAGGAAGGTGCCAGCCTAGAGGCTGTAACAGCAGCCGTTAAGGCCGACCCCTATTTCGCCAGTGACGAGACCCACGTCTTCCAGGTAGATAGTGTTGATGAGCTGAATGACGTAGGCCACGGCGTAAACCTGGTCCGTAAGGGTGTAAGCGGTCAGACACATAACCAGCTCTTCGAGTTCAATATGAAGATTAACAACCCCGCTCTTACCGCGCAGGTACTGGTAAATGCCGCCCGTGCTACACTCAGGCAGCAGCCAGGCGCCTACACCATGATCGAGATTCCCGTAATTGACTATTTGCCAGGCAATCGCGAGGACATCATCCGTCATCTTGTATAAGAAATCCCCTTATATTATATATAAGGTAGGCTACGTGGAGCTTTTCAGGCTCCACGTAGTCTTTTTTTTGCGTTTCCCCGTCTCTTTTTTTGCAATGATTAACCATTTGTGTATTTTCTTGAAAGATATAGCCGCTATTTGGAAAAATAATTGCTAATTTTACACCGAAGAATACATACTGACAACATAATAACGTTAATCTTAAATCGTCAATCAATGAAAAAGAAGCTACTTAACGTATGCTTGATGGCCATACTAATGGCTATCAGCCTGTCTGTGTACGCACTCGACAAGGTCGGGAACGTGTACCAAATCGGCTCGGCAGAGGACTACTTTGCCTTTGTCCAATTAGTGAATGCCGGAGAAAGGGATGCCAACGCCATCCTGACGGCCGACATTGACCTTGGCACCAACAACACTAAGATGGGCCTGAATAACCAAGGTTATCGGGGCGTGTTTGACGGAGCCGGTCATACCATAACCGTCGATTTCTCCGAAGGAACCGTGTACAACGAGGGCCCCGCACTCTTCCACTCCGTAGATCAGCGCGCCATCATCAAGCGGCTAAGGGTACAGGGAACCCTCAGAGCCTCCCAGTACAAGCACACCGCCGCCTTCGCCAACTACTGCTCAGGTATCATCCGCGACTGTATTGCCGATGTGCATGTCATCGCGGACTTCCCTGCCACAGCCGATGCCAGTATCGGCGGTATCGCAGGCCAGTTAAGTAAGGTTGCCCTGATAGAGAACTGCCTCTCCAAGATTAAGATAACCGGTTCCACCACCCATAAGTGTGCCGGCCTGGCAGCCTGGGTAGATGCCAAATACACCAATATCGCCAACTGTCTGGTCATCAATGACGATGCCAGCGACTTTGACTGGTCCGACGGCAAGAGCGCCGGTCTGGCCCGTGACGGCGACAACCTGCTGGGAACCCTGGACCTGGAGACCTATAATGCCGACAGCTACAGGAACCGTCCCATGGGCGCCAGCGCCAACAACTACGTCACCAATGACTGGGGCAAGCTCGGCAAGGCAGCCACCGTCATCTCCAATGCCGACCTCTCCAGCGGAAAAGTCTGCTACCTGCTGAATACCGACCAGAGCCAGATCCGCTGGGTACAGCGCGTAGGCACTGACCCCTATCCCGTTCCCGCCGCCTTCGGCACAGGCCGCGTTTACTGTTCCGTCCCCACCAACTGCTGCGGTGTAGCAGAGGGCGGCGCCGTATATTCCAACAGCGGCAATGACAATGCCGCAAAGCATACCTATGACAAGTACGGCGTATGCACCACCTGCGGCCAGTTCAACTGGAATAGCTTTGACTTCGATAACCCCGAGAGGTTCGATGTTGAGGACCACACCGTCCTCCTCAGCCGTGGCGAAGACCTCTTCCTGGCCGAAGGATGGAACCGTCTGCAGAACGGCTTCAAGTTCAACATGAAGATGCGTAACGACATCACCTGCATCTCAGAGCCCGGCCAGCTCATCTTCAACAACGGCGACTGGATCGAGTGCTCCCTCAACGGAGGCGGACACACCCTTACCATCGAAATGGTGGATCTCGACGTAGCCAACACAGCGCTTTTCCCCCTATCCTACGCCTATACCAAGAACTTTGTGGTAGAGAACATCATGCTGCGTGGTAAGATTCACAGCAATTTCACCGGCAAATCCATAGCAGGTGCCATCACCAGCCGCGAGTACGGCTCCGGCAGCAACAAAATGATCTTCCGCAATGTATTCTCTGACGTTGAAATCAGCTTAGGCGGAACCGGTGACAAGACATCAGGCGGTCTGGTAGGCCAGGTGGACCGTACCACCGACTTTGAGAACTGTATCTGCGCCAGTGAAATACTCGTTCCCGAAGGCTGCGACGGTATCGGCGGTTTTGCCGGCTGGTCCATTGCAAACGGCTCAACCCTTACCAATTGTGCCTTTGTGGGCTCCATCAGCAATTACGGCAACCTTTCCACAGCCCTGGTACGCAACTACAGCACCCAGAAATATAATAATGTATATAGCATCGCCAACTACGGCGATGAAGGCGAGGCACCCAAATACACGCTGCTGGAGGATGCCGATGCCGTAGGCAGCGGTGAGCTGGCTTACCTGCTGAACGGCAAACAGAGCGGTGTTGAGCGCTTCTATCAGCTGCTCGGCACAGACGCCGCTCCCGTACCTGTTAAGAAGGAAGGCGCGCTCGTCTATGCCTCAGCCGGACAGTACCGGTGCGACGGAACCCCCATCGGTGACGGCGTAACCTATACCAATAGCCCCTCTTCCGGAACCGTCATACCTCCCCATCAGTTCCAGGACGGCTGGTGCAGCGTCTGCGGAACCATGGACGAGGACTACCTGACCCCCGTTGACGGCTGGCTCGAAGTCAGTAACGGCGGCGGACTCGCCTGGTGGAGCGCCTATGCGGCAAAGCACCCCGACATCAATGTACGCCTCACAGACGATATCGATATGGACGGCTATATGCAGTATTTCGTCCCCGCCCAGAATTACACCGGCGAGTTCAACGGCCAGAACCACACCATCAGCAACTTCGTCTATGAAAGCAATGATAACTACCAGGGTTTGATCGGAAGCATCTGCGACGGAGCCGTAATCCGCAACTTCATCCTCGACGAGACCTGCTCCATCAAGGGCAACGCCTTCGTAGGCATTGTCGGCGGAACCATGGGAAGCGGAAACATCACCATCTCCGGTGTCGGTAATGAGGGCGACGTCATCAGCGTCAACCAGAATGCCGCCGGTCTTGTCGGAGTGAACAATGCCGGAGCCATGACCATGCACATCACCAACTGCTATGTATCCGGCCAGATACTCGGCGGTCGCGAGTCAGGAGCCATCTGCGGCTATTCCAGCCCCGAATCAGAGGTGGTCAACTGCTGGAGCACAGCCTCCATGCCGCAGTCAGCCATCTACCGCTCTGACTCCTTCACCCGCGGAACAGCTAAAGTCATCAACTGCTACGAAGCCGACATCGAAGGCGTTGACCCGCAGAAGCAGCAGCATATCAGTCCAATGGATGAGAAACTCAGGGTAACCCCCCTCTCTCCCGAGGAACTTGCCAGCGGAGCCCTCACCTGGAAACTCAATGGCAGTCAGTTCCGTAATCCCGCATGGTACCAGACCCTCACAGAGGATCCCCGTCCCACATTCGATACCACCCGCGGCATCGTGCTGTACGAGGCAGAACAGTACATGAACGTCACGGATGACGCCCTGCCGGAAATCGTATCCGTCATCACCGACTACTACAGTGATAAGACGGAAGACTACGTAGCCTATACCGGTGCCGTCGAAGCCATGCGGGAACGCATAGGCTCACTCACCGGGGCAGAGACCGTCAGCGCCCTGGCGGACGCCCTGGATTCCCTGTATGCCTGCAAGGCAGTTGTAGAGGCCAGTGCCCAGGTTTACGGGAAGTACCGGACATCCTGCGAGGACAAGAAAGCCTACCTGCAGGAACATGACGACTTCAGCGGCCCCGGCCGTCTGGCCCTGGAGGACTATCTGACAAATGACTATGTACAGATTATCGAGAATCACGAACTTCCCGACTCCCTCGTCGAGAAGGAAACAGCACACGTAGAGGAACTCTTTGCCAGCGCCATCAGGATGGGATACATAGCAGGCGCAGAGGTCACCAGCCTGTTCGAGAACACCGATTTTCATGAGGACGTACGTACCGGCTGGACCTCCTCCATCAACAAGTACGCCACCTCACGGGCCAGCGTAACCGTCAAGGACAAGCCCTACTATGCCTGCGAGGCATGGAATGCCAAGTTCGACATGCACCAGACCGTCAAGGGCCTGAAGCCCGGTTACTACCTGGTAGGCGTGCAGGGAGCCTTCCGCCCCGGCAACGACCGCTACAGTTACAACTACGCCGCCCAGGTATATGCCAATGACAACGTCAACTACCTGCAGGCCGTCATCGAGGACTATGTAAGCGCCTCCGACGCCGTCAACGGCGAGAACGTCTATCTCGAACAGACAGGCGGCGGCAGCACCAAATATGACTGGCCCGTCTATGACGACGGCTTCTCCACTGACGGAGACGAAGGACTCCTGGGCTACGTCGTTCAGGGAACATCCGGAATGGCCGTTGCCGGATATGCCGGCCGCTACCGGAACTACATCATCGCCAAGAGCCAGGGCGACAGCCTCACCATCGGCATCAACAACCCCGGCTCCGGCTACGGCAGCGACTGGACCGGCTTCTCCTCCTTCAGCATCGTCTATGCCGGTGAAGGAAATGAGGCCGAGAAGTATGTTGACATCGCACTGGAGAGCATGGTAGCCCGTGCCACCGCCATCCTGGAGAAATACAGAAGCGAGGACTTCGTCAGCGGAATGTCCTCTGAGGCCCAGGCCCCCAACTACCCCGTAGCACTCAGGGATGCGCTCGAAGCAGCCGTCGCCGCAGCCGATGCCGCCAAAGGCACGGAAGCCAAGATGCAGGTCGTAGAGAACCTCAGCCAGCTGTTCCGGGAATTCTACGAAGCCCGTCAGGCCTACCTGGGCTTCCTGAACGCCACCAGGAAGATTGAAATCATCGAAGGCTGCAACCTTCCCCTGGTAGAGAAGAATCCAGAGACCGGCGAGTGGGAAGATACCGGCGAGTACGTCTTCAGCGACGCGGAGCTGGATGACATCTTCGGCTTAGTCGATGAAATGGGCGATGCCTATATCAAGGGCAGCTACACCACCGAGGAGGCCAAGAACGCCGCCGCCCTCAACTTCCCCGTGCTCACAGACATCGTACCGCCCGTTGACCAGGAAGGCTACCTCCTTATCTCCACCCCGAGGCAGTTTGTCACCTACCGCGCCCTCGCCATGGAATACGACCCCGCCATCAAGGCCAGGCTCATGAATGACATAGACATGACAGGTATCGGTATGCAGCCCTTCGGCAACTATACCGTCGGCACGAACGACCAGGGTATCAACTACAAGGGAACCCTCGATGGTCAGGGCCATGCGCTGGAGAACGTCTGCATCAGGTTCCTGGGCGGACGCGGCTGCGCCCTCTTCTATGAACTGGAGAATGCCACCATCAAGAACCTGAGGCTCACCGGCGAATATTACGCCGACATGCAGCGAATGGGCGGCCTTACCCGCTACACATCCGGAGCCACTACCATCCAGAACTGCGAGATTGCCGTAACCCTGTACAACTCCATCACCGCAGATGCCACCTCCGGCGGTATCACCGGCTGCAGCCGTGGCGGCGGCCCGGTCAATATCAAGGACTGTATCGTCAACTGTACCGTCATCGCCCCGAATGCCAACTGCTTCGGCGGTGTCTGCGGCTGGCGCGACGGAACCCTCAACCTCACCAATGTGCTGATTCTCTCACAGTACCAGACAACTGCCGAACCCTCATCCTATCCCGGCGACGTGATAGCACGTAACGGCTGTAATATAAATAATGTATATTATGCCGAGCGCAGTCTTGTTCCCGGCGCCTCCAGCCGTGGTGAGAAGGTAACAGACAAGCAGCTTTCCAGCGGCGAAGTCTGCTACAGCCTCAACAACGGCCGCGAGGGCAGCGAAGCCGTCTGGTTCCAGACCTTAGGCCAGGACGCCAATCCCGTCTTGGACAATACGCACATGGCGGTACTTTACGACGTCCAGAACGGCTATCACAACCCGGCTGACGATCCCGATGCCATCGTAAGACCCGCCGGCAACGCTTCCGGCCCCGTTCGCGGAACCATGTACAATGTTGCAGGACAGCGCGTTAGCAAGGCTCAGCCAGGCATCTATATCGTAGATGGAAAAAAGCTTCTGGTCAAATAACCCGATTATACCCGTAAAATAAAGAGGAAGGCAGCCGCTTTCCTCTTTTTTTATCCTTTTTGCAAGCTCCGCTTTGCGAAAATTGTCACGTTTTTGAAAATAATCCCCAAAAAATTTGAGCCAAAGCCAAGATTCCTTATCTTTGTATGCCTAAAAAACCGATTTAACAAATTTTTTAACTCAATTAATATTATTAACTTAATTTATTAACTAATTAACATTTCATTCAATGAGTAAAAAGCTACTTTACCTATGTTTGATGACCATCATGATGGTTTTCAGCATGTCTGCTTATGCGCTCGACAAAGTTGACGGCGTGTATCAGATTGAAACGGCAAGTGACTTCAAGGCATTTGCCGAACTTGTGAATGGAGGTGATACCTATGCCTGCGCTGAGCTTATAGCCGACATCGACTTAGGTACCGACGGAACCATGATCGGATCGGATACCAATCGTTTCCGCGGTCAGTTCGACGGTAAGGGTCACACCATCACGGTAAACTTTTTCCCAAAGGCAGACGGACAGGCCCTGTTCCGTAACATCGAGGGAAATGCCCTGGTCCAGAACCTGAAGGTACAGGGAAAAATCACCACAGGCAAGAAGCAGGCTGCCGGTATTGCCGCCTGGGGCCGTGGTACCATCCGCAACTGCTGGGTGGACCTTACGGTTGTAAGCAGCGTGGCCGGTGACGGTACACATGCCGGTATCGTTGCGGTTGCCAGCGAGGGTCTGGTACTGGAGAACTGTCTTTCCCAGATTACCATTAACGGTAAGGCCACAGAGAACTGTGGCGGTATCGTAGGTTGGGCAGACGGCAATCTCACCGCATCCAACTGTCTGGTTATCAACAATGGCGACCTCAAGCTGCCTTCAGACTGCGGTACTATCAGCCGTAATTCCAGCAAGCTGACCAACGTTAATCTTACCCAGTACAACGGCGGTAATGGTGACGGTTATAACTGGCGTCCCCGTGGTGCCAACTACAACAACTACGCCACCACCGCATGGGGTAACACATCCATGGCCACCATTATTAATGAGAACGACCTGGCCAGCGGTAAGATCTGCTATCAGCTGAACAATGACCAGAGTACTATAGCCTGGGTTCAGGATCTGGGAAATGACCAGTTCCCCGTACCCGCCGTCTTCAGTGCCAGCAAGAAGCAGGTTTACGCCTCCGGCGCTACCGGATGTGACGGTAAGGGTACCGATCTTACCTACAGCAACACAGGTACAGTACAGGCCACAGCCCATACAACCGACAAGTTCGGTATCTGTACCACTTGCGGTCACATGGAGCTGGAGAAGCTTCCCCGTGACAAGGCCGACAACAGCTATATCGCCAAGACAGCCGCCGACCTCGACTGGCTGGAGGGCCGTAACCGTGTAAACAACGGCGGCTGGTTCAACATCAGTCTGGGTGACGACATCGAATACACAGCCGTTTCCGGCCAGCTGATCTTCAACAATGACAACTGGTTCGGCGGCACCCTGGAGGGTAACGGCCACGCCCTGACCATCGAGTTCACCGAGGCTCCCTCACGAGCATCCATATTCCCGCAGTTCCGCGGTAGCATCCAGAACCTCATTGTTCACGGCAGCATTTCTACCGGAGCACAGTACGCAGGTTCCCTTGTCGGTGATACACATAATGACAATATGGTTATCCGCAACGTCTTCTCTGACGTGGATATCTACGCATCCCATGCCGGAGACAACACTACCGGTGGTCTGATTGGTGTAGCCGACTCCAAGGTTACTATAGAGAACGCTGTTTATGCCGGTAATGTCATCGGTGTGGAAGGCGGAAATACAGAGTGTCTTGCCGGTATCTGCGGATGGGCATCCGGTCAGGTTTATCTTACCAACTGTGCCTTCCTCGGTACACTTCAGAATGAGTTAGGTGACTCCAAGACCCTTTCCCGTAATCCCGGCAACATTACCTGCAGCAATGTTTTCATCGCCAATTCCTATGGTTATGAGGATGAGGTAAAGGCTACCCTTGTCGAGGATCCTGATGATATCGCAAACGGTGCCCTCGCATACGCCCTGAACGGAAATCAGGGAGGCGTAGACCGCTTCTATCAGAAGATTGGCGAGGATGACTATCCCATGCCTATCAAGAAGGAGGGCGCACTTGTATATGTAACCGCATCTGAATACCGTTGTGACGGCCAGCCCATAGGTGAAGCCAAATATAGCAACACCCCCGCTTCCGATGTCGTTCTGCCTGATCATCAGTATGTGGAGGGCTTCTGCACCGTCTGTGAAGGTTTGCAGGAAGACTATATGACACCCGTTGACGGCTGGTTCGAGATCAGCAGCGGTGACCAGCTTGTATGGTGGACCAACTATGCCGCCAAGCATCTGGATGCCAACGCCCGTCTGACAGACGACATTGATATGGACGGCTATTGCGACCGCTGGGCCAATGTAGGTACCGAGGGTGCGCCATTCTATGGCAACTTCGATGGCCAGTTCCATACCATCAGCAACCTGATTATTGATCATCATACTGATAACGGTGTAGGTCTTATTGCCGTTATGAACAGTTTGCCTTCCAAGGGCTTTGGCGGTCTCAGTGATGAGGAGGCCCGCAATGCAGAAGGTGTATATATTAAGAATGTAACGCTCGACGAGAGCTGCTCACTCCTCGGCCGCGGTTATGTAGCCTTGGTAGGTATGACTGCTCCCTGGGCAGGTCATGTCAATATCAAAGGCGTCATGATGTGCGGTGACGTAACTGCTGACGGAGGTCCCAATGCAGCCGGAGTATTCGGTTGTGTGATGGGCTCAGCCTGCCACGTAACCATCGACAACTGCGGTATGGTCGGTGACGTTTACGGTCCTAAGGAGAACGGCTCATTCTCTGGCTGGTTAGGTGACTGGGCCGAGGTAACCAACTGCTTCGCCGTAGGTTCTGTTGAAGGTACTGAGAGTGACGCACGCTACTTTGCCCGCTACGGCAACAGCCGTGTTAACGACAATATCAAGAACTGCTACGCCCGCTTCGGTACTCAGGAACATGTAGGTATCGTCAGCCAGGCCGACTTCGAGAGCGGTGCCCTTGCATGGAAGGCCAACGGCAACCAGTTCCGTACCGGTTACTGGTATCAGACCATCGGCGACGACGCATATCCCTTTGCCGATCCCTCTCACGGTACCGTTATCTATGCTGCCGAGCAGTACTTCTCTGTAGCTGATGAGGAAGAACTGGCAGATGTGGCCGCCACCGTAATGACCTATGAGGCAACTGCAGTGGAAGGCACGATAGCCACTCAGTCACTGCTGGATGACTTCCAGGATAAACTGGAAGCGCTGCAGGAGGCTACTACCATCCTGGAGTTTGCCGATGCCATTGATACTGTCAATGTCAATAAGACAGCCATTGCAGACAATGCAGCCATCTATAAGGCATACATTGACAAGTGCGAGGAAATCAAGACCAAGCTCGAGAATGACCAGAGCTTCAGCGGCTCACTCCGCGAATCCCTCGAGTACTACCTCACCGAGCTGGACGAGGAGAGCGACGAGAATCCGCTGGGAACCTATGAGTACATCAAGGAGAACCACACCGCTACCGCCGCGGAAATCCAGGCCGAGCAGGAGCGCGTTATCCAGTGGCTGGCCGATGCCATCGCCGAGGACTATGCTCCCGGTACCGATGTCAGCAGCATGATTCCCAACTACGACTTCAGCAAGAAGGAAGAGAACTGGACCGGCAGCTGGTTGACCGGCCTGGGCAAGACTCAGGACGATGCCGGCACGACCTACTATGGTGCCGAGGCATGGCAGAAAACAGGTGACATGTACCAGACCGTAGAGGGCATGAAGCCCGGTTACTACCTGGTAGCCACCAACGCAGCCTTCCGTCCCAGCAACAACCGTTACAGTCAGAACTATGCTGCCGGTATCTACGCCAACGGCATCTTCAACTACTTCCCCGCAGTAAACGAGGACATCGTAGCTGCAGCCGATACAACTGATCAGCAGAACTGCAACCTGCATGGTGCCGGTGCCCATGACCTGGCCATCTATGATGACGGTGTCTCCACCAGCGCCGATGACGGTGCCGAGCTTTTAGGTTTCGCCGTACAGGGCGAGACCGGTATGGCCATTGCCGCCAAGGCCGGCCGTTATCAGGTTTACACCATCGCCAAGGTAGGCGAGGACGGTAAGCTTACCATCGGTATCAAGAACCCCGGTACCAAGTACGACAGCGACTGGACTGGCTGGAGTGCCCTGAAGGTAACCTACTGCGGTGATGACGAGAATATGGTCAGCGAGGCCCTGGACAATGTGCTGGAGAATATGAGTGCCCGTGCTCAGAACCTTATTGCATACGAGTATGATGATGCTCTTCCAGCCGGTGCCAGCCCCAATTTCCCCGCTGCTCTGAAGAGCGATCTGGAAGCCGCTGTTGCCAATGCCGACGGTGCTTCAAGCATCCAGGATAAGGAAGAGGCCGCAGCCCTGATCTCAGAGATCTTCCAGCAGATATACGAAGGCAAGCAGGCCTACATCAAGCTCAAGAACGTAGTATATGCTCTGGAGGCTGTGGAAGGCGCAAACCTGCCTTACGTTGAGAAGGACGCCGAGACAGGCGAGTGGTTTGAGACCGATGAGTTCCTCTTCAGCGAGGATGAGATAGATACCGCCAGTGACATTATGATGGAATTGGCTAATGTCTATGACGCAGGCTCTTACAGTACAGAGGAAGCCCTGAATCCCGCCATCCTTGACAATAAGATAATAAAGGAGATCCTGCCCGTTCAGGACGAGGAGGGTTACTACCTGCTCGGTAGCGTCAAGCATTTCTCTATATTCCGTACTCTTGCTACAGATTACGATTACAAGACCAATGCCAAACTGACTGCCGACATTGACCTGAAGAATATTGCCATGGTGCCCATCAACAGAAGCGACTACAGCTATCGCGGCGTATTCGACGGTCAGGGATATGCTATTAATAATGTATATATCCTTAACAACGAAGAGCGTACAGGTCTGTTCAATACACTGGACGGCGCTACTGTCAAGAATCTGAAGCTGACCGGTGATTACTACAGCGACCAGAAGTTCATAGGTGGTATCGCAGGCTATACCTACAATGCCCGTATCGAGAACTGTGATGTAGCTGTTACCATCAACTCCGCGGTTCAGGGTGACGGAACACACGGTGGTCTGGTAGGTAACAACGCCGGTGACGGCACCGTTGTTGAGAACTGTATTGTAAACTGTCCTCTGCTCGGCGAGAATACCAACTCCTGCGGCGGTGTCTGCGGTTGGGCCGGTTCCAAGATCACAGTCCGTAATACACTCATCCTTACAGACAACATCACCATCGGAGACAGC
>CACYMI010000026.1 GCA_902775385.1 uncultured Bacteroidales bacterium
GAGATTCAGGGCTACTGAGGGCACTATACCAAACAGGCTGTACTGATTGGCTTTGGTGCCCTGGCCATCGTGATTATCTTCAAAGTTGATGAGGTAGGGGTTATAGCGATTATATAGGTTGTAGATGCCAAAGGTCCACTCCCGGGTCAGACGACCCTTCCAGATTTTCTTTGTCCATGTGGCCCCTATGTCTAAGCGGTGGTAGTTGGGTGCTCGGTAGCCGTTGCGTTCAGCATAGTAGTATACGTAGTTGTCAATCATCTGGTACTTGGCGCTGGGGGCTGTTAAGGCTTGTCCCGAATAGAATATCCATGTGGCATTGAGTGTCCAGGCAGGGCTGAGCTTGTAACGTCCTACAATGTTGACATCGTGACGTCGGTCGTTATTTGCATTGTACCATTGGTTCTGACTGATACCATCGATGCGCGTCTTTGACCAGGAGAGTGTATAGCTGAGCCATCCTGTCAGTTTGCCTTTGTTCTTGCGGGCGCACGTTCTATCTCGATGGCTGAGGAAAAACTGATGCCGTCGCGATAGTCGAGTACATTGTCAATATGACGGTAATAGCCTTCAAGTGAGAAGTCGTAGTCCTGGGACGGAGTCATTATGAAGAGGCCTAGACTTACCTGATCTGCCACCTCTGGCTTCACTAACTTACTGCTGATGGTATATCGGTCGAAGGGGGTTGTGGTGTTCTGGTTGCGCAGGGCATGGATGTTCTGGCTGGTTCTGCTATAACCGGCTTTGATGCTCATCCATTCTGAGGGTTGCCAGGCAAGGCTTATACGGGGTTCTATCGTGACGTGGGTCTTGACAAAACATTTCTCTGAGAAAACCGTCAGTCGCATACCAGCGGAGGCACTCAGCTGTCGTATGGGACTGAACTGCCAGTTCAGCCAGGCACTGTTGTCCCACCCCTTGCGCTGCTCCTTCTCGTGGTTGTTTACGCGTGTCCATTCTGCCGTCTTAACATCAGTAATCATGGTCTGTGCACCTATGTTCAGTTCATGACGCCCCAACATCAGTTGAAAATTCTGGCGCAACCCCACATGGCGGATGTGTCCCAGATAAGCAATGTTCAAACCGGATATATTTATGTCATTGTTCGTTTGGTAGGATGTGGCATATAGCGTTGTTTGTGAAGAAGAGAGTCCGCGGAAGTCATGACCCCATGTCAGACTGCCGGCTAAATTGCTCCATCTCATATCCACCATATCGTTAAGCCTGGTTTTGTCGTGGCTGCCAAAGAACGAGAGGTATAGCTTATTGCGGTCGTTTATCTGCCAGTCCAGTTTCAGAAGTAAAGTGAGTTGTCACGGTACTTTTTGATCATTTTCATGAACATATCGATGTATGAGCGCCGGACGTTGAATAACATCTTCAGCTTGTCTTTCACAATAGGTCCTTCAACCGAAGCTTTGGCCGAGATAAGACCTATACTGGCATTGCCGCCCCATTTGTCGTTGCGACCGGTACGACCGATAATGTCAAGTACTGCCGATGAGGCTCCGCCATATTGGGCAGGAACCAGTCCCTTGTAGAGTGTAGCCGAGGCCAGCGCATTATCGTTGAAGGCAGAGAAGAGACCTGCCAGGTGTCCTATGTTATAGACGGGTGCCTTGTCGTAGAGAATCGTATTCTGAGCTGCCGTACCGCCTCGTACCTGAAAGCTGCTGGAGGCATCACTTTCCGACTTCACACCAGGCAACAGCTGTAGTGAGCGCATAATGTCAACCTCACCGAAAAGGGCAGGCGCAGAAGTCAACTCCTTCACTTGAATCTGTTCGGCTCCTATCTGTACGGCCTTTATGCGTTGCTGAACACTGTTGGCATTGACAGAGACTTCTTGCAGCTCTTGCTCTTTCACAGCGGTGGTGTCAACCTGAGCAATCGCATACGTTGGCAATAGGGCCATTATCAATAGACATAATCTAATCATGATGCAAAAATAACAATAAAAAATAGAACTACCTACTTTTGATGATTTTTAATCTTCCCAGAGTAGTCTGTTAAATAAAAAAGTGGAAGGTTGTGAACTTTTGTTGTAACTTTGCGGCAGAAAAACAAAAAATACGATGACAGAGAAATATCACGAGCTGGACCCCATGAGCGATGTGATCAGCGATGATTACCGTATGCTGCAGATGCTGGGTCGCTTTGGCATTACGCTGGGTTTTGGTAACCAGACGGTAGGTGAGACCTGTAAGGCTGCCGGGGTGGATGTGACAACCTTCCTGACAGTGGTGAATTATGTGAAGGATGCGGCTCATGCCCATATCAATGAGATGGTGGAGCAGATCGACCTGCCCTGCCTGATGCGTTACCTGAAGAACTCACACAGTTATTTTGTGGATTTCCGCTTGCCTAATATCCGCCGTAAGCTGCTGGAGGCTATTGACTGCTCTTCTTCTAACCAGATTGCGATGCTTATTCTGAAATTCTATGACGAATACGCCTCTGAGGTGGGAAGGCACATGAAATACGAGGATTCTCATGTCCATCCCTTTGTGGAGAATCTGCTGAAAGGTAAGGTTGGCAGTGAGACGTTTGATATAGTGGTACGCCAGCATGAGGATAACCATGCTTCGCTTGAAAAGAGTATAGCTGAACTTAAGAACATTATCATTAAATATTATCCCAATGACAATGCGGCCCAATTGATGGGAGAGGTGCTGATGGATATATTTATGACCGAGGAGGACTTGCTTACGCACTGTCACATGGAGGACACATTGTTTGCCGAGTGTGTGCGCAGGTTGGAATTCAAGGTCCGTCAGGCTGGAGGAGCTGAGCCGGATGACGAGCAGGAGGATGACGAGAAGAATGCTCCGTCCTCAAACGACCTGAGCGACCGGGAGAAGGATATTGTGGTGCAGGTGGCCAAGGGCCTTAGCAACAAGGAGATTGCCGATGCGCTGTTTATATCCGTGAATACGGTGATGACGCACAGGCGCAATATCAGCCGTAAGCTTCAGATTCACAGTCCTGCTGCCCTTACCATCTATGCCTTGGTAAACGGGTTAGTTAATCTGGACGAGATTTCTGTTTAAGTGTATTTGGCTGTGTAGTAGATTGGCCGTTTGGCTGAAGAATTGAGAAATATCTGCCGCGGTAGCAAATTTTTCACTCTTCACTTTTCACTCTTCACTAAACGAAAGGGTGAAACCCTTGAGTGATATAGTTTTCGGTACTTTGGCAGGCATTGCCGGCAAACAGACAGGCGGTACCGATTAGTTTTTGCCATTGCTCCTCTGTAAGACGGGGGAGCATTTCTTTTGTGATTCCCTGCCAGATGAGGGCGCAGGAGAACCCGGCATTAAAGCTGTCGCCTGCTCCTACGGTACTTACTACATTATTTATATGGGGTGCCTGAAAGGTGTAGTGTGCGTCCGGGGTGCAGACTTCTACCTGGTTGGCTCCTGCGGTGCAGATGAATAGGGGGCAGTAGTCTTGGATATGCTCCTGATAGATGCGACGGGCATCACGTGTGCCATACATGATCTCAAAGTCATCAGCGCTGCCTCTGACAACGGTGCTTTGCCTGAAGTTGCTCAGGATGGCGGGAAGCAGGGCTTCGAGCTCGGGAGCGTGGCTGCGGCGGAAGTTGAGGTCATAATAGACGATGGCGCCTGCCTTGGCTGCCTGTTCCTGAAGACTGGTTATCATGGGGCGGGTTCCCTGACAGATGGCGTAATAGGAACTGAGTAGCAGTATGTCATTCTGAGCCAGGGCGGGCGCTTTCCATCCGTCTGGGGTAAAGGGTGGCTGCTTATAGAAGACGTAGCTGGCATCGCCCTGTTCGTTCAGGAAGGCCAGGCTGACGGCACTCTTCTCTTCCTTCAGGACCTGAAAATACTCGGTGGAAACGCCGTTTTTGTGCATAAAATCGATTGTCTGCTGTCCCACCACATCAGCACCTGTATAACCAACGAAGGCGCAGGGTACCCCGGCGCGCCCCACGCTGATGATACTATTAAAGCTGCTGCCTCCGGCAACTGCTGCCACCGGCTGATTGTTCTTGAAGAGAATATCCAATATGGTTTCTCCTACTCCAACTATTTTATTCATGATTCACGCCCCCCTTATAAACTCTGAACTTAATACTTTCTAACTGACTCTAAACTCTAAACCCTCAACTCTACACTCTTATCTGAAAGGAAATCTTTGATTCTTTTCAAATTATCTTCAGCTGCTGCCCTTCCCATCTGATAGACTTGGCGCATTTTCTTCTCATTCTGCTCGGTACGGCCGATGGGTAGGGTGTCATCGGGGTGGATAAGCAGGATGTTGCCTTTTCTTTCCTCCTGGGCCAGGTAGCGTAACTGCTCATTATACATCAGGTGGCGGCGGCCCATGGCCTGGATGATGGCCGGGTACTTGCGCATGGTCAGGTGGAAGAGCGGCATTAGTTTGGTACGTTTCTTGAAGAACCCCTTGGGCTGGGTAAGCACTACAATGTTGCGCTCGTAGCCTATCTCCTGAAAGTGTTTCAGGGGGATGGAATTGACGATTCCACCGTCCAGAAGTTTGCGGCCTTCCAGTTGTACGGGCCTGGAGACAATGGGCATGGAGGCTGAGGCGCGAATCCAGTCGAGCCCTTCATCAGTCATATCGTCCAACTGCTTATACACGGGTTCGCCGGTCTCTGCATCCGTACATACTACATGAAACTCCATGGGGTTACGGCGGAAGGTCTCATAGTCAAAGATATCCAGTTGATTGGGCAGAACATGATAGCTGAACTCGGCACCTACCAAATCACCGGTCTTCAGGAACGAGCGCCAGCTCATATACCTGGGGTCGTCCTTGAAGTTGATATTGTAACGAAGGGCACGTCCCGGCTGCTCAGACTTGTAGTTGCACCCGAAGGTGGCACCGGCAGATACGCCGATAAGTCCGTCAAACCGGATTCTGTTCTCCATCATTACATCGGTAACGCCGGCCGTGAACAATGCCCGCAGGCCACCTCCTTCTAATACCAATCCTTTCTTCATACCCTTGGTTCTTCTTTTTGCGTTGCAAAATTACAAATAATGTTCAATGTTCAATGTTCAATGTTCATTTTTTTATACCTTTGTCCCCCGAATATGAGTACATTTAAAGAATTGGGGCTCTCTACTGAGCTCCTGAAAGCTATTGAGGAACAGGGATATGAGCATCCTATGCCTGTTCAGGAGGCGGTAATTCCCTTCTTGCTGAACAAGGAGGAAAGTGCTGATTTGGTTGCCCTTGCCCAGACAGGAACGGGTAAGACTGCCGCTTACGGATTGCCCATCCTGGAACTGATGAATATTTCTGTTGGGAAGGATAAAGCTTTGCCCAAGGCAGTTATCCTTTCTCCGACACGTGAACTCTGTATACAAATCTCCGACGATATGGAGGGCTTTGGTAAGTTCCTGCCTAACCTTACCATCCTGCCTGTGTATGGTGGAGCCAACATAGAGCCGCAGATTCGTGCCTTGAAAGCAGGTGTGGATGTTATTGTGGCAACGCCTGGGCGTCTGGTGGACCTGATGAAACGCGGCGCTGCCGACCTTTCACAAATCCGGTATGTGGTATTGGACGAGGCTGACGAAATGCTGTCCATGGGATTCCAGGAGGAACTGGATGCTATCCTCGAGGGTATTCCAGAAGGACACAGAACCCTGCTCTTCAGTGCTACTATGAGTCAGGAGATAGAGCGCATAGCCCAGAACTACCTGAAAGAGAAGCGCGAGATTCAGGTGGGCAGTCGTAATGAAGGAGCAGAGCATGTGAACCACATCTATTATATGGTGCATGCCAAGGATAAGTATCTGGCGCTGAAGCGAGTGGTGGACTTTTACCCTCGTATCTATGCCATTATCTTCTGTCGTACCCGTATGGAGACGCAGGAGGTGGCAGACAACCTGATTCGTGACGGCTATAATGCTGATGCCTTGCATGGCGACCTCTCTCAGCAGCAACGCGACCTTACCATGCAGAAATTCCGAAAGCACCGCACTCAGTTGCTGGTAGCCACAGATGTGGCAGCCAGAGGTCTGGATGTGGACGACCTGACGCATGTCATCAATTACGGTATGCCTGATGATGTGGAGAACTATACCCATCGTAGCGGTCGTACGGGTCGTGCCGGCAAGAAAGGAACCAGTATCTGTATTGTTAACCTGCGCGAGAAGAGTCGTATCCGTCAGGTGGAGAAGGTAATACAGAAGCAGTTTGAGAAAGGAACATTGCCAGAGCCTCGCGAGATTTGCAGCAAGCAGCTTTATCATGTGATAGACGATATAGAACGTGTAGAGGTGGATGAAGAGGAGATTGCTCCCTTCATGGAAGAGGTGCAGAAACGCTGGGCATGGTTGGATAAGGATGACCTTATCAAGCGTGTCTTGAGTCGTGAGTTTGGCCGTTTCCTTCAGTATTACGCCAATGCACCGGAAATAGAGGCTCCTTCAGGGTCTGAGAAGAGCGGAGGGAAAGGCTCCCGTCGTAAGGATGACCATACCCCAGAAGAGGGCTATACGCGCCTTTTCCTGAATGTAGGAAAGATTGACAAAATGTACGCACGTGAGATTATGGGACTCATCAACAACAATGTCAAGGGCGATAAGGTTGAGATTGGCCGTATTGATCTCATGAAGAGCTTTGCCTTTGTTGAGGTGAAAAACGAGGATGCCGACCGTGTAATCAAATCCATGAAGCATGGCGTAACCATCAAGGGTCGCAGTGTAGTGGTGGATAGAAGTGAGCCAACCCTTAAGGAGCAAGGGGCAAAGGGTAAGGAGCAAGGAACGAGAGACAGGAGAAAAGCCGCCCACGGCTCCTCCAAGGGAGGGGAGAAAAAGGGGAAAGCCCCTGAGAGAGTCGGGAAGAGCGCTAAGAAGTTTGATAAAGCTGACTGGATGCAGTTCCTCCATCCCGAAGAAGGATGGGCACGCCGCCGTCCCAAAAAGAAATAAAGCCCCCTCCAGCTCCCCCCAAAGGAGGAGGGGAATGAAGATTAAAAATATAAATTATGAATAAAATTACTCTTTTTATTACTGTTCTGAGTGTTGTTTTTTGCGTTGACAACGCGAAAGCAGACGAAGGCATGTGGATGCTCAACAAGATTGACGAGAAGACGGCCCTGGTAATGAAGGAACTGGGTTTGCGACTTACCCCTAAGGAACTGTATAACCCTGATGGTGTGAGCCTGAAGGATGCTGTAGTGGATTTCGGCGATTTCTGCTCCGGGGTTGTGGTCAGTCCTGACGGGCTGGTATTCACTAACCATCATTGCGGTTACGGGGCTATTCAGAAACTCTCTACCCCCGAGGATGATATTCTAGCCAACGGATTTGTGGCGCACTCCTATGCCGAGGAACGCCCTGCCGAGGGCCTGTTTGTGCGTTTCCTGCAGCGTACAGAGGAGTGCAGCACCCGGGTGATGCTGGCGTTGGACAGTATCTACCGGGCTAATCCCAACGTAGAGCCTCGCCTGCTGGACAGGGATCATGTTGACAGCATCTGCAATGCTGTGGAGAGGGATTACGAGAAGGCGAATCCCGGTATGGACTGCCAGGTGAAGAGTTACTATGGAGGCAATGCCTATTATGTTAGTATATATAAGGTATATAGGGATGTAAGACTGGTATTTACGGCTACCAATACGTTGGGCAAGTTCGGCGGTGATACGGACAATTGGATGTGGCCCCGCCAGACCTGTGACTTCAGCGTGTTCCGTATATATGCCGATGAGAACGGTGAACCTGCCGAATACAGTCCTGCCAACAAACCGCTCCGGTCAAAGCGGTATGCCAAGATCTGCATGGACGGCTACCAGCAGGGCGACTACTGTATGACAATCGGCTATCCCGGCAGTACCAGCCGGTACTTGAGTTCATGGGGTATAGACGAGCGTGTGAATGCGCGTAATGTCAGTACCATTCAGGTACGGGGAAAGAAACAGGAAGTATGGAAGAAGTTTATGGATGCGGACCGTTCCGTAGCCATCAAGTATGCCAGCAAATGGGCGGGTAGCAGCAATTACTGGAAGAACTCCATTGGTATGAACAAGGCGATTGCTGATTTGGGCGTGATTGGCCTGAAGCAGCAGACTGAGGAACAGATTCGCAAATGGTACAGCGGCAGGGATGACCTGAAGGCCCGATTCGGCCAGGTCTTCGGCAAACTGGAGCAGGCGTATGCCGAACGCAGGAACGATGTATATGCGCAGGGCTTCTATAACGAAACGTTCAGCCGTGGCATAGAGATTGCCCGTGTGGCCGGCATCCTGAATCATATGCCCCAGGATGCCGACAGTGCACAGGTGGCTTCCACCCGTGAGGGTCTGCAGGCCTTCTTCAAGGATTATGATGCCGCTTTGGATGAGGCTACTACGGCCGTCCTGATTCAGAACTACCGTGAGCAGGTGAAGGACCCCAAGTACTGGCCTGACTGCTATAAGGAGATTGACAGCCTGTATAACGGTGACTGTGCTGCTTTTGTGCGCAATATGTTCAGCAAGACTGTCTGCAAGGATATTTCCTGCTTGGACAGACTGCTCGCTGACAGTACGCTGCGCGCGAGCGACCCTGTGCTGCGTTACACCGAGGAAGGGGAGGATTTTATCACGAACCTCTACGGCAAGCAGCGCATGAACAACAATATCATCCACTACAATGAGCGCATGCTGACGCAGGCACTCCTGGAGATGGATCAGGAGGCGCCCCATTACAGCGATGCCAACTTTACCATGCGTCTTTCCTACGGATTCATCCAGGACTATACGGCCCAGGGGCAGCACTTCCAGTATTATACCAATGCGCAGAGCCTGCTGGACAAGGCTGCCCGTCAGGCCGAGATTGAGGACTATAAGCTGGAGGAGGATATTGTAAAGCTGATGCAGCAGGGTAAGTGGGGCCGGTATGCCGATAAGAATACGGGCGATATGCACCTGTGCTTCATCTCCAACAACGATATTACCGGCGGTAACTCAGGCAGTCCTATGTTCAACGGCAAGGGCGAACTGATAGGTCTGGCCTTTGACGGCAACTGGGAAGCTATGTCAGGCGACATAAGCTTCAACAGTTCCCTGCAGCGATGTATAGGCGTGGATATCCGCTTTGTCCTTTTCCTTATTGACAAATGGGGAAAAGCCGATAATCTGATTCGTGAACTGGGCGTTAGGGAGTAACGTCTGACGTATTGGGGTAAAACGGCGTTTTGCTGGCAGTAACTCGGCATGTTACTATCGGCGAAACGCCGTTTCTTTTATCCGGTTATGTTAAATAATGTTTACGTGAGTGAGATTTTGTTATGTTCATGAGTTAAAGTATTGCCGGAAACTTTATCTTTGCAAGGTAAAACTATGACAAACTGACTATGAATGATTAAAACTAACTACCGGAAGACGAATAGAATTGTTTAACCTGCTATAAAAAACATAGATAATTATAAACCTTAAAACTTTTTTGACAATGAGAAAATGTTACTTATTCTTGCTGATGTTGCTGTCCCCATTGGCGGCAATATTCAACTTGGGGAATGCATTTGCGGCAGATCCCCCAAACTCGGAGTATGAGGCGGCACTGAGATCCTTCAAGGATGGTGTCTATTTCATCGTGACCGAAGTAAATGACGTGAGGTATTATGTAACCTCGGACGGTTTGCTGACCGAATACGAGGAGGACGGCTGTAAGTTTGAGATTACAAAGTCCGGCGGCGGAGGCCTCAAGGAATACGGTTTCCGTATCAATATCCCTGTGGGTGAAAACGGTGAGCGCTTCACCAACTCTGCACTGGTTGACAATAAGGCCAAATTGGACCAGGACTTCTTCTCACATTCCACAAATGACCGTACTAGTTGGGAAAGACAGGTATTCTTTATGAATGCCGAGGGAAAGATTGCCATCCGTACCTGTAATACCGCTTATGCGGAAACCAGTTGGGAGGATTCCGGCCGTTCCTTCTGGACTTACAAGATAGCAGATCCCATGGACGAGAATCCCCTTCCCACTCCCTGCTACAGCTATACCCCTGCCTATATATGGACGTTGCTGGAGCCTGCGCCTAAGGATGCCATATATGTGATTATGGATGGTCTGTGCCGCAGGTACAGTGCTGTGCAGCAGGACGACGTGGATTATCCTACAGCTTATGACATAGGTTCTGAGCCTGGCCAGTGTGCCGATGTTGACACGTGGGTGAAGTTGTGGAACCTGATCCAGAATGCTTACAGTATAGGAGAGAAGATGCTGGATGACAATTATGACTATTATGCCGACCCCAATGCCATTACCGTGGATGAGGCTAATGCCATGGCAGCTGCAGCTGACTCTATGCACCAGAAGATTCTGGACAGTGAGGTTCCTTATGTTCCCGAGGACGGTTACTACCGCATCTATACGGCCGAGCGCTACAAGTCAAAGTATGACGAGAGCGGCTTCGTGGATAAGGCTTGGGCGGCCTCGTTTGAGAAGGCTCATGCCAACAAGGGTGTTTACGGAACCGTCAAGAAGAACCTGGCTAACTTCATCTGGAAGATTACCAAGAGCGAGAACGGAGACAGCCTGATGCTGCAGAATGCCGGTATGGGCACTTATGTAAGCAAGACATCGTATGACAATGACTGTATTGATATGACGGAGAACGCCGAGGATGCCGGCTACTTCATATTTGACTATGCCGGTCTGCAGACTATAGAATACGGTGTAGAAGGCGGCGGGTCTGAGTTTGACGAGAGGGGTGTATTTGCCATCCGTCCTGCCTTTGAGCCCCGTGGCGGCTACTACATCCATCAGATGAGTCACGGTGCCGGTAACCAGGATACTAATTCCCCCTTCGGCTATTATCAGACGGATAGTGGTGTGGATCAGGAGTTCTCTTTCTGGGCAAGAACCTATAACACGGACAGAACGGAGGACAAGTGGACCAGCGAGTGGTATCTGGAGCTTGTTCCGGAGGATGAGGCCGAGGAACTTATCGCCAGTTTTGAGATGATTAAGAACCATGACCTGCTGGTAACACAGAACAATGAACTGCGTGCCAAGGTCAAGGCTGACTTGGAGGTGGCAAAGGATGCAATCAAGACTAAGCTGATTACCTCTGCCAGTCAGATGACTTCACCTTACAGCCAGAATGATTTTGGTGGAAAAGACGGCGGTAACCTCTCAGACGGCGTCCTGATTGATGGTGATAAGACCACCTACTGGCACAGTGCTTGGTCTAATACCCCGCAGGAGCCTCATTATATTCAGATCTCCGATATGGAGGATATGATTGGTGATTGCGAGTTGTACCTGTGCGAGAGAGCAGGTGCCTCAAACGACCGTCCTACCCAGTTCAGAATCGTAGGTGCTGATAACACGAAGGCCGATGACAGCGAGTGGGCTCTGATAGCCGAGCTGAAGGTCCCCAACTATGCGGCTGGTGCCGAGAATTATATTCCGTTCACAGTTGAGACGGCTTATCCTTACATCCGTATTATCTGTACAAATACAGACTGCAATAGTAGCGGATTATCCTACAGATACTTCTGGCATGCTGCTGAACTGCAGTTCCTTAAGGTCAGTCCTAACCCCAACTCACAGTATGTGGCTATGGGAGAGGTGGCCGAGGAACTGAACAGAATATACATGGAGAATATAGCTACTGATGATGATAACATTACGCTGGAGCAGTATCAGGCATTGCAGAATGCATATCAGGCTTTCCTGAACGCTATGGTTGATCCTACAGAGCTGCGTAATGCACTGGAGACCTATGCAAACCTTACAAAGGGTGTTGTAGAAGGTACTAATCCTGGTCAGTGGACAAGCACCGACATCGCTACAGCCTATGATGAACTCTATAAGGAGGTGAAGGACTATGACGAGGCTGGTAGATACAATGTTGCACAGAACCATAAGTATGCTGTAATGCTCAAGTCTATGTCTAAGAGCGTTATGGAGCTGGCTAACGGTGTTAAGACCGACGCATGGTATCACATTATGTTCCCCACCAAGGAGATGTACACCGACTATGGATTCGATCCCAATTCACCAGGCGGAAACTCCAAGATTGTAGGTGATTCCCTGCAGTTCGGCTACTATGTGGTTCCCGGCGTCAGAAGTGACGAAAAGGATCTTGAGGACAAATCTACCGGCAATTACTACCTGGACTTCGTTAGTACCGAGGATGCCCGCGCCGGTATGTATATGTACTTTGCCAACCCCGAAGAACTGGAGGATCTGGATGTCAGCATGTTCCGCTTTGTAGAGCATGAGAACCTGTGGGCAGATGAGTCTGCTATTTTCCAGGAGACTAAGGAGAATATGGCTATGGCTCTGGATATGAGCACTACCTACATCAAGGGCGAGCCTCTGATCACAGATGCTTCTCAGCTCTCAAGTAACGCCAGCGATAGTAGCGAGGGTAAGAACATCGGTAGCCTTATCGATGGTGAGAAATCTACCTACTGGCACAGCGATTACCATAAGGACGTGCTGGAGCCCGCTTATCTGCAGGTTAAGCTCAACGAGCCCGTTTCCGGACTTATCCAGATTGATGTAACACGTCGTCAGGGCGCTACTAACGGTCATGTTATCCATATGTATATTATGGGTAGTAATGATGGCGAGAACTGGACCCGAGTTGGTTACATCGAGACTCCTTTCACATCTCAGAACGAGTCTGTTACCAGTCAGCCTGTTGACTTGGGTGGCACCTATAGCTATCTGCGCTTCATCCTGACCAAGAGATATGGTACAGACGGTGGTGGTAACATGGAATTCGATCCTTTCGCCGAGATAACAAGTGCCGACGAGTATAACACGCTGTGGACCTACTTCCATGCTGCCGAGTTCCAGATCTATCCTGTAACTCCCGCAGCAGGTCAGAGCGAGAATGCGTGGACTCTCCGACAGGCTTATACGAAAGCCAATAAGGTTATCTTCAAGGATGCAACCGCAGAAGATATTGCTGCTGCCGCTCAGGCTTATGCAACTTACCGTTCTGAATTCAACACTGCCGAGGGTAAGGAAATCCTGCCCAAGGGTACTGACAAGGTGGCTCCCGTATATGCTATCCAGAACAAGGCTACCGGCCTGTTTGTCAACTGTAAGGGCAGCAACAACGCCAACAACTCTCTTGAGCTGATTCCTACCTTCTTTGACTATCAGGCACTGGGCTTCCAGCGCAGCTTGATTCACGGCACCAGAATAGACGGTGGCAACTGTTCTTATCTGCACTCTCAGAACTTCGACCATCGTTTCGTAACCTGGAACGCAACGACTCCTAACTCCAACTCCGGCCTTGTCCTTGTGGAGGCTGCCGAGCCCTACGAGGCTCCCGAGTCCTTCTCGTTCTACCGGAACGTTAAGCCCGGTCGCATTGCTGACTGGTGTAACAGTGTTAGCATCACTTCCGTGGATGCTCCCGAAGAGGCGCATGCCTATACTGCAGTAGGCCAGTACACCGTGGGTGAGGGCGAGTTCGTTGAGACTTTCCTGGCACTGAAGGAGATTGAGACCATCGAGGCCGGTCAGCCAGCCCTCTACATCTTTGGTGATACAACTGATTACGATGCCGAGGATGATTACGTAGAGCCTATCCTGTTTACTATGCCCGGCAAGCCCGAAATGGTATTGGAGGGCGCTATGGTGAACGGATTGCTGGGTACCATCTCGCAGTACACGCTCAGTAAGGATGATATCTATTTCGACGGAAATGGTGTGGCTCATCCCGAAAAGGACAACAGTGTAGCTGTTACCCAGTGCAGTGCCGTACTTAAACTGGGAGAGTGCCCCGAGATTGATCCTAATGTGGATGAATATGACTTTGCTATCCTCCTGGGCGGTGTCGGTACAGACGTTATTGATGCCGTGAAGACTGTACCCGGTGCTATCCAGAACCTTGGCAAGGGCGGTAATGTATATGGCATGGACGGTAAACTGCTCCGTACCAATGCTACGCTTCATAGCCTGAAGTCCTTAGGCCGTGGCATGTACATCCTGAATGGTGTCAAGGTAGTTGTAAGGTAATCGACTAATCAATAGAAGAGGGAGTTCTTGGGGTAATTCTTCCCCATGGACTCCCTCTTTCTCTGTTCCCCCTCCATAGGGAAGGCTGACTGTTATCTAATTCCTAATCTATTCTATGAACAAGAAGAGTCTCCTTTTGACAGTATGTCTTCTGCCTGTCCTTGGCATTCATGGTCAGATAGAGGACTATACCCTGCCTGACGGCAAGGTGGTGAAGATTGACCGCAGTGTCTTTCCCAACCTGAAGTATGATGTCACTCCCAAGGCACAGCCGGCGGAGTACGTGGCCCGCCGGAAGGCGCGTAAGGCTAAAGTGCAACTGCCTCCGTTTGTGTATAACGGACAAGACAAGTATTTTCCGCCTATCTTCAATCAGGACGGCGGCTCCTGCGGCTCGGCGGCGGCTATAGGTTATCAGTTCACGCATGAGATGAATAGCTATCGTGACCTGGATGCTTCGCTTCCCGAGAACCAGTATCCCTCCCATTTTACCTGGCTGATGGCTTATCAGACCAGCGATACTGAGGGTATGGCCAAGGCCAACGGTATCCCTAATGTGCCTACCTATGGGGGGCGTACGTACAGCAGGCTCTTCGGTGCGCAGACCCATGATGACCCTGATTACGGATGGATGCAGGGCTATGAAAAATGGTACAGCGCCATGTGGAACCGTTCGGCCTACAATATCAGTCTGCCTCCCACCAATACCCCTGAGGGTAGGCAGGAACTGAAGGAATGGCTTTACAACCATTGCGGTGACGAGACTATGCACAGCGGTGGTGTTGCCGGTATTGGTGTGGCGGCCTATGGCACGTGGGCTGCTATTCCCAGCTCTGCTGCCAACAAAGCTGCCGGCGTAGTGGGCATGAAGTACGTAAAGGCGTGGGGCGATACCTTTAACCATGCGCTTACCGTCTGCGGCTACGATGACCGTATAGAGTTTGACCTGGATGGTGACGGCAAGGTGGGAGAGGTTGAGGAGGATGAGGTTGGAGCCTGGATTATTGCCAACTCATGGGGAGACGGTTGGGAGAACAAGGGTTTCATATACTGTCCCTACAAATACAGTTATGCGGTTAATAACGATACATGGACCTGGTCACCCGGTGCCTTTGTAATCCGGCAGGATTACCGTCCACTGCGTACCATCAAGCTGCTGATGGACTATAGTCGCCGTAGTGAGCTGCTGCTTTCTGCAGGTGTGTCGGAGAATGTGAACGCCACCAAGCCGGAGAAGGTGATTCCCTTTGAGCATTTCCGCTATGCAGGTAATACGCTGGGGGCCAGTCCGGCTCCTGAGGTTCCTATGCTGGGACGCTGGGCAGACGGCATTCATGACGAGCCGATGGAGTTCGGCTATGACCTGACTGACCTGACGGCTACCGTGGACCGTACCAAGCCACTGAAGTACTTCTTCATCGTTACGCCCAAGAAGGATGCCATAGGTACCGGACACATCTACAAGGCTTCCATCATCAATTACGAGGTGGAGAATGAGGGGGTAGAGATTCCCTTTGACAAGGAGAATGTCGAGATTAAGAACCATGGACGTGAGACCATTATCAGTGTGGTGGTCCCGGGCGAACAGTTGTATCCGCCTGTCAACCTGGTTGCAGAGGACGGCGTGCTGGCATGGACGGCTCCTCAGGCTTCCAGTCTTACCCTTGCCGGCTATCATGTCTATCAGGACAGCAGGCTGGTAGCCCAGCTGCCTGTAGGGCAGACTTACTATACGCCTGTCGACGTATCCGGCCAGGAGGCTTTCACTGTCAGGGCTGTCTATCAGACGGGGCAGTACATGCAGGAGTCTGCTTCCTCTAACAAGGCACTGACAGCTATGCCGAAGCAGGGTGACAACCTGCTGCTGGAAATGGAGCAGTGCGGTATTACCATTCCAAATGCCATTCCGGAGATGTTGGGAAAAGCTACTATTGAGTTCTGGATGCGTAATGACCAGAATGTAAACTATACTCATCAGGTGGGTCCGGGCTGGGGCAAGTTCCTCTTCCATAACAGTGGCAGCGGTACTGTCTCTGTAGGATGGAACAGTGGTGGTACGGACCGGTTGGATGTTTCGGGCGCACTTTCATTGCTCAGGAGGTGGAATCATATAGCCATTGTCATTAACGGCAGTACCCTGATGCTTTACATCAATGGAACTAGAAAGGGGCAGATTACTTCTGCCAGCTATTCCGGTCTTACCGGTTTCGGGGACTTGCAGTTCGGACGTACGTCGGACAGTAACCAATGGTGGATAGGCGGCCTGGATGAGATTCGTGTATGGCGTACTGCCCGTACGGCGGCAGAGATTAAGAACAATATGCGTGTGCGCATTGCTGCTCCGGCGCTTCAGCCTGACCTGTTGGTGTATCTGCCGATGGATACTGTCCGGGTGGATGGTGAACTCAGGTTGCGTGAGTATGTAAGCGGTAAGCATGCCCGGTTCCAGACGATAGGCTCATGGCAGGTGACTGCGTCCGATGATCCTCTTAGCGGCACGCAGCCGGCTCCAACGCTAACCATTAAGGAGATGGATACTTCTCATTTTGCAGGTGTCCCCTTCTGTCTTACGGCCCAAACCCTCCTGAATGCTACCTCGTGGAAATGGAAGATAACTTCCTCTGGTTCCGCCGGTGAGGGAGATGCCAACGATGCTATATCTTCTGTTAACTCCCAAATGATTACACTGAACCTTCCTATTGCAGGAACGTACAATGTGTCCTGTATGGTTGGTTTTGTAGATGGCAGCACGCTGACGGCTGAGAAGGAGATTACCGTGATTGACGGGGAGGCACCGGTTGCAGACTTCGAGGTTGCCAACGATACACTGCCGGCAGGTGACAGATTCAGTTTTGTCAATCATTCCCAGGGTATGGGATGTACCTACCTGTGGAGTATGCCCGGAGCCGAGGTGGAGCAGTTGAGCGGTACCAATGCTACGGCTCTCTATCCTACAACAGGAACCTTCCCTGTTACGCTTACGGTTGCCAATCCGCACGGTTCCAACAGCATAACCAAGGAAGTTACGGTGTGTGAGTCGGCTCCTAATGCCCGGTTTGACCTTTCCGAAACGGCCATCATGCTGGGTGAGGGGGTTCAGTTGATGGATGAAAGCCGATACAGTCCGCTTGCATGGCAGTGGGAACTGAACAATGGTAGCAGGACTCTGACGGTGGATGAACAGTCGCCTTACATTGTTCCTACCGCTCCGGGTATCTATGATGTCAGTCTGCATGTGACAAATCTGCTAGGCGGCCATTCGCAGACCCGTAAGCGTTACCTTATTGTCAGCAATGACGACCCTGTTTCCTGCCTTAACTTTACAGGAGTGGAAACACTGCAGCTCACCTGTCCTTTTACAGAGGAACAGAAGTCTCTTACGTTGGAATGGTGGATGCGTCCGCAGCAGTATCAGGGTAGTGTCAGCCTGTCTTCCTCGCAGGGGAGTCTTTCAACATCAGTGGATAATAAGGGTATGCTCAGCGTTACCCTAGGGACTCGGACGGTTCAGTCTGCAGAGGGGTTTGTTATCACAGGCGAATGGCATCATTACGCTATAGCCTATAATGCGGGAACAGTAAAGTTTTTCCGCGATGGCCTGCTTGTCCATACGTCTTCTTCCAAACTGGCTGTCCGAATGCCTGCCCTGGGAGTCATAACGGTGGGTGAGGAAGGTTTCAAGGGTCAGATTGACGAGGTTCGCCTTTGGGCTGCTAACTTTACGGAGGAAAAATTCAAAGTTTACAGTAACCGGCATATCCGTGACATAGGGGCAGCACAGACGGCCGATAACCTTCTGCTGTACTATGATTTCAACCAGAACGGCGGTGATGTGGCGGACCGTACCTCATCCGACTGTAATGCCCGCAGGATAGGATTCGGTCCTGACGGTGATGCGTGGAACTCGGCTTTGGGTGTATTTACCCTGGATACCGAGGCACTGATGCACGGTGATATCTCTGCTGCATATCTTACTAATTACAAGAATCCGTTTATTACGGCTTCCGGTACGGTCAATCCCAATAACAGCAGCAGATTCCTGAAGCTGGCGATGAGGACCAGCCGTTCCAAGTGGCAAGATGCCAATGCCGTTGTTTCCGGCAGTATCACTACGGGTGCCCACATAGATACCTCGCATCACAATGATATTCAGTTTGAGACGCAATGGAGCGGTTTTGCCACTTCATTACTTGATTACCGTCTCTGGCAGGCTGTTACACTTCCTGCAGGTAAATACTGTTTCAGTGTCACTTTGGGTGATGTGGATGATGCGCAGGCCAGCCGCCTGGTGGTTTGCAAGGGAAAGACAATGGTCAGTGATGCGGAATGTGAGGAGAAGGCCCTTGCCTGGTGCAAAATCATGGATGGCAGTGTGAGCTTCTCACTGGCTGAGGAGACTGATGTGTCGTTGGGTATCATTGTCAATCTGACGGGACAGACCAGCTTCGGTATCAATGCCTTTAAACTGGAAGGTACGACCATAGAGCCCCTTACGCCTGCTGAACCTGACGGAATGGAGAGGGTAGCTCCGTCCGTTCCGGACGGTAAAGAAACCGCTACACCCTATATTTATGATTTGTCAGGAAGGCGAGTGACACCTATAAAGGGCGCTCAGATGAGGAATCAGGTTTACATCAAGGATGGACAGAAACACCTAAATCAATAGGTTTAGGGGCTTTTGTCCCTGTAATATTTTGTCCTTACCATAATAATTCATACTTTTGCATGAACGAAAAGTTGAAGCATTGCCCGCCCCCTTTTCCGGAAGGGGGCGGGAGTATGATGATATGAGATGTGAATATTTACTGTATTGCCTTCTGTTTCTGCTTGTTGGTTGCGAATCTCCTGTTATTACGGATGACGAGGCGGATATGGACGGGAATCTGAGGGTAATCGTCCCGCCCTTGGCATATCAGGAGTACACTCGCCTGAACTATGCGGTCTATACAATGGACGGTGCACGTGTGGGACAGAAGAATCAGGAGAAGTCTGGAGCAGGTTTCGGCGCAACCTCATTCCAACTGGAGGATGGCGACTATCAACTGGTGGTTGTGGCACACAGCAGTGACGGCAACCCAGCCATGACCAATCTTGCCAAAGTCCAGTTTACCAACGCACAGGGGTTTACGGATACTTTCCTGGGAAGTGAGAACGTGACAATAGGGGAGGAACCGGTGGAGGTGAATATGAAGTTGGACCGCATTGCGGCGTTGTGCAGGTTCGTTATTACGGATGACTTTCCTGCGGATGCAGCTAAGATAAGGTTCTATTATACTGGCGGCAGCGGGGCCTTCAATGTCATGAGCCGACTGGGAAGTGTGAAGAGCAGGCAGGAGCATACCTATGACCTGACCCCGGAGCTGAAGCAGTTTGACCTTTACACTTTCCTGCATGATGTGGAGGGTACCATCAGACTGACGGTTACCGTATATGACCATAATGGCAATGTAATGAATGAACGTACGTTCGAAGACATAAAGATGCAGCAGGGGCATACCAATACGTTTTCCTGTGATTTCTTCACGGGCGGTGTGGCCTCATCGGCAATCTCTGTAAGCATTAATACCGCATGGGACAGTGAGGACCGGCGCACGTTCTAAGCGAATTATGAAATTCAAGAAATATTAATATACTACAATATATGAATAAAATAGCAGTTGCGGGAACGGGATATGTGGGACTGAGCATCGCCACGCTGCTGGCGCAGCACAACCATGTGACCGCGGTGGATGTTATCCCGGAGAAGGTGGAGAAAATCAATAACAGAATATCTCCTATTCAGGATGAGTATATCGAGAAGTATCTGGCTGAGAAGGAACTTGACCTGACGGCTACACTCGACGGGAAGTCTGCCTATCGGGATGCTGACTTTGTTGTCATTGCCGCTCCCACCAACTATGATTCTGCCAAGAATTTCTTTGATACTCATCATAT
>CACYMI010000027.1 GCA_902775385.1 uncultured Bacteroidales bacterium
AGACCTTCCGTGCCAACCCGGCCTTCAAGACAGAAGATGCTATCATGGAACTGGGGACAGGCGAGGCGCTTGTCTCCTTCCTCGACGAGAAGGGAACGCCCACTATGGTAGAGCGTGCCAAGGTACTGTTCCCCCTCAGTCAGATCGGCGCTATAACGGAAGCGCAGCGTGAGCAGATTATCAAGTCGTCACGCATCTTCGGCAAGTATGACACCCCTATAGACCGCGAGAGCGCTTTCGAGGTATTGCTGGCAGAAAGCGAGGCAGAATCGGAGAAAGAGGAGCAAGTGGCAAGTGGCAAGGAGCAGGAAAAAGCCTCCCCCCGGGGAGATTCAGAGGGGACAGGAAAGAAAAGCAGCTGGAAGAAATCCTTCTTCGGAAAGATTATCAGCGCTGTTATCACCAGCGTTACCGCCGCATTGGGAACATACGTTGCCAATACCGTAACGGGCAGCAAGCGCCGCTCCAAGGACTCCATCGGCAAGAAGGTGACCAAGACTGCCGTCAGCACCGCCACCCGGACCGCCACCCGCGAACTCACCCGCAGCATCTTAGGCAACCTGAAGTAGAGGAAGATCCTCCCCTGCCCTCCTTGAAAGGAGGGGGCCTTAGGAACCGGTTAAACTAGTAAAGCCAGGAAAAACTAAGGGACAATCATAATCCCATTGATATTGCGCCCCGTATTGATGGTATCACGGCGAGCGCTGTAAAAGTGAGGGGATGTAAGGGTATCAATATCTGATACCAGAATACGGGTGATACCGTTCTGCTCCAGCAGCCAGCGGTTAGCATCCTTCAGGTTGATATGCCACCGTTCCCCGTCGGCCGAGGGGAATCTTTCTGCCAGTCGCCCCATGGGAAAGCCGGCCTGCAGGAACTGTTCATACACCTCATCGCCGACCTCGAAGCTTTCCAACGATATGCCCGGCCCGATAATGGCAGACACATCCCCGGTCCGGCTCTGCATCTGCCGAAGCGTCTTTTCCACAATACGGCCCACCGTGCCGCGCCAGCCGGCATGTACGGCAGCAATAAGATGTCTGCAGGAGTCATATAGGAGAACAGGAATGCAGTCGGCCGTCTTGACCGCTATGCACAATCCGGCCTTATCCGTGATGACCGCATCCGTATCAGGTACCTCACCGGCAAAGTCCACATAGCAGACATTGGTGCTATGTGTCTGACGGGGAATCATGATGTGTGCGGCATCTACCAGTATGCTTTCACCTTGCAGGCCGGTTTCACGGGCATCTGTTCCGGGTTCAGTTCCATGAACGCCCTTCCCTACCGAGAAGGCCGTCAGCCACGAAGGTGTATCGTAAATCATTCGTCCTCCTCGTATTCGAAGTCCTCCAGGTCCTCGATATCATCCTCGTCGATGAACTCAATTTCCTCGTCCTCGCCTTCGTCCTCCATTTCAGAACGCAGCCAGGCCAGGTCCTTGTTCCGGTGAACAAGGGTCTCCTGCTGCGTGATAGCCTGCAGCTTGTTGCTTTCGCTGTTCAGCGCCTGCCACAGCACATCCTTCAGTTCCGTCAGTCCCTTGTTGGCAACGGCGCTGATGAAGACGTGCGGAAGATCATCAGGCAAATCCTCAGAGAGCATCTGCTGCAACTCATCGTCCAGCAGGTCGGTCTTGGTGATAGCCAGCACACGCTGCTTGTCCAGCAGCTCAGGATTGAACATCCTCACCTCGTTCAGCAAAACCTCATACTCCTTGCGGATATCGTCGGTGTCGCCGGGTACCATAAAAAGTAGCAGCGAGTTGCGCTCAATGTGTCGCAGGAAGCGCAAGCCCAAACCACGCCCCTCCGCAGCACCCTCAATGATGCCGGGGATATCAGCCATCACGAACGACTGTCCGTCCCGGTAAGAGACGATGCCCAGCGAAGGCTCCAGCGTAGTAAACGGATAGCCCGCAATCTTAGGCCGGGCACTGCTCAGAGCGCTCAGCAGCGTACTCTTTCCGGCATTGGGGAAACCCACCAGACCCACATCGGCCAGCAGTTTCAGCTCCAGGATAATCGTCAATTCACGCATAGGCTCACCCGGCTGGGCAAAGCGGGGCGCCTGATTGGTACTGGTGGCAAAATGCTTGTTGCCCATGCCGCCGCGGCCACCCTTCAGCAGCATTACCACCTGGCCGTCCTCTGTTACGTCACAGATGTACTCGCCAGTCTCGGCATTATAGACTACTGTACCGCACGGCACATCGATGTAACGGTCCTCGCCGTCAGCACCTGTACTGCCGCTCTTGCCTCCGTTGCCGCCATGGGTAGCAAACACATGGCGCTCATAACGCAGGTGCAACAAGGTCCAGTAGTTATGGTTGCCACGCAGATAAACGTGTCCGCCACGACCGCCGTCACCACCGTCAGGCCCGCCGTTAGGAATATACTTGGCCCGGTGCATGTGCATGGATCCGCGGCCGCCCTTACCGGAGCGGCAGCAGATCTTCACGTAATCTACAAAATTGCTTTCTGCCATTTAATTATCTTACTTCAGAGTATCCAGGAAGGCAAAGATATTGGCCAGCATCTGCTCCTTGCTGCCTTCCCATGTGAAAGTATGACGGATGCCTTCCTTCTGGAACCATGCTGCCAGAGGTTCTGTCTGACTGTGATAAACAGCGAAACGCTTCTTGATCGTCTCCTCGTTATCATCGGCACGTCCCTGCTCAACGGCACGGTTCAGCAGGCGCTTCATCAGCGTATCCTCGTCCACAACCAACTCAATCATCACACCCATATCATGCTTGCGCTCGGCCAGCATCTGCTTCAGTGCCTCAGCCTGCGCAATGGTACGGGGGAATCCGTCAAAGATAACACCCTTGCCGGCAGGCAGACTGTCATAGGTCTTAGCCAAAATGTCAATCATCAGCTCATCGGGGATCAGCTGACCGTTATCTATATAGCCCTTTGCTGTCTTACCCAGCTCGGTACCGTTCTTGATTTCAGCACGCAGCACATCGCCTGTGCTAATGTGACCCATGCCGTACTTAGCTACAATCTCATCACTATAGGTTCCCTTTCCTGAACCGGGAGCACCAAAGATAATAATATTCTTCATACCTTAAAAATTATTTTTATATTGCTAACCCCCTCTAAATCTCCCCGAGGGGAGACTTGTGGCTAGCGTAATTTTTCTCTTTTATTTTTTCTCTCTCCCTCCCCCGGGAGGGAAGGGGTGGGGTTATTTAATTAATGTATATATATCCCTCGTATTCCTTCCGTAACCGTCATAGTCCAGACCATAGCCCACGATGAAGTCGTTGGGAATCTCCATGCAACAGTACCGGATATCCAGGTCCACCTGCAGTTTGCCGGGCTTCAGCAACAATGTGCAGATGTCTATGCTGGCAGGATTCTGCTGCTTCAGCACATCCAGCATGTGCGCCATTGTCAGCCCCGTATCCACAATATCCTCAATGATAATGACCGGACGCTCCGTAAGGTCAACGTTCAGCCCTATCACCTCACGTATCTTACCCGTTGTGTTCACACCCTGATACGAGGCCAGTTTCACAAACGAGATCTCGCAGGGCAGATTCACCTCCTTCAGCAAGTCGGCAGCGAAGATAAACGAGCCGTTCAGCACGGCCAGAAACACGGGTTCCTTACCGACATAATCCCTATTGATCTGCGCCGCGATACGCTTCACCTCCTTCAGAATCTCCTTCTCCGGGATAAAGAGGGAGAAAGACTTGTCCTTAACCTGAATTGTCTGCATAATGTATATAATTTGGCTACAAAGGTACGAAAAAAGAAACGAATAACTGCGTGAAAAACAAAAAATTGTCATTCATACGCTTCACATTCATTGAAAAACGTTACCTTTGCATATCAAAAAATAACTGATATATGAAGCTAAGAAACATTCTGGGTCTTGCCCTCTGCCTTTCCGTATCAGGGATACAGGCACAGACCGAAGTCACAGCATTTGTTCCCGGCAGCACACTGGAGGGCGTATCATACTTCCTTCCCAAGACAGCGTTCCGGGTTACTGTCATAACAGAGAAAACAGTTACTAAGCCAGGAGATTTCTACAAGTATGCCAACCGCTACCTGCGCTTGCCCAATGTACCTACTGAGGAGTCTGTAGTATGGAGTATCAGGAGTATCAAACTGGAACCCTTCGGTGTGCCTGACAAGGACAAGGCCTATAGCATCAAGGTCAAGAGTAAGACCGTAGCACCGCTGGTAGGCCTGAGCAGCGACGGCATCCTGCTGAGTATCAACACAGAGGCCGAGGAGGAGGTTCTGCCCGAACTGCCGGAACCCGTTCCCGCCCCGCAGCCAGTGAACCCGCGCACCTATATGACACAGGAGATGCTGGCCGCCGGCAGTACCGCCAAGATGGCAGAGCTCTGTGCCGAGGAGATTTACGACCTCAGGGACAGTCGCAACGCCCTTATCAAGGGCGAGGCTGACAACACGCCCAAGGACGGCGCCCAGCTGCAGCTGATGCTCAGCCAGCTGGACCAACAGGCAGCCGCCCTGGAGTCCATGTTCAAAGGCACACAGCTCACCAGCACGGAAGTCACATCCTTCAACTACCTGCCCCAGGAAGAGACCGACAAGGACATCCTGTTCCGCTTCTCCCAGAAACTGGGCATTGTAGATGAGGACGACCTGGCCGGAGCCCCCGTCTATATCAGCGTAAGGTGTACCGAATCATTACCCAAGACCGAGACAGACGAGGATATTGCCAAGAAGAAGGCCAAGATGGAGAAAGGCGTATATTATAATGTACCGGCCCGCGCCAAGGTTGCCGTCTTCAACAACCAGCAGGAATTCTGCTCCACAGAGCTGCCCATGGGCCAGTTCGGCGTGGTAGAAATCCTAGCCAACACCCTTTTTGACAAGCAGGCCACCACCAAGGTCACCTTCTTCCAGACCACAGGCGGCACCAAGGATATTACAAGGTAGACCCACCCCCGCCCTCCCTTGAGGGAGGGAGTAAAGGCCCGCCCCGGCCAACTTCCGTCGTAAGTATGGGACTCCCCCCAAGAAAAACATGACGACACGCCAAAAATAACATTTTAACTCGCCTATTATAACTATTTTCAAGCCTTGGTTATTTATTTTCAAAGCTTGGTTATATATTTTCAAGGCTTGATTATATATTTTCAAGGCTTGAAAATAATTTTACTGCACGTATCAGGATGTTTTTTTTCGCCCTTCCTACATATTTTCCTTCGCCTAAAGTAACGGATTAGATGTAGTTTAACGATTTTAGTTGATAGCTTACGGGCTTATTTGTATTCCTCGTTGAGTACTTTAAGTTTACGAAACAAGCTATTTATACAGAACAAATCTTTTGATTATCTTTACTAAACTGCAAAAATATTTGCAAATTTGCAAAGAATTTTATTCCTTTGCATCAAAATCATGTAGTGATGATTATAGCTAACAAAGAAATACTTGATACATTTGTACAAAAACATTCACAATCCGCCGGTCCGCTGAACAGTTGGATAGAGAAAGTGAAAAATACAAATTGGCTCAATCATACAGAACTGAAAAAGATGTTCCCATCTGCCGACTATGTAAAGAATGGACGATATGTCTTCAATATTGGCGGAAATAAATATCGGATAGTAGCTGTGGTAATCTTTATAGGAGGTGTTATGAATATCCGATTTGTTGGGACACATTCAGAATATGATAAGATAGACTGTTCAACAATATAAAGAAAGGAGTTGTTATGAACAAGAGATTAACATCTAAACAGGAGTATAATAAGACGAAGGCAATGGTTGAAGCCCTTATAGCTGAAGCAACCGAGAAGGGAATGTTAGAACCTGACATGGACAATGATTACACCCGAAAAATTGCTGATTTGAGCAAATTGATGGCACAGTATGAGGATGAATACATGGACATTCTTCCTCTTAGACAGAAGACACCGTTGATTAAAACCATAGAGGATTACATCTATGCCCGCAATATGAAACAGAAAGAGGGAGCCCTGCTACTGGGTATTAACGAGACAGTTTTCAGTCAGATACTTAACGGGAAACGGCGCATAACTATGCCCGTTGCAAAACGTTTGTACAAAATATTAGGCATAAATGCCGATATGATATTGGAATTCGCCTAAAGTAACGGATTAGACAGGAATGCAGGAAAGTGGATACAAATAAGGGAGGCAAATCTGCCTCCCTTATTATATACTAATCATTAATAACCAGCAGCGGTTATCGTGGATGTTAGCTATTAGAGCTTGTCGTTGCTGCCCAGAACCTCCACAATCTTGTGGATGTACATCTTCTTCATGTTCTCGCGGGCGGGCTTCAGATACTGACGGGGATCGAAGTGGCTGGGATACTCGTCGAAGTGCTTGCGGATAGCAGCAGTCATAGCCAGACGAGAGTCAGAGTCGATGTTGATCTTGCAGACAGCGCTCTTAGAAGCCTCACGCAGCTGCTCCTCGGGGATACCTACTGCATCGGGCAACTTACCGCCGTGAGCGTTGATGGTATCAACCTCGTCCTGAGGAACTGAAGAAGAACCGTGCAGAACGATGGGGAAACCGGGAAGACGCTTCTCAATCTCGTGCAGGATATCGAATGCCAATGGAGGAGGAACCAGCTTGCCGGTCTTGGGGTCACGTGTGCACTGCTCGGGAGTGAACTTGTAAGCACCGTGGCTTGTACCGATAGAGATAGCCAGAGAGTCGCAGCCGGAACGCTTGCTGAAGTCCTCTACCTCCTCGGGCTTTGTGTAGTGAGATACCTCGCTGGCAACCTCATCCTCTACACCTGCCAATACACCCAGCTCAGCCTCAACAGTTACATCGTGAGCGTGAGCGTACTCTACAACCTTCTTGGTAAGAGCGATGTTCTCCTCGTAAGGAAGAGCGGAACCGTCGATCATTACGCTTGAGAAACCGTTATCGATACAGTCCTTGCACAGCTCGAAGCTGTCTCCGTGGTCCAGGTGAAGAACAATCTGAGGATTTGCGCAACCCAGCTCCTTAGCGTACTCTACAGCACCCTGAGCCATGTAACGGAGGATAGTACCGTTAGCGTAGTTACGGGCACCCTTGGATACCTGCATGATAACAGGAGACTTGGTCTCAACTGCTGCCTGTACGATTGCCTGCATCTGCTCCAGTGTATTGAAGTTGAATGCGGGGATGGCGTAGCCGCCTGCTACTGCCTTGGCAAACATTTCACGGGTGTTTACCAAACCCAATTCCTTGTAACTTGTCATACGATTTTAAATTTAGTTATATTTGATGATCAATAAATGTCTAATTCCTGAGGCCTCACCTCTCAACTCTCAACTCTCAACTCAGGAGAGCCCCTCCTTATTCGTGGGTGCAAAGTTACACCTTTTTTATGAAACGGCGAAACTTTAGTTTATTTTTTTACCAGATAGGTAACAGTTGGCAAATGGTCGCTGTATCCGTTCAGCCACACTCCGCCTGAGTGGGTACGCTTGGGAGTGCCCTTGTACTTGCCGTCCTGCTGTATCAGGTAGTCACGCCTGAAGATGTGGTAGCTGTGCAGGGTAAGCTCCTTATACTCCTTCGTATTATTCAGATCCAGCATATTGCGTGAGCATACGATCTGGTCAAAGAGGTTCCAGGCCCCCTGATAAGAGAGTGTTCCCTGCCCCTTGGAGCGCAACACATCCCACCAGGGATTGTAGAAGTCGCCTTCGCCTACATCTTTCATCTTACGCTTGGCACCCAGGCACTTGGCCATGGAGTTGTTGTCGGGGTCATCATTCATGTCACCCATCACCATGATGTGCTGGGCGGGATCGGCCTTACGGATGCTGTCCGTAAGGGCACGTACCTGGCGGCCGCCGTACTCGCGGAAGATTCCCTCAGCTCCCCTGCTGGGCCAATGGCATACGACTACCGTCAGCGGGTCTCCTGCCAGCATACCCTGAACGCATAGGAAAGGACGGGTGGCACGCGTGGTGTCGCCATTCTCATAGACATACAGTTTATGGAAGGCCTTGGTTACCTTGAAGGCCTTGGGGTTATAGATAAGGGCGCAGTCCACGCCTCGCTTGTCAGGCCCCTCTAAATGGATGAACTTATAGCCGCGCGCCTTCATATTAGGCTGGGCGCAAAGATCCTCCAGCGCCTTGTCATTCTCCACCTCCGATACACCGATGATGCTGGCTCCGTAGGACACCTTGTCAGTACCCAGGTCACAGAGTGCCTGGGCCATGTTCTTCAGCTTATTCTCATATTTGTTCCTGGTCCAGTGGTAGGAACCGTCAGGCAGGAAGTCAAAGTCATTCTTATTATAATCATGGACTGTGTCAAAAAGGTTCTCCAGGTTATAGAAACACACTGCATGACACTGAATCTGGGCTCTTACGGTTGCCGTGGCTGCCAGCAGCATTCCACCCACCAACGCTAAAGCTAATCTTTTCATTTTCTTTCCTATGGTATTTTGTTTATAATCTACAGTTATGCATAATAATTGAATCCTTGCAAAGATATGGTTTTTTTTCCTAACGCCGATAACTTTTCATATAATTTCTCTTTTTTTTATCCTAACGTATGGCGAGCCGGTTTTTTTTATGTATTTTTGCAAAAACATATAACATCAAATTACTATTATCATGAGAAAGAAGCATCAGCTTTTGGTTCTGGCATTGTTAACCGCGCCATTGTGCTACGCTCAGACTAATACTGACACCATTGCTGTCAGCAATGTGGAGGAGGAAATCCGTCAGGAGAGCTCCTCGTTCGTTCTGTCTGAATCGCAGTTGGGCGAAGATGATGACCAGACCGTCAATGTCATTCAGGTTGGCTCGGCCAACAATGTTTACACCAGCAACATCGGGTATCAGTGGAGTCCTGTACGGTTCAAGTACCGTGCATACGACTCGCGCTACAATGATGTGTACATGAACGGCGTAATGGTCAACAACATCGAGAACGGGCGTTTCAACTTCTCCACCATCGGCGGTATGAATGACGCCACACGCAATCAGGATGCGTCCAGCCCGTTCGAGGACAATTCCTTCAGTATCTCCAACATGGGCGGCAGCAATAACTACAACTTCCGCGCCAGCATGCAGCCTGCGGGGCACAAGGTAACCCTCTCCGGCGCCAACCGTAACTATACCCTGCGCGGCATGTACACTTACGGCACAGGCCTTACGGATAAAGGGTGGGCCTTCTTCGGCACTGTCGGCTACCGCTGGGCCAACATGCAGACAGCAGCCGTAAAGGGTACGTTCTACAACAGCCTGAGCTACTTCCTGAGTCTGCAGAAGGTGTTCAATGACAAGCACTCCCTGAACCTGGCCACCTGGGGCAACCCCACCGAACGTGCCCAGCAGGGTGCCTCTACCGACGAGGCTTACTGGCTGGCCAATGACCGCCAGTACAACCCCTATTGGGGTTACCAGAACGGCAAGATGCGTTCCAGCCGCGTAGTGAACAACTTTGAGCCTACTGCCTTGCTGACCTGGGATTACAAGATCAATGACAAGATGAAGCTTACTACCAGCCTCATCGGTAAATATGTAATGTATAGCGCTACCCGCCTGCAGTACAATGACTCCAGGAACCCGGCGCCTGACTACTGGAAGAACTTCCCCAGCAGCCAGTATGACGTATGGGACATTGAGAATGTGCAGAACTGGGATTACGCAATGGACGCCTGGCAGAGCAGCTATGACTACTGGACACGCAGCGATGCCAACCGCCAGATTAACTTTGACCAGCTGTATGCGGCCAACCGCACCAACAATGCCCTGGGCAAGGATGCGGCCTACTTCATTACCGCCAAGCATAATGACCACCTGAACCTGCGCCTGGGAAGCACCTTTGACTATAGCATCACTCAGAACACAAAGTGGCGCGTGGGACTGCAGTTAGGCACCAACAAGGGTATGCACTATCAGACTATCAACGATATGCTGGGAGCCAGATACCTGCATAACGTCAACAACTATGCCATCGGCACCTATCTGCCCGGCTCTGACCAGAGCTACTACAACCTGTATGACAGGCTGTACGGCGGCAACCGCATGATTGGCGAAGGTGACACCTACGGCTATGACTATGACATTACCGTACGGGATTTCAAGGCCTGGACCGCACTTTCATGGAACAGGGGAATCGGCCACTACTTTGTATCCGCCAAGATGGGCGGCACACAGATGTACCGCTACGGTCACATGAACAACGGTATCTGCCCCAATTATGCCGATGAGAACGGACGCGAGGTCAGGTTCTCCTACGGCAGAAGCCGGACAGCCGGTTTCCTGGACGGTGGCGTGAAGGCCGGTGCCACCCTCAATCTGGGCAAGGGACACGGCATTGCCCTTGGTGCCGGTTTTGAGACACGTGCGCCCTATGCCAACACCGCCTTCGTAAGCCCCGAGATGAATAACAACTTTGTCAAGAATCTCTATAACGAGAAGGTAGCCTCTGCCGAACTGGGCTATCGCCTTAACAACAACTGGCTGCAGCTGAACGTTACGGGCTACTTCTCACGTACCTTCGACGGCACAGAGTGGCAGAATTTCTACTTTGATGACGTAAACAGCTTCACCTACGTTTCCCTGACGGATGTCAGCAAGAACTTCTATGGTGTAGAGGTAGGAGCCAAATTCAAGATCAACAGCAGCCTGGACATCACTGCCATGACTACCTGGAGTGACAATCTGTACACCAACAATTCCGATTGTGTATATATGCTCAGCACCAAGGGAACAGAGAGCCACACCACCTGCTACAATAAGGGCATGCGCGAAAGCGGCACTCCCCTCTCTGCTTACAGTTTAGCAGTTAACTATCGCATCAAAAGATGGTATCTGTCTCTCATCGGTAACTACTACGACCGCATCTACCTCTCCTACAGCTCATGCTTACGTTACAAGGAGAATGTTGCGACTCAGGTGGAAGACCCCGTCACTGGTCAAATGATTACCACTTACGAGGTTCCTGAACAGAGCCCAGGCAAGGGTGGATTTATGTTGGACGCCAGCATCGGTAAGCAAATCTTCGTTGCCCATCACCCCATGAGCATCAACCTTACCCTTACCAACATCCTTAACAATACTGGCATCTGTACTGGCGGTTACGAGCAGAGCCGTAGCAACTATAGCACCAATAAGAACGGAACACAAGGCAACCAGCGTGTTTACGATTTCCGCAATAGCTACAAGAGATTCTATGCACAGGGCTTCAACTTCATGCTGAACGTCAACTATCGCTTCTAAACCCCTATACATTATTATATATAAACAACAGAGACATGAAAAAGACATATATACTGCTCACCTTGGCATTAGGCCTTACGTTTTCTGCCTGCCAGGATACTGGCTGGGATGCAGAGCAATACACGGGCTATACCATCTGGAACAAAGAACTCCAGGAGCATAATGTAATCTCCATCCAGGAACTGAAAGCAGAATTCAGCAGCTACATCAGCAACCAGAACCAGTTTGCCCAGGTTACTAACGACAGTATGCTGCGCGGAACAGTCATCTGTACGGATGACGGCGGAAACCTGACCCAGCAGATAATACTGCGTGACGGCACAAAGCAAAACCCTGGCTTTCTGGTTATCGGTGTGAACCAAGACGCACTCTATAACTTTATCCAGCCTGGTCAGGATATTCTGTTTAATCTGAAGGGGGTCTTTATTGGTGGATACGGGAAAAATGCTCAGTTGGGCTATCCCAGCAAGAATGCTGCCGGCGTTGAGCGTATCGGACGCATGAGTTCACAGGACTTCTGGAACCGCGTCAAATTCCTGGATGCTCCGGATGCTTCACGCATCGACACCCTGGACTTTGCCGACGTCAAGAACCTGGACAAAGACCAGTGGGCAGGATGCATCGTTCGCGTAAAGGGAACCATCACCCCCAAGAGCACAGAGCGCTGGGTACTGGCTGCCCCCCAGGACGCTGATGCAGGTAACGGTGTTACCAACACCATTAACGTACAGGGCGGCGGCACACTGGACATACGTACCAGTACATACGCTGACTTTGCCAACTACCCCATCGAGAAGGATCATGTGTACACCATCTATGGTGTGCTGAGCAGATACACTGACGGATGGCAGCTGGGTATGCGTACCATGAGCGATATCAACTATTGATTATTAAAACAAAAAAAACTATATAACAATGAAAACAACTTTTAAAAGCATCCTCCTCGCCACATTAGGCGTATTCGCCTTCACTTGCTGCGAGGACGTTCCCGCACCGTATCAGCTACCCGGTACAGGGGACAAACCGCAGGAATCATCATTCTACTCCAGCACCAGCTGCGCTGACTGGTCTATGCTGGCTGCCGCTTCAGGCAACAACCCCTGGAGTCAGGGAAGCAGCTATACACAGGCTACCGGATACCAGAAGTGGGACGGTGCAGCTGCCAAGAGCAACCGCATGGCAGACGGCTACCTGATTTCACCGGGATTCTCAACCGTTACAGACAAGGGCGCTGCCTACATCACCTTCCAGTACTGCGTGGGCTACGCCAGCAACGATGCCCAGTTTGCTGACCACATCAAACTCTACGCCTCTACACAGTACGCCCCCGCTGACGGCTTTGTGGCAGAGAAGTGGACACAGCTTGACTGGAAGGCTACTCACACCAGCACCAACTGGGAACTGGCCACCACCAATGTTGTTCTTCCCGCAGAGTTCGTTAACAAGGAGAAGGTAAACATTGCCTTCTACTTCACCACCCCCAATGACACCAAATCCGTCACCTTTGAGATTAAGGAATTCAAGGCCGTAGCCGGCACACCCGCCTCGGAAGGCGGCGAAGGCGGCCAGGGCGAAGGCACTGAAGTAACCTGTGCACAGGCTGTAGAACTGACCAATGCACTGGCGGACGGCGCCACCTCTGCCGAGACCTACACCGTTACCGGTTATATCACAGAGGTATTCGGTAATGTCAGCAGGAACCAGCAGAGTTTCTGGATGGCCGACACCAAGGACGGCGGACAGGTATTTGAGGCTTACTGGGCCAACCTGCCAGAGGGCGTCAGCGCCTTTACAGTCGGCTCCAAGGTGAAGATTACCGGCCAGCTGATTAAGTATGTCAAGGACGGTAAGGTTACACCTGAGATCAAGAATGCCACCGTGGTCATCATCGAAGCCGGTGATGGCGGTGAAGGCGGCGAAGGCGGCCAGGGTGAAGGTACTGAAGTAACCTGTGCACAGGCCGTAGAACTGACCAATGCACTGGCGGACGGTGCCACCTCAGAAGCAACGTACACCGTTACCGGCTATATCACAGAGGTATTCGGCAATGTCAGCAGGAACCAGCAGAGTTTCTGGATGGCCGACACCAAGGACGGTGGTCAGGTATTTGAGGCTTACTGGGCCAACCTGCCAGAGGGCGTCAGCGCCTTTACAGTCGGCTCCAAGGTAAAGATTACCGGCCAGCTGATTAAGTATGTCAAGGACGGTAAGGTTACACCTGAGATCAAGAATGCCACTGTGGTTATCATCGAAGCCGGTGAAGGCGGAGAAGGCGGAGAAGGCGGAGAAGGCGGCGATACCTCCGAGTATAGCATCAGCCTCTCCTATACCGGCGGAACCAACTTCTATGACAATGGTATAGCCACTATCAATGACGTAGCTGACTGCAAGGTGCTGAAGATTGGCACCTCAAAGGCGGCCGGTGACTTCACCGTGAATGTTCCTGCCGGTAAGCACAGTTTCTATGCCATCACCTGGAAGGGGGGGGATGCTGCTGATGTAGTACTGAAAAACGGAGATGAGGTCCTTGAGACTGTTACCGTTCAGCCCAATGACGGTGCAACCAGCAATTCGCCCTACACCATTACCGTGACTGAAGATGACAAGTACGAGTTCGAGGTCAGCGAAGCCTGCACCATTACTGTTACATCAGACAAGCGTGTCATCTTCTTCGGCATTAAGTAAAGAGCTATATATCATTCAGCTTAACAGGCCCGGAATCATCTGACTCCGGGCCTGTTTCTTCAGAAAATGCCGAAGAGTACATATTTTTTATGTTTTATTGGGGATTTTTTACAAAAAAGTTAAATTTTGTTTGGAGATTATTGTAAAACCGCTTATATTTGCAAAAAGAATAAACTAAACAAGTGTTATATAATTGTAATTATTAACTAAAACTATTAACATCATGAAAAAGATTTTCGCAGTTGCTCTTCTTGCTTTGGCAACATTTACAATGAACGCACAGGACTTCAAGAAATTCCGTTTCGGTCCCACAGCCGGTTTGAACGTAGCTAAGGCTACCAGCCTTGATGCTTCTATGACAATTGGCTTTAATGTAGGTGCTCGTGCTGAGTACAACTTCTCTGACAACTTCTACTTGGGCGCTGGTCTGTTGTTTACACAGAAGGGTTATAAGTGGAAGGGTATAATGCCCAACGGTGCTAACCTGAAGACTAATCCTTATTACATTGAGATTCCTATCAACGCTGGCTATCGTTATAACTTCAATGACAAGGTTTCTGTATTTGGTGAAGTAGGTCCATACATTGGCTTCGGTATTGCTGGTAAGTACAAGGCTGAGGGATATGAGTCAACTAAGTTCTTTGGTGATGAAGGTAAAGTAATGGCAGCTACTCTCTTCGGTCCTGGTGTAGAGCCAAAGAGAGTTGACTTTGGTCTCGGTTTTGCTGCTGGTGTTGAAATTTCTAAATTCCAGGTTCGCCTAGGCTATGAGCTGGGTCTTACAAACATATATACTGGTGGTTGCAAGAACAGAAACCTCTACGTAGGTCTGTCTTACATGTTCTAAACGTTAGACTTTAGTTAAATAATAAGGGGCGGATTTCAGAATCTAGCCCCTTTTATAATGTCAAAAAGCTACGCATCGGAAAATATTTCAAGGAAAACTTGGTGGTAACAGAAAAAAGCCATACCTTTGCACGCAAAATCATTAATAACAGCTCCTTATCTATTTCCCGGAAAGGAAAATCGGGAGCACAAAACAAAAGAAAAATGAAACAAGGTATCCATCCCGAAAACTATCGCCCCGTAGTGTTCAAGGACATGAGCAACGGCGATATGTTCCTGAGCCGCTCTACTGCTAAGAGCAATGACACAATTGAATTCGAGGGCGAAACTTACCCCCTGATCAAGTTGGAAATCAGTAACACCTCTCACCCCTTCTATACTGGTAAGAGCAAGCTGGTTGACACAGCCGGTCGTGTTGATAAGTTCATGAGCCGCTACGCTCGCATGAAGAAGTAATTCAGAGCAGGCCTCAGAACAAGAAAAATACAGGAGAAGAGGTGTAGATGAACCAAAACGTCTGCACCTCTTTTTCTTTTCCAGCACTCCCCCTACTCCATCCCCAAGCAATGAGAAGAAGCTATTATTACCTTATATTATTATGCACGGCCATCTGTATGGCTGCCTGTAACAAGGAAGATGACGGAAACACGCCTTCCGGCTCCGAGGATAAACTTGTGTCCCTGATAGGCCGGGATGCCGAAGCATACCAGCAGCGTATGGAGGTTCCTGCCGTTAAGGACCAGAGTATGTTTATTGTACACAGTACTGCCAAGTACGGTGTTACCTATACGCTGGAATGGGACAAGGTACTGAAGATGCAGCGATGGGCGGCCTACAGCATTACGGACCTGAATGCCGTTGCAAACTGGAACCGTAAGAACTGGGAAGGTGCGACATGGCAGGGTGTTACCTATAACGGCGATCCCTTTCAGGAAGACCCTATATTACCCGCTCAGTACCGCACTCATCTGAGCGATTACCGTAGCAGCGGGTTCACACGCGGACATATCGTAAACTCACAGGATCGCCTGATGTCACAGAATGCCAACGGGCAGACGTACTACCTGTCCAACATACAGCCGCAGATTTACGACTTCAATGCCGGCATCTGGCTGAATATGGAAAACTGGGTGCACCGTCTGGGATTCAACAAAACCAAACGCAAGGCACTGTACATTGCCAAGGGAGGTACATCCACCCCCACGGCAAGCATCCCCAATCCGCTGAAGCCGGCAGAAGAATTCGGGGGCAGAACAAGTCTCAAGGTACCGCGTTATTTCTGGATGGCTATTCTGCGACAGGACAACAACAATCAGTATCATTCCATTGCCTTCTGGGCCGAGCACAAGGCGAATGCTGCCACGGATATCAAGAACTACACCATCAGCATTGATGAGCTGGAAGCCAGAACGGGCATTGACTTCTTCCCGAACCTGCCTGACGATACCGAAGCTATAGTGGAGGCAAGCAGGAATCTGAGCGAATGGGAATGGTAAAACATTAAAATGAAGAATCAAACCCCTTTCCCCGCTTCCCCGAGGGGAAGAGCCTACTATTAACAAAAAACATACCTCTCCCCCTCGGGGGAGTTGGAGAGGGGGTAAACAATAAACAGTGAACCATGAACAGATTTCCGATTATATTTTTTTTACTGCTTGGCTGCTGTAATGTTTCGGCACAGCAGGTGAAGATGCGGGATGTATTTGCACAGGCACCCGACAGCATATTTCCGCTGATGACGAAGAATAACAGACTGGACTGCATTGACTTTATCGAGAACAGCATGAGGGCAAGGGTAAAGAACAGGTTTGACACCTATTCTGAACTGAAGGTCCTTACGGATAACTATCTGCAGCTTCAGGCTTCAGACAAGAGTTCCGTGGAGATGAAACTTGTGAATGACTCACTTATCTGCATGGTCAGAACCTATTACGGTCCGGGAGCAGACAGTCAGGTGTTCTTCTATAATACGGCATGGCAGCCTGTAAGCTATAACCTGGAGCGCCCCAAGGCTGACGATTTCTTTCTGCCGGATGCTGACGGGGAGGTTTGCGGCTTACTGCGCCAGCTGCCCCTCATAAAGGCTCGTCTCAGCCGTGACGATACTACGCTGACATGGGAACTGCAGATAACGGAACTGACAGAGACGCAGCAGAGGACCATTGAGCATTCCCTCACCTCCATTGCGGTGAAGCTGTAGAGGCCCCACCCCATCCCTCCCGTCAGGGAGGGAGAAAGTTTATCGGGTTCCCAAATAGAGGAATACCATTCCTAAGAGAACGAGAAAAAGGTCAAGGGCTTTACTTTTGAGGTTCTTCTCGTGAAAGAGGAAGGCACCAATCATAAAGCTGACGACAACACTTCCGCGGCGCACCATACTGACTACGCTTACCAAAGCCCCGGGCTCGTGCAATGAGCAGAAATAAACATAGTCGGCTATGCTCAGGAAGATACTGATCAAAGGAATACCCCACGACCAATGGAAAGGCGTACTCTTCTGCCTGCGGGGATACCAAAGCGTCAGCAGTACCAATCCCATCATCAGGCACTGGTAGAAGTTGTAATAACTCTGAACCGTATGTTTGTTCAGGCCCACGCCACCGTCCTGCGGTGAAGCCAGGAGGTACTTATCATACAAGCCGCAAAGGGCACCTAGAATAGCCGCACCTATGATGCAGAATATCCAGCGGTTATGACGGAAATCAATACCTTCTTTTTTGCCACTTCTGCTCAGCAGGAAGAAACTGAGGATAGCCAAGCCAACACCCAACCACTGGTATAGGTTCAGCCGTTCGCCAAACAGCAAAAGGGCGCCTAACAGCACCATTACAGGACGGGTAGCATTGATAGGGCCTACCAAGGTAAGGGGCAGATGTTTCATCCCGAAGTAGCCTAATATCCAGCTGCTGAGCACCATGCAGGCTTTCAGTATAATGTAGCGTTGTACCTCCCAGCCGCCAAATGGCGCACTGATAGCCATGGGCAGGAAGATGATGGAGCATAACAGGGTATTCAGGAACAGAACAGGTATTACGGCATTATCTCTGAGTGAGTGCTTCTTGCATACATCATAGCATCCCAACAGGGCAGCCGAAAGAAAAGCATATATTATCCACATTTTTTTTATTCATAAAAATCCCCCTCCCTCGGGAGGGTCGGGGTGGGGTCCTAATACTCTATCTTTACTAAGAACAAGGCGTTGCCCGGCACACTTTCACCGGCTGAGCAACGGTTCTTCTGTTCTATCACCTTACAGAAATCCTCTTTCGTCATTCTGCCCCTGCCCACCTCAAGGAGTGTTCCCACAATGGCACGTACCATATTACGGAGGAAACGGTTGGCGGTGACGGTAAAGCGCCATTGCCCGGGAGCCGTCTCCTGCCAATAGGCCTCGGTAATGGTGCACAGGTTGGTCTTGGTATCAGTATTGACCTTAGAGAAACTGGTAAAATCCTGGTACCGGAGCAGCATCTCCGCAGCCTCGTTCATGGCAGCAAAGTCAATCTTCCCATGCAGCAGCCAACTGTAATGGCGGCAGAAAGGATTCTTCTGTGTATGTACAAAATAATGATAGGTCCGGCTGGTAGCCGAGAAGCGGGCATGCATATCGTCCGCCACTGGCTCTACCCGCTGCACAGCTATATCCTGCGGAAGGATTTTATTCAACCGGTATGCCAACTGGGGTCCTGCCGGCTCCCACCACCTCAGTCTCCTTACGCAGCAGAGTGGATAGTGCCTGCTGCAATGTTTCCTGCACGCTGATACCATTGGGCTGTATCTGCCAGCCGTGGTACCGGGTCCCGTCATATGACAGGGTTATAAAGTATCGCATACTAAAAGTTATCTGACAAAAATCTTTTTTCCATTCCTGATATAGATGCCAGGCTTATGCGGAGCAGTTACCCTACGGCCAGAGAGGTCAT
>CACYMI010000028.1 GCA_902775385.1 uncultured Bacteroidales bacterium
ATGCGGTCAGGGTAGGTGGCACAGAGGTCGATAGTGCCATAACCGCCCATGCTCATACCATATACATATATGCGGGTAGTGTCAACGGCATAGTTCCTGATGGCCCAGTCCACAATCTTCCATACCCTTTCCGGACTCCAGCCGTTATTGGTCTGGGGAGCTATGATATAGCAGTCAATGTTCAGCCCTTTGGCAACGGCGCTGATGGGGCCGTAGCGTTTCACCCGCTCCAGGTTGTTGCCGCTCAGGCTCTTGCCATGCAGGAAAATCAGCAGGGGGAAGTGTGCATTGGGGTCACGATGGTTACCTGACTCAGGATCATGAAACCAGAAGTTGTAGCCGCCCGGGACAGCACCCCGGTAAGCCTTGAAATGCTGTGCCTGGGCAAAAGCAAAGCATAACGTCACAAGAAGACAAATAATAAGCCTTTTCATATCTTATCTTATCTTAATTTTACGTTTCAAGTCACAAAAATAATGAAAATCTGCGCACTTCCCCTTTGAATCTTACATTTAATGTGTATTTTTGTGAACATTTAACAAACAACAGAATGATACACGTACTTTTTGCCGCCCTCATGACGATGGCTGCCCCCGATGACACGATTCCCCCTACCCGGGAGCGGGTGGATACGCTGAAGGAGGTTGAGGTGATTGCCCCCGGGCGCATCGCGGGAATGGAGGATGCCCTGCGTCAGAGCATAGAGCGGATGGGCATACGCAACCCTATCACAGTCAGCACTTTGATAGACAAGATCTCGCCGGGCCTGAGTGACAAGATTCTGCATCCCTTTGCCTTCAAGGACAGAAGGAGGGCCAAGAAGCGCGCAAAGGTAAAGAAGGTCCTGGACGACTTTGACAAGACCAAGACCTTTGACGAGCTGGTACGCGAAGCCCTGGAACGCGAGGGCATTGTTATTCCCGAACGAAAGGAAAATACCGGCAGCGAATAATATCCCTCAATTAAAACTGTATCAGACGCACAGGACCCAGGAGACCTGACTCCTGAAGCTCCGAGCCCGCATCATAAGGATTTACGGTGGCATACGTCCTACGCTGCGATTCGGGCAGACGGGCATCACCGATAAGGCGGTTGCGCCAGTTGTTGACAACCTCTATACGGACACTGTTCTGCCCCTGTTTAAGGAACTGTGTTACAGGAACCCGGTAAGGACTGGTCCACACGCCTCCCGCATACTGGCCGTTCACAAAGACACGGGCCATAACCATGACACGGCCCAGATCCAGGTAAACCGGATTACGGGGCAGCCCGTCAAGACTGAACGTATTGGTATAGGTGGCCGCCCCGGCATAATACCTGACAGAATCATTCCTGCTCAGGCTCCAGTCCGTAAGCTCGCCGAACGTCTGGGGAGCTGCCGGCCCGCGCATGTCAGACTGAAAGGTAACCGTCCATGGTGTATCAATCCGCGCCAGCACCACAGGCTCAGGATAGTTGCATGAGCGGGAAACGTAATCCTCCTGAACAGGAGACTCGAAGACGACAAACAGGCTCTGGTTAGCTTCCAGATACAGGGGGACGGTAGTCTGTCCGTTCTGCTGACTGAACTGAGGCAACATACGCCGCTCGCCGGTAACAGGATCCCAGGTCTCAGGGCGTCTGCACTGGATGCGGAATGCAGCGTCAAAGCGCTGGGGGTGATCACTCTGGTTGCTGAGAAAGTAGATATCAGCGTCCTTCAGCCGACGATGAATGAAGGAATAGGGAACGGACGGCTTCGCATAACAGTCAGGTCTGACACGCAGCGCATCGAATACAGTCTGCAGCGATGTCCCGTCGGCCCAGACGCGTCCCTTCCCGTAGCATCCGGATTTCCACATCGGTTCCGCCATACGCATGACCTCCCGGTCACATCGGGGATAGCCCTGCATGCTGGGCGAAGCCAGCGGCTGAGGGCCAAGGATATGAAGTCCCTGCCGCACCAGCCTTTCAATAACCTTCAGCACCTCCGGCCTCATCGTCTTCTGCTGCGGAAGCACAAGCACGCGGTACCGCATGCCGCTGGGCAGAGAGAGGCAGCCCCCCTTCACCGTGCACCGCTTGAGCAACTCGGCATTGATATAGTCAAAGCTGTAGCCCCGGGGCAACTCCGGCTTGCATTCGCCCGTCATCTTCGGCGCATCCTCTCCGATGAAATAGGCCACATCGGCAATATACCGGCCCTGCTGAAGCATCAGGTTGCAGCGGCGAAGATAATCCGTAAAGACATCCATCTGCCGGAACCATGTATTCTTACGGTTGAACTCATTTCCAAACCAGGCGCTGATGCCAGGAAAGGCTGTGGTGTCCGGCTGATGGATATATACGTGCAGCAGGGTGGCATTTACACCCTCACAGAAGAACCTGTCCGTACGCTGTTTCATCACGGCAGGGTAACGGCTGAAGGCAGGGGCGCCTGCGGTACAGCTCTCGGCCCAGACTTTGCTCTTGCCGTAGATATGGGCACAGCTGCTGGCAGCGCGGTTCTCAATATCACCTAACGAACCCTCGCTCCAGAATTCGCCGGCCACCTCATCACTTTGTCCGCCATACATCAGGAACTCGCCAGGGAATCCCCAGTGGCCATAGCATTCGAGCCAGGTTGTCAGCCCGTTACGGTTACTGACCTTACGCAATCCGCCCACATAGTCATATGCAACACGGTCAGCCACCAGTCTACGCAGGTCCCATAGGAAACGCTCACTCTGATCCTGCGATCCCACCACCTGCCCGTACATAACGGGCAACCAGGGGACAGGGTCATAGCCGTAAGTGCGGCGGAACACCTCAATCATATCGTCCGTCCAGTTCTGACCGCCCATCTCATAGCTGTCCTCAACAGTGGCAACCAGGCACTTACGGTCCCGGGCGGGGATACGCCGCAGCACCTCTCCCATAAAGGATTCAAAGTGGCCGGCCACATGTTTCCGGCTCATCTTATCCACCTCCAGCCCGGTAGCATCAGGCGAGGCCGGCCCATTGGTGACCCCCGTTGTAAGCATGGCAGTACGGTATATCGTCCACTTTCCGTCAGGCACCTTCCAGACAAGCATACCACTCTCATCCGTCAGCCCGGTCAGGTCCGTAACCTGCGAAGGCTGCACCACTACCCCCGCCTGCATAGGTTCAGGCTGTGTGGGCCACATATACTCACCCCACATGGGCAGGGGACTCTGATACATCTTAGCCAGCGTCTTCTCCTCATAGCGCTCCACCAATGGCTGTTCGTTCAATGTAACCGTCAGCCTTGCCGGCGGCCCTCCCCCGTTCAGCGTCAGACGGAAATCCTGAGCCTTCACATCAGGGATACTCAGACTGACAGGAGCCAGCGGATGAAAGCCTACATTCAGATTATGGTTCGTGCGGTCCAGGTGTTCCGTACGCAGTATCCTGTACGCCCCGTTCTCCTTTACCTCAAGAACAGCATCCGCAAGCAGGTGGTCATGGGGCTCGAAGAGGACGCTGCGCAGCGTCATGGGTTCTTCCAGATGAATATCCTTCGTAAACCCCGCCTCCGCATCTTTCTCTACCTGGAAGGTAACAGACTTATGGGAAAGGATAGGAACAGCCACAACACGCACATCCTGGGCATCCTTCCCCACCACGGGCAAGGTGATATGCCGCACCTGCCCATTTCCCTCTACGCTGACCTGCCGCTGTGCCAGATAACGCATGGACTGCTGAGGCTGTATCCACGGCCCGCCGCTCTGACTCCAGCCCGGGCAGTTAAAGAGGCCTATCTGAATATCCAGCTCGGTAGCCTTCCTCAGAGCGGCATGCAGAACCTCCCACCACTGGGGAGTAAACATCCTTACGCTTCCGGGCCTGATACTGCCTTCCCAAATGTTTCCTATGAAGGCGCGGTCTATACCAGCCCTCTTCATTGCCTCCAGGTCACGCTCCACCCCCTCTACGGAGATATTATCCGACATCCAATACCAGTAAACCGCTACACGCTGGTTGCACCTGGCAGTCCGAAACTGTGTGTACAAAGCTTCCGGCTGCGTCTTTTCGGCGCAGGCAACAGGCAAGTTAGCGCCCCACATTCCTATAACAGGGAGTATAAGGGCTAGGAAATACCGTCTCATCTGCCGATAACCACTCTATAGTATCCGGTGATACAAGTCAATGATATCCCCTTTGGTGACAGAACGGGGATTGCCCGGTGTACACACATCATTGATGGCCTGCTCTGCCAGCGCCTCAATGTCGGATTCACCTATACCCAAATCCCTAAGGCGCTTGTTTGTGCCCACCCTTTCGCTCAGCTCCTCAATGGCCTTGCAGGCGGCCTCGGCAGCCTCATCCGTGCTCATACCTGACTGATAAACACCGCAAGCCTTGGCAATCCGCACGTATTTCTCCTTGGCAACAGGCATGTTGAAACGCATCACCGCAGGAAGCAGCATGGCACAGGCAACGCCGTGAGGCACATCAAACAGGGCCGAAAGCGGATGAGCCATACCATGGTCCACACCCAGTCCCACATTTGAGAAGGCCATCCCCGCTACATACTGGGCCACGGCCATACCGTTGCGGCCTACAGGATTCTGAGGTTCCTCCACGGCAATGGGCAGATTGCGGTATATCATCTCAATGGCCTTTATCTCGAACATGTCAGACAATTCCCAGGCCCCTTTGGTGATAAGGCCCTCTATGGCGTGGGTCATGGCATCCATGCCCGTAGCTGCAGTAAGTGATTTAGGCAGGGAATACATCAGCTCGGCATCGACAATGGCCACACAAGGAATGTCGTTAGGATCCACACAAACCATCTTGGCCTGTCGCTTTTCATCGATAATGACGTAGTTAATGGTTGTCTCAGCAGCAGTACCGGCAGTAGTCGGCAGGGCAATGATGGGAAGCGATTTCTTCCTGGTGGCGGCCACACCCTCCAGCGAGACAATGTCCGCGAACTCTGGGTTGTTCATTACAATACCGATGCCCTTGGCAGTATCCATGCTTGAACCGCCGCCGATAGCAACGATAAAGTCGGCCCCGGCCCTTTTGCAGGCCTCAATACCATCCCTGACATTTGTCACGGTGGGATTGGGCTTCACATCATCGAACACCTCGTACCGGATGCCGGCCTGATCCATAACGTCAAGCACCATCCCGGCAACGCCGAACCGCATGAGTCCCTTGTCAGTAACCACCAGGGCCTTATTGAAACCGAGTCGGGACACTACACCCGGCAGCTCCCTGCGGGCACCGGGACCGAAGTAAGAAACCTCGTTAAGAATAAATCTGTTTACCATAATTCTGCATTAATTAAACATTTCACTATGCAAAATTATGATTTTACGTTACCGCCTTACTTGAATAATTGACATTTCTGCTATACGTATTGACATCGTCAGTTAACCAGGACCTTCTTCCCTCGCACTATGTAAACTCCCCGTTGGACATTAGACATTGAGGACTGGAGGCCGGACATTCTTCTGCCGCTCAGATCATAAACCTCCCCGCAAAAACGGAGGGGGGCCGTTCTTTCGGTATCCGGGCTTATTACCTCGTCTGCCATTTCCGCATTCATGGCCGGAACGGAATAGCTGCTCATGGCATTCCCGCCCTCTATGGTGGGACGAGAGAATCTGTACAGCGGGGAACCTCCGTCAGGAAAACGGCCCACCGTCTCACGTCCGGAATGCGCACAATAGACAAGAGTATCCTGCCATGCCCCGTCAGGAGCAGTCAACAGCACCGCCGCCCCGTCCGTATCAGACAGATTGAAAGTGGCATGAAGGTACTTTTCCGCAGACATCCCATCGCACCAGATTACCTTATATCCGCCGGCCGGTATGGTGGTATGCGGCCCCTCTATCCGATACTTGAACGGCTCATGCAGGTCATCGCTCAGGAAATAGCCGCTGATATCAACCGCTGAGGGTGAAGGGTTGTAAACCTCCACCCAGTCCTTCTGCCTGAAATACTCATTCACATAAATACTGTTGCCGGCACTGACCTCGTTTATCACCACCGGCTTGCCTGTATATTCCTTGCTGAAGCAGGCCTCCAACTCCCCGCACGCCACACTGCCGGTCAGCTCCAGCGTCCGGTTTTCCGAGAGGATTTTTCCGCTCTCCACATCCCTCCACCCCACAAAGCCATAGCCATCCGGGGCCATTGCCTCCAGGGTAACGGGCAGGAACGCATACCCGTTGAACCTGCCGGCAGGAACCTGCTGCCCGTTCATCAGCAGACAAGCCTGCGGAATATTGGCCGAGAAGGACACTTCCCGCATTACCCTCCCTGCCAGAAGGGACGGCATATAGGCCTGCAAGGATGGGGATACCTTCTGCGCCCATCCGTTCAGGATTGAAATCAGCCGCCTTGCTGAAGGCCAGGGAGAGACATTGCGTCCCGGATAGCCGGACTCCAACAGCTGCACATCCTCTGCCTCCTGAGCATACTTGCTGATAAGCTGTTCACAGCGGTCAGGCCTGAACACTGACCCGCCCACCAGTGAGAACGCGTCAGCAAAACGATGAGCGAAGTCCGGCCTCTTGCAAAGATTGCCGAACAGCCTTACCAGCTCCACCTCCCTGGTGTAATTCGATACCCCGGGAACATCATACAACTGACAGAAAGTATAGTAAGACACACCATTGAAATGACTGAGAGGACTGTCGGTGCAGAAGGTCAGGTCCAGATCATACAGCACAAAACGGAATCTTCCGTTTTCCTCCCTCGGACGCCAGCCCTTGCAGTTATTCTGCGGCCAGTCCGCATTGCCCAGATAAAACTGCACAGCCATATAGTTACAGAACTCATCCACATCTATCCTGTCCAGGATTCTACGGTATGTGTCATCATCCGTCGCCGCAGCGCTCAACTCCAGCAATTCCTCCCAGGCATCCCTTGTTCCGCACATCTGCACATAGCCACTGTCACAGTCAATCTCGAACATATCTATCTCATCGGCAGAGAGCCCATGATTAGCATATACATTGTGCTTATTGTTAGGTTCACGCATGTTAATGGTTCCCATAAACCTACCGTTGATATAATGAGCTACGGGCCGGTAGTCCTGCAGGTCCATGTCAATTCCGCTTGTACGTACCAATGACTGCAACGCAGCGTCCCAGATACGGCACTCATTATCATTCCCGCCATTGCGGAACTGCAAAGCCTTGTGGCGCACGTACGGTTTGTCAGCGAAGAAGGCACAGTCCAGGGTATTCTCCCCGTCAAAGTCCTTTGAGGCATGAATCTTGAAACTCATGGGCGTAATGCCCTTGCTGTGTCCGCCGCAGCGGCTCATCCACACCTCCTGATTCAGACGGCACACATTATCCTGCGTAATATACTCCACGTTAACCGGTCTGTCCCAGTCCATATTCCAGTTACACGGCACATCCGCGCCCTTTCCGGCGCGTCCGTTAGTCCCCTGAACGAAGAAGCCTGTCATCTCATCATAAAGGTGCGCCGGATCAGTAACAACACTCACCATAGGCATATTTATAATATGCTCCTTGCGGATATAGGAGCGCGTAACCACCGGACTGTCCAGATATCCGTCCCTGACAAGTATGAACCGAAAGACCCTGCTGGCCGTCATACGGAACAGTCCGGACGTACTGACCTCTCCGTTCGTACGCGAGGGTACAGACCCATCGGTGGTGTATATAAGCGTAGCCCCATCAGGAATATTTACCCGCACCTTCAGGATAGCAGAGAAGAACCTGCTGTCCGTATCCACATCGGGTGCCGGCATGCGCCACTGCGTCAATGGCAGGCTACCGTTGGACGAACCAGGTGTAGGGAACGATGTATAGGTCCACTCCCCGGCCCCGTCAGTACAGCGTGCCCAGCTACAGCGCGATACGGATGGCGGATATGCGACTCTGTCCAGCACATTCCCACCAGGCGAGAAGAGCGTGAAGTACCCCCCGTCATTGTCCAGCTCAGCATCTGTCTGGGTGGGCGCCTTCCAATAGCGATGCCCGAACCATAGCACCCCATATCCGTGAGCCGGAATTACCAGGTCATAACCGATTCTTATCCGTCCCCTGTTGTCATTGCCGGTATTGATATGATATCTGTTCAGATTAATGTCCGTGGAAGAACTGTTGAATATCTCCACCCACGAGCCGAAGTTCCAGCTGGTATCCCAGAAACGGTCTATGTTAGCCACCATAATCTCGTTAATATGCAGCCGGTCCGCAGTCTGAGCCTGTGATGTCAGGGCGGATACAGACAGGCAGAGCAGCATTGCCATTATGCCGCCCTGTAATCGGGAAATTATCTTTGCGGGAAACACTTTCGTTAAGTTATGGTATTTTCACTGCCGCCACGGCCTTCTTTAAAATATCCCGGGCAGCATATGCCACCCGGGATATCCCTGCAAAAACAGGGAGGCAACCTTGTTATCTGAACAAAACCTTTTTACCGCCTATAATGTAGATTCCTCTCTTCAGCTGGGAATTGAGGACTCTGCGACCGGTAATGTCACAGACAGCATCCCCGTCAACTGAAAGGGCGGCAGGTGTATGAGTTATGTCATCGGGCATATTGGCAGAACCCACAAGTACGGGATAACTGTCATCCTCCATGTCACAAGACCATACCGACGCATCCCATGCCACAACGGCCCTCTGCAACTCCGCAAAGTTGGTGCTGTCATAGAATAGGACGCCCTCCCTGACATCTCCCCTGACAGTACGTCCGAAGATTTCGTAGTCATTGTTCCATACCGCCACATTCGTGTACCTGGACGCAGGAGTATCCTTGTCCTGTCCACCGCCGACGATACCTCCGCCGCGAGTAGTGGAACCGGCCGCATAGACATTTTCCATAGTCAGGCGACCTGAGACCTGTCCTACAATTCCGCCGGTATAGGTGGATGTGGAGTTTACAGCCACATTGGCATAGCAGTTCCTGATGACTGTATGTCCCTGAATCTGGCCGAACATACCGCCGCCGAACGCACCGGCACAGGTCAGCGTTCCGTCCACATACACATGCTCTATCACGGACTCTATACGGTTATCCTCAAATCCCACCTTGGCAGCAATCATACCCGTGCGGTCACCATCGGCAACCGTCATATTCACAAAACCAATGTTGCGGAGATTACCGTTCAGCACACCGAAGAAACTGTTATAAGAGGATGCGGCATTACAGGTAAGATTACTGATGACATGCCCCTTACCGTCAAAGTCAATGAAGAAAGCCGTGTTATTGCAGATGGGCTCCCATCCTGACACCCTGGACATATCCAAGTCGGTGCCTAACTCCACATAATTAACCTGATCAGCAGAAAGATAGTCGTTCAGGGACAGCAAATCATTGACATCCATAATTATGAACGGATCATCCAGTGTACCCTTCTGTCTGGGCAACTTGCTACTACCATTTGTATAATTGCCGTAATCGTCCAGGAACACCACCTTGTGTGTGGAGTCCAGAACGGGATGGCTGTCCTGCCCCAGTGTCTGACGCCATGCGGGAGAAACCACCTTACCGGCATTCAGGTTGTAGCAGAGCTCACCTGTCGCAATAGTTGCAGCCACCTCATCACCGGCATAGGAGTTGTGAGGTGTGGCCATAGCACCTATGTTCCTGTAAGTAGTCCAGCATCCATAGAAATGGGATTCTGCAGCCTCTCCGCCAAAACCGCCCTTCTGGCTATGCGTCGTATTGATATTTATTTCACCGCACGTCCAGCAGTTATATACATTGGTCTGATGCAGCTCACCTCCCAGTACACCGGCACGTACGCCGTCAGGGTGCGTGTTGGTGATAGTGGCATTCTCAATACCCAGATTACGGAATGTTCCGCCGGTGCTACGGCTGCAGAAGCCAGCCTCCCAGCGGTCATCCACCGTAACCTTCAGATTACGTATGACATGTCCTTGTCCGTCAAACTCGCCACGGAAATGGCGGGGATTGGGCAGATAATCCGAGTAGCATCCTAACATGGGGAAGTTATCTATTACACTCATATCTATATCGCAGTCCAGGCGGGCCTTGGCTCTTTCGTCAACAGTATTGATATAATTGGCGAAATAACGCAGCTGATATGCATTGCTCAGGTGGAAATAGCCATCCTCGGCAGGAGCGCACTTGCCGCCGTCGGCCCCACATACTATACAGATTCCATCCTCGTCATACTGATGATCGGGCAGGACTGCAGTTTGCTTCTCATTAGTATAAGTCACCTCACTCACACTATTGCCGCCACAGTCCACTTCACCTTTCAGATATACCACAGCATGTGTCTGGTCCAGCACAGGATAAGCATCCTGTCCGATAGTCTGATACCATGACAGCAGGCTCTGGTCACCGTTCAGGCGGAATGCCATCTCACCGGTAGCCATAATAGCCTCTGCCTCATCACCATAGAAGCAGTTCTCCTCTACAGTAGCGGCATTGGTCAGTTCGGGGTAGGTGGTCCAACAACTGCGAAGAGCCGTTGCGGCACATTCACCGGCAATACCGGCATGCTGTTCGTGGTCTGTAACCACCTCCAGATTACCGGTTGTGTAACAGTTGATTACATTAGAACGGTGAATCTCGCCGCCCAACACACCGGCACGGGTGCCGCCGTCATTCACAATGCTTGCATTTACAATACCCAGGTTCTTGGCCGTTGCATCCAAGGCACGTCCGAAGAAGCCTGCCTCGCTACCGTCCAGAATGTACACTTTCAGATTCCGGATTACATGGCCCTGTCCGTCAAACTCTCCCACAAACTCATTCTCATTGAAGTTATGGATATAGGTTCCGATAGGTCTGAAGTTGTTGATGGGAGACATATCTATATCGTTTGTCAGCACAGCCCTGACGCGATTCTTCCTGGCTACATTATTTATATAATATGAGAACCATACCAGGTTCTGCGGTGTAGAGAGCTGGTATACACCGTCAGTCTGCTCCGGTTCCATTCCATAGGTCAGCAGATAGAAGGGATCCTGCTTTACCTTGTCAATCCACTGCAGGACTTCCTGGTCAGAGGCGCTACCGCTCTCGTATATCTCAAACATCTGGTCAGCCATATCCTGCACATATTCCTCCTCCTCGCGTGAGCAATCCTGCTCATAATAGGCATCTGAGATGTCCCGAATGAGACCGGCCATTTCCAGATATACGCACTTGCTGTCATAAATGGCCTGGAACACCTCGCCCATGTCATGTATCAGGTTATACTTCTCAGTTACGGAAGAGGCAGAAGATGCCTGGTTAACCAGATTGGTAAGCTGTTTGGTCAGCTGAGCCGTATAATTAGGAGCCTCGGCATAAACATCCACAGAAGGCTCATAGTCGGCAATAACGTGATTGGCATTCTCCACCATAACCTCCAGCATAGCATTCACCCCCTCTTCCGCGTCCTCCATGGAACCCAGATAGATGAGTTTGGCATCAGTATAGTATGAGGCATTAGTAAGTCCATTCATTCCTCCGTTACTAATACCAAGTGTCAATGTTCCGTCTGTCACATTGGCCAGGATACGGTTCTCGTAATACCCCCCCTGGAATGCATAAGAGACACCCTGAACGGATCTGGGGGCATATCCCTGAAGCTCGCCATAGGAATCCCAACGCTCGGAGAAATCGGACGGATGCTCTGTCTGCATTTCTTCGGGCTGCAAGTCAGCGCGCTGCGTCTTCACGTAATTCCTGTTGTCATTGGCATATACAAAACCTGTATAGTTATAGCTGGCATCAGACGTTGCGCCGGCAAACTCGGTATAACTGCTGATACGCACCTCATAGATACCGTTTTTCAGTCCGCTCACTGTCTGGCTCAGGTCCATTGCCTTGTTAGAGTGGGCAATATTCCTGACCGTCCCCTGCAGATTGTTCCACCAGCCGTCCTGGCCGCCATAGTGATAAGTCCATCCGTTTGTCTGATCGGAAAAGTCAGCGTTTACAATCAGGGAGGAGATGTCTGCCCCGGCACTATAGCCTCTGACAATGGCTCGTTCCTGCATAGCCTGAAGATTTACAACCTCGTCCTTCAGTTCGTCCGCCAGCAGGCTTCTGTTGTTCATTATATAGGTATAGCTTCCGTTGGGGAAAGCCTCATTGGGTTCAAATTCCTCCTCCAGGTATTCCACCAGAAGATCAACATCTTCTCCCTCCAGGCTTTGGTTCTTGTCCAGATAGGCTGTCACCTCTGCTACTTTGGCATCGTATGCGGCATAGGCACTCTCAGATTCGCTGATGGCCGTCCGAAGGCCTGCCATGGCGTTGTAAGCCTCAAAGAAGTCATCCGACAATGAGCCGCGCAGGGCATTCAGTTTCTTAACATAATTGTTAACCAGTGACTTTGTGGCCACACGTTCCTGATACTTTGCCTCTTCATCGTCAATGATACCGTTCACCATTGCGCGGAAATCATCTGCGGTAACGGCACTGGCATATTCGCCCTCACCTATAGGGTATACCACGCCGTGCGTATTGTCCAGAACAGGAAACTCATCCTCGTCCAGTGTCTGGAACCATGTGGGATGCTGGAAGTCCTGATGATTCATCATATAGCAGAGTTCGCCGCTCTGGGCCATAAGGCGGGCTTCATCACCATACCAACAGTTATTCTGCGCACGCGGTGCGGTACCTACGGACAACACATCGAATGTGGTATAGCAGTTATTTAATGTTGCCTCGGCTGCCTCGGCTGAGATACCGCCCCTCTGAGCATGACTGGTAGATACATAGATATTGCCGGCACTGAACACATTGTCCACCGTACAGGCATGAATCTCACCGGCAATCACGCCGGCACGTATGCCAGCCATATTATTGATATCGGCATTCACAACGCCGAAGTTCTTAATATAGCCGCCACCATTGATACGGCTGAACAGTCCGGCCTCCACCTGATCGTATACAATTACCGTAAGATTGCTGATGATGTGGTTCTGTCCGTCAAAGACTCCCTGGAAGCCTATCTTAATGCCGTTGTCAGCATAGGTTCCCATAGGGGGGAAGTTAGGTATCCCGCTCATGTCGATGTCGTTCATCAGGCGGATTTTTACCTTATTATTACCCTTGTTCACCACCTCGCGGCTTACATAGCGGAGTTCCTCGGGCAGGGTAACATTGTACCAGCCCTCTTCATCTGGTGTGATGATACCGTTAGAGACACCGCAGTTAACGCAGTAGCCGTCCTCGTCATAGTCATGAGGGGGCAGTATCAGCTCGCTGGGCGTATTGCTGTAGGTTACGGCTCCGTTAGGAGTGCCGTCGCAATTCAGCGATCCTACGGCATATACCTGCTTATGCGATTCGCCGAACACGGGATAGGTATCTGTGCCTATGGTCTGACGGAAACGAATCACACTCTGGTCACCGTTCAGGACAAAACACAATTCGCCAGAAGCGGCAATATCCTCCACCCCATCGGCATCATAGAAATTCACAAACGTGGGATAGCCATCGGCTGTGGCAACACCCCAGAGGGCCGCAGTGGTGTAACAGTTGGTGAATGTAGTACCGCTGTTAGCATAGCCCACCAGGCCGCCGCAGTAATCATTCTCTGTCACCACTTCAATATCGCCTGTGGTGTAGCAGTTTGTAATGTTGGCATTCTCGGCCCATGCGGCAAGTACACCCACCGGAGCGCCATAGGTGCTGACAAGACGGGCATTCTCGAAGCCCAGATTCATGACACTGCCTCCCTTAATGTGCCCGAAGAAGCCCAGGTGGAAGGTCTGATCCTCGGCCAACTCCAGATTCATGTTACGGATAACATGGCACTGGCCGTCAAACTGTCCGCTGAACGAGCAGTCCACCTCGTCGCCCCGCTTGTATGCCAGCGGCATAAAGTTCTTCACTCCAGACATATCGATATCGGCTGTCAACTTACCGCAGATACCTGTCTGACCGTTTCTGAGGAGCATGATAAACTCCTGCAACTCATCGTAATTGCTGATTTCGTACCACCCGTTCACCGGCTGCAAGTCCGCTTTGGCGATGAGGGTTGACGCCAGCATTACCATTGATAAAAGTAAACTTCTTACTTTCATGGCTCTTCTCTGTTGTTGTTAGTTTATATATAGTGTTGTAAAGTTCATTCCATTAGGCAGTCATAGTATGATAAGCAGACTTTACCAAACGCAAAATTCGGCATTGGCAACAAGAACTTCTTAAAAAAAATGATTTTATGATTAGACAATTTGACACATCCCACCTCTTACTACCTTATATATTACCGTAAGAAAGGGGCGAGATAGATTGAATGAAGTAACTGATTGGTTGCCAAAAACCTAAATAATTGACAAAGAGGTTTTACTTTTTGACATTTATGATACACCATACTTCATAAATACATATATTTGCACACTCTGATAAAAATATATCAAAGGTATGGGAAGTGCAAAATACTTGATTGCGAAAGAATCCGATTACCGCTGGGGAGCGGTCATCAGCACCATCGGTATCCAGGAGACACCTGCGGGAGAATCTTATCCCTATGACGTGCATCCTAAGGAGTATATCTTTAAGGTTGAAAAGGGGCGTGTGCTTCATGACTTCCATATCCTGTACATTATCAAGGGGCGGGGATGGATCACTACGGCCCATTGCCCCAGGACCGGGCTTCGGGCTGGAGATGCCGTCGTCATATTCCCTGAGGAATGGCATAGCTACGCTCCGGACAGGGAGACGGGATGGACAGAGGCATGGATTGACTTCACTGGTGATTTCGCACACAGAATTATTGAACAGCGGTTTTTCGATATCCGGCAACCTGTATTACGAGTGGGCATCAGTGACACTATCTGCAGTGCCTTCAACAAAGCTTTCGAGGTTGCCTATACCGAGAAGCCTGCCCATCAGCAGCAACTGGCGGGATTTGCGGCCCTAATTGTCTGTTCCCTATATGCCAAGGCTATGCAGCAGCCATACAAGGATGACCCGGATATAGACTACATAAATCTGGCCCGGAAATATATGCGGGAGAATCTGTCACGTTCCCTTAGCATGGAGGATGTGGCAAAGGAGGTGGGCATGGGCTACTCAAAATTCCGAAAGGTATTCCGCAACTATACGGGATTCTCCCCGGCTCAGTATTTCATCAACCTGAAACTGGAAAAGGCCAAGGACTATCTTTCCAACACACACCTCTCCTGCAAGGAAATTGCCTTCAGGGTGGGCTTTGACTCTGCAGCATACTTCAACAAGATATTCCGTCAGCGACACAATATAACCCCTCTGGAATTCCGAGGCCAGCTTTCAAGAAAATAAAGGCTACCAGATGTCCTCAGGCCTCTCGGGGTTGTCATAGACCTCCTTGGCACAATACTCCAGATAATCCACATAGAATTCGCGTGTGGGATCATCCAGTACAGTCTTGAAACGCAGGTAATACGTCTTGTCAGGATCCATCCGCTCACGCAGGATGACACGCCGGATGATAAGGGGATCGGCACGTGCCATTACAGTCAGCCCCTGTGCGCCGTCGCAGTACAGTTCGGCCCCTTTCATGAACCCTTTGTTACGCATCTTCTTGTCCACCTCGGCATTTGCATCGTCATCCTCGGTGTCTGCCTCCCATCCCACTCCACTGGGGAAAGTTCCCGCAGTGGTACGGCGCTCCAGTCCGCTCATGCGTATGTCCATAGGGATTCCCATTGCAGCCAGACGGTCACGGTCATCCCCCCAGTAGAACTGAACCATACCCCGGTTGTACCCGTCACTCTGTATATTGAAGCGAAGCTCATAAATGCCCTTAGCAGGCACAGGCGGGAGGCGGAAGGTCACATCCACATTGCCGCGGATATTCAGTTCGTCACCCTGATAATTCTTCATGCCCTCATTGTAGCCATTGTAATAGAAGAAGTAATTGTCATCCGCTATCCAGCAGTCGGCCAGGTAGGGGTAAACGATAGAGGTGGGAATGCCCGTTCGTGTAGGACGGTAGTAATATTGCAAACGCAGGTCATTATTCATGAATTCGGGGAACTGGGCAGTAATATCCCAGCGGATGCGCTCCCTCTGCAGGCGGGAACGCACATCGTAAGTATAGACCAACAGACGGTCCAGGGGATAGACAATACCATTGCGCACGTTGAATTCGCCGTTCAGCTCGGGGGTATTAACGGGAATGCCAGCACAATCAGGGTCACACCCCGTCTCGTGATAAGTTCCCCGTCTGCTATTGTCGATATAGGGGAAACGGTTAATTCTGACTCCGTCGCTTTCGGCGCTTTCCAGGAATTTCATCAGCCTGCGTTTTCCCATCGTTGTGTAATAATCGTACTGGACTACCGTGGGAACATGCTTACTGTTAGTATAGCCTTTCTCGTTCCAGTGCAGCACAAGCCGGTTAGCTGCCAGCCGCATGGGCAGGAAGTGGTAGGTGACGAACTGGTTCAGCAGGTTGTCCTCGCTGCGGAAGTTGTTGTCATCGGTAGCGTCAGGATAGATATTCTTCCTACGGAGGTAGTCCAATACATCTTCCACGGTAATGGATGTAGCCTCCTTGCCTATCTCAGCCTGCCAGAAGTCATCGGTCTCGGCAAAGAAGGTGTAACCGTAGTAGCGGTGTTCGGGCACGGCGCCATAGGTATAGCCGATACCTGAGGTGTGCGCGAAATCCTTCACAATACCGCGCTCATACAGGTCTTCATACACGTCATCGCGGTATTTACTGAGGGTATCCAGCATACCCGCTGCCTTTGCCAGCATGGCTGCCACGTAATAACCACGCTGCCTGCCCGATACGATGGCATTGAGCAGATATCCCAGCGTATTGTTGCTGGGAGCCACCACTGCTGTAGCACAGTGTATGATACCGTTAATGGCCGGGATGTCACGGTTCGTCTCATGAATGGGGGCGCCGTTTATCCTGACGGTTCCGTCCGCAGGGTATTCTACTATCAGTTTGCGGTCATACATGTTGGCAAGCGGAAACTCAGCCATATTGTCTGCGGGGAAGTCCTGGGTAGCGTATGCGCGCAGGTCATCGCCGCCGTCTATGATGCTGTTATATACGATTACCTTACGGATGGAATCAAGCGTTGTGCTGTCACGGAACCCGCTCCAGCTGGCCTGACTGATGACATTCCTGGCCGCAAGGGTATCCAGATAGGCCTGGACGGCACCGTCGGTAGGTGCGAAAACAGTATAGTTGCCCCGTGCCGAGAGTATCTGCGCCACAGAAGTCCTGCTGACTCTGCTCATCGGCACCTGATGCAATAGCTTTACGTACTGTCCGTATGTATCAGCGTGCTGCTCCAGATAATCCAGTATAGTATATTCCCTGAATACATACCGGTTGCTGACATCAGTGTTTTCCTGACAGCCCGTCATCATACATGCCGCACACAGGGGCAGGAATAGTTTGAATATTGTTTTATAGCTCATAATACCAGTAGATATGATTGAATTTACCTGGTGCAAAATTATGAGGGATTATGGTTTTTGTCGCAAAGGTTTTGATTCTCTGATATAAAATTCTGACATCAGGGACATTTTATAGGGATATCCGTACATCAGCCGGCCTGATGAGGATACGAACAAGAGGGGGCCGCACCCGAAAGTGCAGCCCCCTCTTTATCTTTGCATTCAGCATTCACATTAGCATACTTCAATAGCCTTGGTGCATTTCTTCTCCTCCTTGGCCATCCTAGGCATGGTAACCGTCAGGATACCGTCCTCCACCTTGGCCGAGATCTTGTCGCGTTCCACATCATCGGGCAGCGTGTAGGCCTGTTCGTAGTTAGAGTAGCTGAACTCGCGGCGCAGATAGTGGTGATGCTTATCCTCCTGCTTGTGCTCAACCTTATTCTCGATGGCAATGGTAAGGTTACCATCCTCATTGATACCTACGCGGCAATATTCTTTCTTAATGCCGGGAGCGGCAAGTTCCATTGTGTAGGCTTTCTCACTCTCCTTGACATTGACTGCAGGTGCTGTACTCTTGGCACGAGGCATAAAATCAGTGTTCAAGAAATCATCAAACAATGTCGGCATCCAACTGTTTTGAAACATTACTGGTAACATAATTAATACCTCCTAGTTATATTTTAGTTAAACATTTTGTTATTTCTGATTGCCTTTGCTCTCGCTCCGGCTTTCACTAACATTAGTGCAACAACCGTGCCAAAACGCATACGTGCCAATCTTGCCGGATTTTCTCCTGACAGACTGGCACGTAATGTCTCTTTTCATGTCCTATTGTCTAAAACAGCGTCAATAGGCCTGTTCGTGCACTCCTTTCACAGCCCGGCCGCTGGGATCGTTCATATTCCTGAAAGCCTCGTCCCACTCCAGGGCTATGGCCGTAGAGCAGGCTACGCTGGCCTCTGAGGGTACGCTGCGGGCAGCTGAATCGCTGGGGAAGTGCTCGGCAAAGATACTGCGGTAGTAATACTCCTCCTTGTTCCCTCGGAGGTTATCTGCTTCAGGGTGTCAATCCAACTGTAGCCTACGCCATCGCTGAACTGCTCTTTCTGACGCCAGGCCACCTCATAGGGCAGCATGTCGGCAAAGGCCTCGCGGACAATGCGCTTCTCTATCTCAAAGCCGGATTCTCCGGATTTCTTAGGGCCGCACATCTTGGCTTCCGGGTTGGTACGCATGGCTACGTCCAGGAACTCCTTGTCCAGGAAGGGAACACGTCCCTCTACACCCCAGGCACTCAGGCTCTTGTTGGCACGAAGGCAGTCATAGAGGTAAAGCTTGCCCAACTTGCGCACGGTCTCCTCGTGAAAGTCCTTGGCAGACGGGGCCTTATGGAAGTAGAGGTAGCCTCCGAAAATCTCATCGGCACCCTCACCGCTGAGTACCATCTTGATGCCCATAGACTTGATGACACGGGCCAGCAGGTACATGGGTGTGGAAGCGCGGACGGTAGTCACATCGTAGGTCTCTATATAGTAGATAACGTCGCGGATGGCATCCAGGCCCTCTTGGATGGTATAGTTGATTTCGTGGTGCACGGTGCCGATATGGTCGGCCACCATCTTGGCCTTGGCCAAATCAGGAGCGCCCTTCAGTCCGACTGCAAAGCTATGCAGACGGGGCCAGTAGGCACGGGTCTGGGAATTGTCCTCGATACGGTGCTGACTGAACTGCTCGGCAATAGCAGAGATGACGCTAGAATCCAGACCGCCACTGAGCAATACACCGTAGGGCACATCACTCATCAGCTGACGCTTCACAGCAGCCGTAAGACCGTCGCGGATAGCCTCCACACTGGCGGGATTATCCTTCACAGCATCATAACTGAACCAATCGCGCTGGTAATAGCGTTTAAGTGAAGAGTGAAGAGTGAAGAGTGAAGAATCAAGTGAAGAATCTGCGCTGAAACTCTGTGCGGAAGCAAATTCTTCACTCTTCACTCTTAAATCTTCACTCCAAAGGTAGTGGCCCGGCAGGAAGGGCTCGTAACGCTCACACTGGCCCTCAAGGGCTTTCAGTTCGCTGGCAACATATACCGTGCCGTCACTGTCGTAGCCTATATATAAAGGTATAACGCCAATGGGGTCACGGGCAATCAGGAACGCATCCCGCTCCTCATCGTACAGCGCAAAGGCGAAGATGCCGTTCAACTGTTCCAGCATAGCACAAATTTGCTCATGAGTAACAGAACTCCCCTCTCCAACGGAGTTCCCCTCGCCCAAAGTGTTCCCCTCGCCCACGGGAGAGGGGTCAGGGGTGAGGCCGGGGTTAGGGGTGAGGCCGGGGATAAGGCTTTTGTACAGCGCCAGGACCACTTCGCAGTCGCTGCCCGTCTGAAACTCATACTGACCGGCATAGCGGCGACGAATCTCCTGATGGTTATAAATCTCACCGTTAACGGCCAGTACCTGCCGGTTATCGGGGCTATAGAGGGGCTGCCTGCCGCTCTCAGGGTCCACGATACTCAGGCGCTCGTGTGCCAGAATGGCCGAGCCGCCACAATAGATTCCACTCCAGTCAGGTCCACGGTGGCGGATCTTCTGACTCATCTTCAATGCCTTCTCTCGCAGTTCATGAGACTGCTGCCTGATGTTAAATATGGCTACTATTCCACACATAATGTTACAGTTTTACATAATTTGAGCGCAAAATTAATACATTTTGCAATTACAACCAAGTTTTACGAATGCATTTTTACACCTAAATAGCATATTTTATTAACATAAAGCAAGTGAACGCGCATCTTCATTGCCATAATGACAAAAAAAGAGCCCCTTCTATCCGCAAACAGATAGAAAGGAGCCCCTTTTCATTCTTATTATAATACTGAATCACATCGCCGGCATGGGAACAGAGCGAAGGCTTAACATCACGCAGACTCAGGTCATCAATTATTCCTCATTTCCAATCATGCTGCCATTGCCCCACCATTCTCATGAGTGTTCTGTTCCTTACTGACTGCACTATTACTCTCACGACGCTGTTTCTCCTCGTTTGACAAAAGGAAAAGCATAAAGAATACTGTAAATACTATCCACATAATTTTATTGTTTAACGTTTTCGAATGCAAAGTTAGGCGAAGCCTGTACCATAGGTCGGTACACCCGGAAGAAAAATGCAGTTTTTTTTATTTTTCTTTCAAAAATCAGCATTTTTTTCTGGCTTCAGACCCTCGAATCAGCTTTTCCGACCTGTCAGAAACAAGCGAAGGGAAGCAAAATGCTCCCCTTCGTCACAAATTTACTTTCTGTACCTTATAAATAAATAAACTCCGATTGTGCTTTACCTCTCAGGTTATTTGCTTAAACCCTAACGTTACACGTAAGAAAGATACAGATAATTGGTCTGAGCCGGATACTCCGCCGCCATTGTGTCTATCTGATTGACATAGGGCTTGATGCCAAGATCCTGACGCCACTTGCGGATGATGAGGCCGGCCTTCTCCATGTTCATATCACACTCTCCGAGTCCGATGGCTCGGGCAATCTGGAAGTCGGAGAAGCCATATACCTTGGCCTCGTGCAACAAGGTGGCAAACTCAGGTTCCTCGATGTACTCCAGCAACTCCAGCGGCTCCATGAACGTGTACATGTCAGACAGATGCGAGAACTCCTGCAGTCGGTCGTTGATGCGGATGATATGCTTCAGCTTCTGCAGGAACCAGCGGTCAATCTTGGTAAGGTCATGAATCTGATCAACCGTATAACCCATCATCATTGCCTTGGCAATGACAAAGATACGGGTGTCGGTGGCATGCTTGAGGGCATCAGGAACATCGGTCACGTGCTGCGCCTTATTATCCACAAAGCCGTGCATGCCCTGCCCTATCATACGCAGTCCCTTCTGGACAGACTCCTCGAAGGTACGGCCGATGGCCATTACCTCGCCCACACTCTTCATACTGGAGCCCAACTCATGGTTCACACCGTGAAACTTGGAAAGGTCCCAACGCGGAATCTTGCATACCACATAGTCCAGGGCAGGCTCGAAGAAGGCGCTGGTAGTCTTGGTAACAGAGTTCTTCAACTCGAACAGGCCATAGCCCAGGCCCAACTTGGCAGCCACGAATGCCAGGGGATAACCCGTAGCCTTGCTGGCCAGAGCGGAAGAACGGCTCAGACGGGCATTTACCTCGATGACACGGTAATCCTCAGAATTGGGATCGAAGGCATACTGCACATTACACTCGCCTACAATGCCGATATGGCGGATAATCTTGATGGCAAGGGCGCGCAGCTTATGGTACTCGCTGTTAGACAAGGTCTGACTGGGAGCTACCACAATACTCTCTCCTGTATGGATACCGAGGGGGTCGAAGTTCTCCATGTTGCAGACGGTGATACAGTTGTCATAACGGTCGCGAACCACTTCGTACTCTATCTCCTTCCAGCCCTTCAGGGATTTCTCTACCAGCACCTGAGGCGAGAAGGAGAAGGCCTCCTCTGCCTGAGCCTCCAGCTCAGCCTCGTTATCACAGAAACCTGACCCCAAGCCGCCCAGTGCGTATGCCGCACGCAGGATGACAGGATATCCCAGCTCTGCCGCTGCCTGGCGAACCTCCTCGCGGGTGTTGCAGGCCTGGCTCTTGATGGTCTTTACGCCAATCTCGTCCAGCTTCTTCACAAACAGATCGCGGTCTTCCGTATCTATAATGGCCTGAACGGGTGTTCCCAACACCTTCACACCATATTTCTCCAGAACACCTTTCTGGTACAGCTCCACACCACAGTTCAGGGCGGTCTGCCCACCGAAACTGAGCAGGATGCCGTCAGGACGTTCCTTCTCAATCACACGTTCCACGAACTCGGGGGTTACAGGCTGAAAGTAAACCTTGTCTGCCACCCCCTCGCTGGTCTGAACGGTAGCGATGTTGGGATTGATGAGCACGCTCTCCACACCCTCTTCCTTCAGCGCTTTCAGCGCCTGTGCGCCGCTATAGTCGAACTCGCCGGCCTGCCCTATCTTCAGGGCACCAGAACCCAGGAGGAGAACCTTCTTAATAGTGGCAGCCTCACCCCCATCCCCTCTCCGGAGGGCGAGGGGAGCCGATTCTTTTTCTGCCACACTCTCGCCTTGAGAATATATTCTCCCCTCGCCTTTCGGAGAGGGGCCGGGGGCTGAACAGGCCTCGGGATGAAACTGGGCAGAGAACCAAGGGTTTGTCTTATGACGGACACCCTCGTTAGAGCCGTCGTTCATATTTACGAAGAGCGGCTCCCAGTCGGCGGGCAGGGTGCTGGCATCTACGGCATAACCATGATTCTGACTTGTGATGTAGCACTCCGTCGTGCCCACCTGCTGAACCGGCTGGTTATGGCTGCGATGACCGTACTTCAACTTATACGTCTTGGCACCGGCAGCACGGGCCAGCAACTGGTTACCCAGGCAAATACCCATCAGGGGCTTCACCTCTTTATTGTTCAGGAAGGTACGGATGTGTTCCACGGTCTTGCCGCATTGCTCAGGGTCGCCGGGACCGTTGGCCAGGAAGAGACCGTCGAACTCCAGCTCATTGAAGTCGTAGTCCCAGGGCACACGGATAACCTCCACACCTCTCCTGAGCAGGCAACGGATGATATTGGCCTTTACGCCGCAATCCACTAAGACTACCTTCTTTAGTTGAGAGTTGAGAGTTGAGGGTTGAGAGTTGCCGGGCTTATAGGTGATAACCTCCTTGCAACTTACCTTCTCCACCCAGTTGACGGAACCGTAATCTTCATTCAGGTTATCGCTCCCCTCGCCCACGATGTTCCCCTCGCCCACGGGAGAGGGGTTAGGGGTGAGGCAGATTCTGCCCCTCATCACACCGTGCTCACGCAACAGCTTGGTGAGACGGCGGGTATCAATGCCAGAGATGGCAGGGATGCCCTCACGCTTCAGCCAGCTGCTGAGCGACTCCTTGGCATTCCAGTGACTATATTCCCCGCTATAGTCGGCAACAATCAAACCCTTAGGGTGAATACGGTCACTCTCCATAAACAAGGGCAGACCGTCTGCGCCAATACCCGTGCTTGGCACGCCATAGTTACCTATCAGCGGAAACCCATCATAGCTGTATTGAAAACCACCTCGCCTACAGTATTCACCTCGGCACCGAACGACCAGCCGCTGTATACCGTTCCGTTATCCAATATCAATCTTGCTTCTCTCTTCATATTCTTATTTTCGTAGCTTTAAATTCTGTTCAACGTAATTTACGAAAGCCTCATTCACCAGCTTATTGCCGCCGGGAGTTGGGTACTGACCGGTAAAATACCAGTCGCCCTGATGTTCGGGACAGGCTGCATGCAGCCCCTCTATGGTCTGGAAGACGAATTCCACCGGTGCCTGCATACCTACAGGACGCAGCATCTCTGCCATCTTGCGGTTGATGTCATCCACCGTGAAAGGCTTATACAGGCCACAGACACAATTGCGTTGTTCCGCTTTCGGCTTGCGCAGTTCCGCATAGCATGCCTCGTAGGTATCGCTAACCAACTGCCACAGGCCGCGCTCTGTCAGCAAGGCTATGGTAGCACGGAAGGCTATGAACTCCTCCAGTCGGGCCATATCTATACCATAATAATCGGGGTAGCGAATCTGGGGCGAGCTGCTTACCATCACAATCTTCCTGGGGTGCAAACGGTCCAGAATCTTGAAGATGCTCTCCCTAAGCGTAGTGCCGCGGACAATGCTGTCGTCAATGATTACCAGATTGTCAACATCAGGCTCCAGGGAGCCGTAGGTGATATCATAGACGTGCAAACGTACGCAGCTTAATATCCTTCCAGGCCACCTTCTCGCTTCGGACATTCAGTCCCTTGTTGCGCAGACCTTCCACCATACCGTAGAAGGCAACCTCGGCCGTATTGGGAATGAAGGAGAAAACGCTGTGGTCCGTTTCCCCGCCGATGGCTTTCAGGATAGGCTCCGTCAGCTGCTGACCCAACTGCTTGCGCTCACGGTAGATGTCACGGTCGGAACCTCGGCTGAAATATATTCGCTCGAACGAGCAGCGCGCCTGCTCTTTGGCCTCCAGGATGGTTTCCAGACAGGAGGAGCCGTCCTTATGCACAATCAGCGCCTTGCCGGCCGGCAGTTCCCGCACATCATCCACCTGCAAGTCAAAGGTCGTCTGCAGCACAGCCCGCTCGCTGGCCAATGCCATCACCTCATCATCCATATAGTAGAAAGCCGGACGGATGCCCCAGGGATCGCGCATGGCAAACATCTCGCCTGAGCCCGTCATGCCGCACATCACATAGCCGCCGTCATAGTCGGACATCGTGGTGCGCAGCACATTGGCCATCTGCACGTTGTCCTCAATGTACCGTGTCACAGCCCTGTTCTCCAATCCCTTCTCCTTAGCCTCAGCATAGCAGCGCTCCACCTCACGGTCCAGACGGTGTCCCATCAGCTCCAGGGTGATATAGGAATCACTATAGATACGTGGTGACTGGCCCTGTTGGACAATCTTGTCGAATATCTCATCGATGTTGGTCATGTTGAAGTTGCCGCACAGGCACAGGTTTTTGGCCCGCCAGTTGTTACGGCGCAGGAAGGGATGCACGTACTGCAGACCGCTCTTGCCTGTGGTGGAGTAACGGAGGTGGCCCATGTATAATTGGGCCTCGGTCCACTCGGGTGTTATGCGGTCGAAAATCTCTGTAATGGCATCCTTGCCCAGCGCCTTCTCACGCAACATATATTCCGTACCCACGGCGGCATCCATATTCACACAGGCAATACCCGCACCTTCCTGGCCGCGGTTATGCTGTTTCTCCATCATCAGATAGAGTTTGTTCAGACCGTACGACTGCGTTCCGTACTTCTGCGTATAATAGCTCTGCGGTTTCAGGAGGCGAACCAATGCCACACCGCACTCATGCTTCAGTTGTTCCATATATTATAAATGAAGAATGAAGAGTGAAGAATGAAGAATTATCATTTTTCCAAACACGCTTTCACAAAACTCATAAACAAGGGATGTGGATTCAGTACCGTAGATGAATACTCAGGATGGAACTGCGCCCCTATGTACCACTTTTTCTCCGGAATCTCCACAATCTCCACCAGGTTGGCAGCAGGATTGACTCCCACGCACTTCATACCCTTGGCCTCATACTCCTCCCTATATTTGTTATTGAACTCATAACGGTGGCGGTGCCGCTCCTTTATCATAAGTGAAGAATCTGCTACCGCACCATAGGCTTCTGCCGCCCTGCTCCCTTCTTTCAGTTCACACTCATAGGCTCCCAGTCGCATGGTGCCGCCCATCTGCGTGATGGTCTTCTGCTCCTCCATCATATCAATAACGTTGTGCGGAGTCCTGTCATCCATCTCGGCACTGTTGGCATCCTTGTACCCCAGCACGTTGCGGGCAAACTCTATCACCATCATCTGCATACCCAGGCAAATGCCGAAGGTAGGAATATCATTGTTACGTGTATATTCCGCTGCGATGATCTTTCCCTCTATACCGCGCTGGCCAAAGCCGGGGCAAACCACAATACCCTGCAGACCTTCCAATTTCCCTGCCACATTCTCCGTGGTAATCTCCTCGCTGTTCACGAAGTGCAGCTTAGCCTTCACATCATTATAGATACCGGCCAGGTTCAGACTCTCGCGGATACTCTTGTAGGCATCCTGCAGGTCATACTTGCCCACCAGCCCGATGTGCACCTCACGGGTGGCATTACGCTGCTTCTGCAGGAACGTATGCCATGGCTGCATAGCAGGCGTCTCGCCCACGGGAATGCCAATCTTCCTCAGGATGGCGGCATCCAGTCCCTGGCGCTGCATACTCACCGGCACCTCATAGATGCTGGGCATATCCTCGCTCTGCACCACGCACTCCAGGTCCACATTACAAAAAGAAGCCACCTTCAGACGCATAGAGTCGTCAAGGTGGCGTTCCGTCCTAAGGACAAGAATGTCGGGCTGGATACCCATCCCCTGCAACTCCTTTACCGAATGCTGTGTAGGTTTGGTCTTCAGTTCATCAGCTGCTTTAAGATAAGGTACGTACGTAAGGTGTACGCAAACGGCATCTCTGCCCAATTGCCATCTGAGCTGACGGATAGCCTCCATGAACGGAGCACTCTCAATGTCACCGATGGTACCGCCCACCTCAGTAATCACGAAGTCAAAAGCCTCACCCGGATTCTCCAAGGGGAGGGGAGAATCAAAACCGTTGCCCTCTCCTTTGGGGGGATTGAGGGGAGCTCGCAGCATCCGCCTCTTGATCTCATCCGTGATGTGCGGAACCACCTGGATCGTCTTGCCCAGATAATCACCATGGCGCTCACGGTCAATCACCGTCTTGTAGATACGCCCCGTAGTGATGCTGTTATGCCGCGTAGTCCGGATGCCGGTAAAGCGCTCGTAATGCCCCAGGTCCAGGTCCGTCTCCATGCCATCCTCCGTAACATAACACTCACCGTGCTCGTAAGGATTCAGGGTTCCCGGGTCAATGTTAATGTAGGGGTCAAACTTCTGTATAGTCACTTTGTAGCCGCGCGCCTGCAGCAACTTGCCGATGCTGGCTGAGATGATGCCTTTTCCCAATGAGGAAACCACGCCGCCTGTAACGAAGATGTACTTTGTATCCATTCTCTTGTGCGTTTTTGCCTTTTTGCTTGTTTTTGCTGCAAAGATATATCTTTTTGACAATTCATCCAAATTATCCAAAGCAAAAAGATAATTATTTTTCAATTATCGAACAAAAAGAACACCACGAACGCACATGAGAATGAACCGGCCCCCTCTTACAGATGAAAACCAAGGCCGCAGAGCAGGTACATCTTGCCGCTGTCCGGGTTGGCGTTGAGGCCAACGAAGATGGGCAGGTGGTACTTCTCCTTAATAACAAAGTCCTTGGTAGCCTTCAGCCCTACACTGGTGCAGGCAAAGCCGGTGGTACCGTATATGGTAGTGGCCCAGGGCACAATGCCTACGCTACCCTCCCAATCCAACTTAGCCAGGCGGAAGGGCGCTTTCAGTTCGATATAGCTGCTGTAAGCCCGGTTCAGGCTGTTGTTCAGACCATCGTCGCCGGCAAAGTTGGTGTACCATGTGGCAGTAAAGTACTTGAAGTCATACCCCACGAATCCTTCCCAGATATGGGTGGTCTTACCCGATTTATACTGGAAGTAGCTGCCGTTAGAGAACCAGTAATCGGTCAGACCTACCGTAAAGCCTTTTGTACTATAGCTGAGGGTAATATCCAACTCCTTGGTATCCTCGGCACGGGTAATGCCTACACTTCCCCAAGCCGATAAGCTCAGGCCTTTCCACGATACACCAAGGGTCGGCTGTAACGACACATTCCCTAAGTCCTGGCCACGCCAGATGTACTGGTTTACGAGGTCAACGCCCAAGTTTGCCTCTACTTTATCCTGGGCACAAAGAGGTGTTGATACAGATAATATGGTCACTAGCCCTATGACAATAGAGCCTACTTTAGATATAGTTTTCATAAAAAAATCTTTAAATGATTAATAAACAAGAGCCTCACCCCGGCCCCCTCCCGTGGGAGAGGAAGAATTTAGGGGGTTAGAGGTTAGAGGTTAGCAAACTTATATTTTTCACTTTTCACTCTTTCACTCTTCACTTAATTATAGCACAACTCGCCATGCTCGTAAACATCCAGGCCCTCATCCTCGATACGGGCAGGAACGCGCAAGCCGTGAATCTTCTTAATGGCAAAGAAGAGGACGATACCGCAGGCAGCAGCCCACAGGTCAATCATCAGAATGCCAAAGCACTCGGCCCCGAAGAAGCCCCAGCCATGACCATACAGAGCACCGTTGCTGGTGGAGAGCAAACCCGTCATCAGCGTACCCAAGATACCGCACACACCATGAACCGAGCTTGCGCCCACAGGGTCATCGATGTGCAAACGGTGATCAATAAACTCAATAGAGAATACCAGCACCGTTCCGCAAACCAGGCCGATAATCACGGCACCCAGCGGAGACACCAGGTCACAGCCGGCCGTAACACCTACCAATCCGGCCAGCACACCGTTCAATGTCAGGGAGAACGAAGGCTTCTTATACCTGAGCCAGGTCAGGAACATCGTAGCACAGCCACCAGCTGCGGCAGCCAGGTTCGTTGTCAGGAACACATGGCAGATAGCCGTACGGTTAACGGCACCAGAGGCAGCCAGCTGAGAACCGGGATTGAAACCGAACCATCCCATCCACAGGATAAACACACCCAGCGCAGCCAGCGTCAGAGAGTGACCGGGGATAGCCCTGCTCTTACCATCCTTACCGTACTTACCCCTACGGGCACCCAGCACAATAGCACCTATCAGCGCCAGCACGCCGCCCACACTATGCACAATGGCAGAGCCCGCAAAGTCATGAAACACATCTCCGAAGGTTGTCATCATGAAACCGTCGGCAGCATCGTTGCAAAGCCAGCCGCCGCCCCAGGTCCAGTGACCCTCGATGGGATAAATCAGCAGAGAGATAATGGCGCTGTAAATAACGTACATCGAGAACTTGGTACGCTCGGCCATGGCACCGCTCACAATCGTAGCACTGGTAGCACAGAACACCGTTTCAAAGATCAGGAAACCCTCTACGGGCAGGTCTCCCTTGTAGAAAGAGAGGTCGCCCCAGTTGGGCAGACCCACAAAGCCTCCCAGCACATCACTTCCGAACATAAGTCCGAAGCCCACCAGCCAGAACAGCAAGGAGCCGAACATAAAATCCACAAAATTCTTAAACAGGATGTTCACCGTATTCTTACTGCGCGTAAAACCAGCCTCACAAAGGGCAAAACCCGGCTGCATGAAAAACACCAGCATCGCAGCCAACAACATCCATACCGTATCTAAAGATAAAGACAAACTATCCATAATCATCATTTTTTATCACGTAAAACAACATCACCATGCTCACCCGTACGGATGCTCCAGGTATCAATCATATCACTCACGAAGATACGTCCGTCGCCAACCTCTCCGGTATGCGCCGTCCGGATAATCACCTTAATGGTAGAATCCACAAACTGTTCGCGGCACACAATACTGATAGCCACACGCTCAATAACGTCAGTAGAATACTGGACACCACGGTAGATACGCTCCTGGCGGCTCTGGCCAATGCCATGCACGTCATGGTACTCAAACCAGTCAATGTCAGAGGACAACAACGCCTCCTTGACATCCTCAAACTTTGTCTTTCGGATAATCGCTTCAATCTTTTTCATAAGACATCTGTTTTTTTCGAAGATTAATAATGTTAATAAATGAGCGTCCTGTGTGTCACATTGCAATGTTTTCGGTGCAAAGGTATGGCAAAATGTTGCTATCGGCCAAATTTTTATTGCAAAAAGACGCATCCAAGACAACAACAATTGATGTATGTCAATAAAAACAACAGTTAAGACATCTTTTTGAAACAAAAATATCAATTAATCTGCCTAAAAGCAATACCTTTGTGTCAGAAATAAGCAAAGTGACAACAAAGAAGAAAGATTCATTCGCAAAATGAAAGATAAAATCCGTTTTACCAAAATGCATGGGGCAGGCAACGACTACATCTACGTTGACAGTACCTTATATAATATAAAGGACCCTGCCGCTGCCGCCCGCCTCTGGAGCGACCGCCACAAAGGCATCGGCTCAGACGGACTGGTACTGATCGGACGATCCAGGATGCCCGAAGCCGACTTCACCATGCGCATCTTCAATGCCGACGGCTCAGAGGCCATGATGTGCGGCAATGCCAGCCGTTGCATCGGCAAATACCTGTACGAAAGGACCCACCCCTGGCCCCTCCCTGTAATGGAGGGGGATGGTTGCAAAGAAACAGCAATAAGGCTATTGACCATGTCCGGAATTAAAATACTTCACCTCCATATTGTCAATGAGATTGTTGAGAGCGTAACCGTTGACATGGGCGAGCCCGTTTTCCAGGACGAAAGCCAGTTCAACCCGGCCTACGCCCCCATCGCCCCCCATACTGAGGCTCTGTTTGTCAGCATGGGCAATCCTCACTACGTAATCTTCACCGATGACGTAGATGCCGTTGAGACATCAGGAAAAGAATTAGAACACCACAACGCGTTTCCCCAGCGCGCCAACATCGAATTTGCCGATTTGCGTCCTGAAGGCATTCGGGTGCGCGTCTGGGAACGCGGCAGTGGTATCACCCAAGCCTGCGGAACAGGCGCCTGCGCCACGGCAGTAGCCGCCTGCAAGACAGGACGGGCAGGACGCAAGAGCCGTATCATCATGGACGGCGGCACCCTGGAGATAGAATGGAACGAGGCCGACAACCATGTGTATATGACAGGTCCGGCCGAGTTCGTGTTTGAAGGAGAGATAGAAAGTCATGAGTGAAGGCTGCGATTAAGCGAGAGGAGAGTGAAGCTTGCTTCAACTTTCCCGAGCGTGAGCAGGCTCGACCGCAGGTCAAGAGTGAATAATTAAGATTATGAAGATAAACAAGCATTATACAGAATTATCGGGCAACTATCTGTTTGCCGAGATTGCCAGGAAGGTACAGGCCTTCAAGGCAGAGAATCCCCAGGCGGATGTCATAAGCTTAGGCATTGGCGACGTAACACAGCCGCTCTGTCCGGTAGTTGTGGAAGCCTTGCACAAGGCAGCCGACGAGATGGCAGTTGCCGCCACCTTCCGCGGGTACGGTCCCGAGCGGGGATATGACTTCCTGCGCAATGCCATTGTAGAGAACGACTACCGTTCCCGCGGCATAGACATCGATGCCGACGAGGTCTTCGTCAGCGACGGAGCCAAGAGCGACACCGGCAACTTTCAGGAACTGCTGGCTGAGGACTGCGTAGTAGCGGTCACAGACCCCGTCTATCCCGTCTATGTGGATTCCAATGTGATGGCAGGCCGGCGTATCGTAAAGCTGCCCTGCACGGCAGAGAACGGTTTTGTGCCAGAGCTGCCCGCAGAGCACGTGGACGTCATCTACCTGTGCTATCCCAATAACCCCACCGGAACAACACTCACCAAGGAGCAGCTGAGGAAATGGGTGGACTATGCACTCCAGAGCGGCGCGATCATCTTCTACGATGCTGCCTACGAGGCTTTTATCCAAAGCGAAGATGTACCGCACAGCATCTACGAGATACCCGGTGCCAAGGAGTGTGCCGTGGAGTTCCATAGCTACAGCAAGACTGCCGGGTTTACAGGTATCCGCTGCGGCTACACCATCGTACCCAAAGGAGTGAAAAGTGAAGGAGTGAAAAGTGAAAAATATGATTTAGCGGGAACTGTATCACTTAATGCACTCTGGAGCCGCCGTCAGAGCACCAAGTTCAACGGCACCAGCTACCTCAGCCAGCGGGCTGCCGAGGCCATCTATACCCCTGAAGGCAAGCAGCAGATCCGTGCCACCATCGACTACTACATGCAGAATGCGCGATTGATGCGCGAGGCATTGACCGATATAGGATTCACCGTTTATGGCGGAACAGACGCCCCCTATCTATGGGTAAAAGTGCCTGGCCTCACCCCCGTTGGCGAGGGGAGCTCATGGGGCTTCTTTGACTGGATGCTCCAGAATGCCCACGTAGTATGCACACCCGGAGCCGGCTTCGGCCCTAGCGGAGAAGGGTATGTAAGACTGACCGCCTTCGGCACCCATGAGAACACAGAAAAGGCAATTCGCCGTATAACCAACAGACTGTAAAAAAAAAGAAAAGGACGTAAATCATATGAGACAGAAAGGATTGTACAACGAAGCCTACGAGCACGACGCCTGCGGCGTAGGCATGGTAGTAAACATCCACGGCGGCAAGAGCCATGAGCTGGTGGACAACGCACTGAAAGTGCTGGAGAACATGGAGCACCGTGGAGCCGAGACACGCGACAAAACCGGCGACGGTGCCGGCATCATGGTACAGATACCCCACGAGTTTATTCTGTTACAGGGCATACCCGTACCCGAAAAGGGTCGCTACGGAACAGGATTGGCATTCCTTCCCAAAGACGAGAAGGCACAACAAGAGATCCTGGCCGTAATGATTGAGGAGATAGAACGCGAGGGTTTGCAGTTGATGCACATGCGTTCCGTTCCCACATGCCCCGAAGCATTGGGAGCAGCTGCCCGCGAGGTAGAGCCCGAAATCAAACAAATATTTGTGACTGGCGTATCTGAGGACAAAGCAGGAAACTTTGACAGTATCCTCTACAAGGTAAGAAAGCACATTGAAAACAGAATCACAAACGAGGATTTCTACATCTGTTCACTTTCCAACAAGAACATTATCTACAAAGGAATGCTCACCAGCGGACAGCTCAGACGCTATTTCACCGACCTCTCCAATCCCTACTTTACCAGCGGATTGGCCCTGGTACACTCACGTTTCTCAACCAACACCTTCCCCAAGTGGAAACTGGCCCAGCCCTTCCGCCTGTTGGCCCACAATGGTGAGATCAACACCATCCGTGGTAATCGCGGTTGGATGAAGGCACGCGAAAGTGTACTCAGCAGCGAGGCTTTAGGAGACATCAAGGACCTCCGTCCCATTGTTCAGGAAGGCATGAGCGACTCTGCCAGTCTCGATAACGTATTCGAGTTCCTGATGATGAGCGGACTCTCATTACCTCAGGCAATGGCCATCCTGGTTCCCGAGAGCTTCAACGACAAGAATCCCATCAGCGAGGACCTGAAGGCCTTCTACGAATATCACTCCATCCTGATGGAGCCTTGGGACGGCCCTGCCGCCCTGCTATTCTCCGACGGACGTTATGCAGGTGGTATGTTGGACAGAAACGGTCTTCGTCCCAGTCGTTACACCATCACCAAGAGCGGCATGATTGTGGTAGCCTCCGAGGTGGGCGTCATGGACTTCGAGCCCGGAGATGTGGTAAGCAAGGGACGCCTGCAGCCCGGTAAGATTCTGCTCATAGACACTCAGGAAGGCAAGATATACTACGATGGCGAGATTAAGGAAAAACTGGCCAAGGCACACCCCTATCGCGAATGGCTGAGCACCAACCGTATCCAGCTGGAGAAGCTGAAGAGCGGTCGTCACGTAGAGAACTCCGTGGAGAACCTGGAACGCAAGCTCGTAGAGTTCGGATACGGTCAGGAAGACATAGACAAAACCATCATCCCCATGGCCACCGCCGGACAGGAACCCGTAGCCGCCATGGGTAATGACACGCCCCTGGCTGTCATCAGCGACCGTCCGCAGGTGTTCTTCAACTATTTCCGTCAGCAGTTCGCGCAGGTCACCAACCCGGCCATCGACCCCATCCGCGAGGAACTGGTGATGAGCCTTACAGAGTACATCGGTGCTGTAGGAACCAACATCCTGACCCCCGATGCCAGCAACTGCAAGATGGTTCGTCTGCCACAGCCCGTGCTGACGAATACACAGTTGGATATATTATGTAATATCCGCTATAAGGGTTTCAATACGAAGAAACTGTCCATGCTGTTCGACATAAAGAAGGGCGAGAGCGGTCTTCGTCAGGCTATCGACGACCTTTGTAAAGAGGCAGAAGCCAGTGTGGACGAGGGTGTAAACTACATCATCCTCTCTGATAGAGACATCGACAGCAAACACGCAGCTATCCCCTCGTTGTTGGCCGTTTCTGCCGTTCACCATTACCTTATTGGTGTAGGCAAGCGTGTACAGACCGCCCTTATTGTAGAAAGCGGCGAGATACGCGAGGTTATGCACGCAGCCCTTCTTTTGGGTTACGGTGCCAGCGCCATCTGTCCTTACATGACCTTTGCCGTGCTGGACGACCTGGTGAAGAAGCACAAGATTCAGGAGGATTATGCAACGGCCGAGGCTCATTATATCAAGGCTGTCGACAAAGGCCTGAAGAAGATTATGAGCAAGATGGGTATCAGCACCATCCGCAGTTATCGCGGCGCCAAGATATTCGAGAGCATCGGACTGAGCGAAGACCTGTTGAAACGTTACTTCGGCACAGAGATGAGCACCATTGGCGGTATTGGACTGAAGGAGATCGCCCGCGACGCTATCCGTCTGCACGACGAGGCATTCAAGCCTGCGGAAATCAACGAGTTCCTTCCCAACAATGGTCAGTTTGCATGGCGTAAGGACGGTATCAAGCATGCTTGGAACCCAGAGACAATTGCCAATCTGCAGTTGGCCACTCGTCTGGGCAGCTACAAGAAATATAAGGAATGGGAAAAGATGGTCGACGAGAAGGAA